>NZ_CP014846.1 GCF_001598055.1 Cupriavidus nantongensis | reverse complement strand
GCGACCTCCACGGTGCGCGCTGGCTCTTTGATCTTGGCTCCGGCTGAGGGCGGCCTGGAGACAAGTCGGCGCGCGTAGCGGCGCAAGATGAGATCGGGGATGTCTGCCAGGTGCTTATGAACGTCCAGCGTGTAAAGCAGGTCGATGCGCTCCAGTACCTCGCTGATTTGGCGGGTTGAGTGTTTCGCCGGTGCAGCCCATAGCCAACTCTGCTGGGTTTGTCCATCTGGGCGCAGCTCTGAAACTGAGGCTCGCCAGCGATCAAGTGTTGCTGGATCAACGCTGGCGGCGATGGCGGTGCCTGTTTCAACTTCAAGCTGGGCAAGTGCCGCCGCAATCAGTGTCCGAATTGCCCGCTCGTGCACGATCACCAGCTTGTTCTTGTACAGCCATTGACGCGCCCGCACGAGTAGCTGATCGCGGTCGGCGCAGCGCGCCACTTCGTCGCGCAGTTCACGTACCAGTGAGCGGCGCTGGTGCTCGCTCATCCACTGGAATCCAAGGACCGTGCAGGCTACTTGTTGGTGATCGAATAGCGTGCGCCCGCGTTCATACATGGCTCTCAGCGAGGCGACTTCTGGTGCTGCAATGCCAAGCTCGTTGCCAAGGTGGCGCCACAAGGCTACTGGAATTACCCGAAAGGCACCGAGCAAACGCCCACTCATGCGCAGGAAACCAATATGGAGCGCCAGACCAAGCTTGTGGGAATCACCTCGGCGTGCATTGATTGCGTCGCGCTCGGCACCATCGAAGGTGAAAAATGCCTTCATCTCGAAGTCGCTGATATCGCGGGGGAGCCCACGCATCCCCAAAAACGTTGTGTGCCAACCCTGCATCGTGAACCTCAAAAGTGGGAGGCCACCATACCCGTTTACAAAGCGAACAGGAAAGTCAATGAAATCAACGGTCTACCCAGACCACCCCCGCGCCAGTGCTAGCTTTGCGTACCGTCACTTATTGCACTGAAAACGAGGAGACCCCGAAATGGCGATGCGAGATCCAGGCGGGCAGGGCGGCCGCCATCGTCGGAACTGGCGATGGTCGACCGCGCCGGCGTGCATCGCCGGAAATGGCGATGCTGCAGCTCGACGTGCGCGGGCCTGGTGGCATCGTCGGATGCGGCGATGCTCGAGCAAAAAAAAGCCGCCTCGGGGTGCGAGGCGGCGATGACTGCCGGCGGCCAGGGAGGGAGGAAACCGCGCGTGTGGTTGCAGCCCTCCGGGACTTTAGCCGATGCGTGCCGCGCGGCGCGGGCGTTCCGGCTGCTGCTGTTGCTTCTCCGCACGCTCCTGGCGCTGCTCCTGCTGCTGTCGGCGGCCTTCCTCGATCAGCACCTGGCCCACGGCTGCGCCGACCTGGCGCTTGAGGCCGTCGCGGCCCAGCTCGCTCTTGTTCGCCAGGTCGTTGAAGTCGGTGAAGCCCTTGGGGTTCGCCTGCTGCTCGCCCGGCGCGAAGATCGGGAAGATGGCCTTGCCGCCTACGGCCTTCGCGGCTTCCTCGGCCTTGGCGCGGCCGGGGTTGTGGCCGCGCTCGATCTCCTGGGCCTTGTCGTCGTCGCCGGCGATCACGATGGGCTTGTCGGGGAACTTCTCGCGCAGGGCGCGGGCCACGTGCGGCAGGTTGCCCGAGTCGAACGCGGCCACGGTGGCATGCCCCAGCCCTTCGGCCAGGCTCGCGGCCGTGGCATAGCCCTCGGCGATCACCAGCGCCGGCGCTGCGGCCAGCGCATCCATGCCGCCGACCGGGTGGAAGCATCCTTCCTTCTTGCTGTCCTTGGCGAACCGCTTGGTGCCGTCCTCCTGGATGTACTGCATCGTCCACTGCTTGCCGTCCACGTCGAAGGCGGGGATGTAGGTTTTCTGGCCCTCGCGGTCGGTGAACACGCCGGCGTGGGCCTCGATGCCCTTGGCTTGCAGGTAGGGCGTCGGCTGCTCGACCGGCACCAGGTCGGGCATCTGGCGGCCGACGCGCTGCGCGGTGGCTTCCTGGAGCTTGTCTTGCTCGGCGGCACGCTGGGCCAGCTTCTCGGCCGCCTCGGCCTGGAGCTTGGCCTTCTCCTGGTCGCTCAAGGCGTAGCCCTTGCTCTTCCAGGTAATGTCCGTGCCGGTCTTGTTGTTGATGATCCGGCCGGCCGGGTGGCCGTCCAGGTGGCCGACATAGAAGCCATCGAGCGTGCCCTTCTTGCCGCCCTCGACCGGCACGCGATGCCGCTTGCCGTCCATGATCGGGTGATCGCCCTGGGCGTTGCTGCCGGTGAACAGGCCGGCGCTGCGCATGGCCTCGGCGAACTCTTCCCTTGGCGTCATCGCTGGCCCCTGCTGGGCCTGCACGTTCTCGGGCTTCCACTGTTCCAGCTTCGCCATGTCGGCGCGAGGGCCGGCATACCAGGACTTCGCGGCCTTGTCCCAAAGCGCGCCGGCGGCCTTGGCGGCGTTGCGCTGCTCGTAGGGCACGGCAAGGTACTGCCGGGCCTGCTGGACGGCCTGTGCGGCCTTCTGGCCGCCGTCCTGGGCCTCGGGTGCCTGCTGGGTCGGCTTGGCCTCTACGGCCGGCGTAGCGGCTCCCTGCGACCATTTGGCGAAGGGGGCCGCATCCACTCCCGCCGGCACGTACCAGGACTGTTCCTTGCGATCCCAGCGCGCTCCGAGCTGCTTGGCCTCGTCCTTCTCTTTGAACGGCACGCTGATGTACTGCCGTTCGGTTGCCTGGCTGGCCTGGGCCGGCTGCTGGTCGGCCGCAGCCACGCGCTGTTCCTGCGGTGCCTGGTGCTCCACGGAGTCGCCGCGCTCGTCATCGACCCGCTGGGAGTTCTTGGCTTCCTCGGCCGCGACGAACGCTTTGGCCTCCAGCGCCTTCCGGGCTTCTTTAGCCGCTGAAATGTCCTCGTCGGTGCTGTTCGGGTCGCGGCGGACGCGATCCTCTTGCACGCGGGCAAGCCGGGTCGCCTTCTCGTACTCGTCCGTCTGCGAATTGGCGTCGATCAGCGCCAGGCGGTCGGCCAGCTCGTCGGCCTCGCCCAGCGTGCGGGTGGCGGTGAGGTAGGCAAAGGCATCCTCGCCGAACTGCGCTTCGCCCTTCCGGGCGTACAGGTGGTACGCCTCCGGCGTCTCCGTGGCCAGGTCGGCGGCCCGCGTCTCGCCGTCACGCTCGACCACGCCGACAACCCGCACTTCACCCGTCCAGTCGTGGGGCAGGGGGAAGCCCAGCGCATCGTCGGCCGCCAGGTGGAAGGCTTGGCGGTCGCGCTCGCGTGAATTGGTGTTGCCGGTTGCCAGGTCAAGCCGCGTTGCAGCGACTACGGCATCCGGCCGGCGCTCTTCGACCAGGTGATCTATTGCGTCGTTGATCTTCGCTTCCAGCGGCTCCAGGTCGTAGGGCAGCTCGTGCCGCGTCCAGAACTCGTTTTGCGTGTTCATCGGCTGCATGCGATCCAGCACGTCCAGGGCGCGGTCGATCTGCTCCAGGGTCGCGCCTTCGAGCGCACGGCCCACCGTGCCCAGCTCGACGTGCTTCAACATCCAGGCTTCGGCCTGGTCGGTCTGCTGGGGTACTTGCATCGTGGCCTCCTGACTCGCAACGGTTTGACGGGCATCGCGCACGGCCTCACGCCAGGCGTTCGACGCGGCCACGAAGGCATCGCCGGCCTTCTGCACGGCCTCATCGTCGTGCTGGGTCTTGTAGCGGGCATCGCCGGCGTTGTTCTCGCCATAGGCGCGCACCAGCTCGCGCTGGAAAGCATCGTCGGCAGCCTTCATGGCCTCGTGCTGCTCGGCCGTGCGTTCGGCCACGGACAAGGGCTTTGCCTCTTGCTCCTGGGCCAGCGCCGGCAGGGCCAGCAGTTGATCGGGCGCGTAGCTCTCCAGCTCGGCCAGGCTTCTGACCTGGTGCGGTTGTTCGTCTTGTTCGTGGAAGGCAAAGATGCGCTCGCCATCCGCCCACCGCGATTGCGCGTCCAGGTGAGAAACGATCTCCTGGCCGTGCTCGCGCAGCTCATCATTGAGCTGCTGGGCCTCGGCCTGCTGCGAGGCGATGCTGTAGATCGGCTCCAGGCCGTTCTTGACGCGCCGCTCGTCGGCGTACTGCTCGGCCTTGGCGTTGATCTGGCGGGCGATCTCTTCCGGCTTCTGGTCGCGGCCATCGGCATCGCCGATCACCTGGTCGCCCAGCTTCAACGTGACGTAGCGCCGGCGCTCGGCGTCGTCGTGGTAGCCGGCCGACAAGCGCCGCTCGCCGTTCGGGGTGGTCATGGTGCCCAGCGGCCCGACACCTTCAAAGGTGCGATGGACGGAATCCACACGGCCAGGCTCTTGCAAGCCGCTGTAGGCAACCTCCCAGCCGTGTTTTTCGACCAGGGCCTGGAGCGTCAAATCGGAGTAGTGCTGCTCGGGCTGCTGCACCTGGGCCTGCTCTTGTTCCTGAACCTGCTTCTGCTCGAAGGCCAGCACGTAGTCGTGAATCTTCTCGGCGTCGGCAGCGGCGCGGAACACTTCCAGCGGCTCGTCTTGCAGGGCCTTGATCCAGGAACCGACATAGGCGGCGTGCTGGCCCGGATCGTGGCCGATGCCCAGCTCGTCGCCGACGATCATGGAAGCGATCTCGGCGCGCAGCTCTTCCTTGGCGTACCCCTCGGAACCGAAGGGATGGGCCAGGTCGCGGTCAAGGCGGGACGGGTGGCCCGTCCAGTGGCCCAGCTCATGCAGGGCGGTCGCGTAGTAGTTGTCGGCGGTGGGGAACTGGCCCCGGTCGGGAAGGTGGATGCTGTCGGTCGCGGGCCGGTAGAACGCGCGATCACCAGGCGCGTGCGTGATCGACGCACCGGACGCTTTCAGGATGTGCTCGGCGCGCTCGACGGCGCTCCAGGTCTGTTCCTTCTTCTGGATCGGCGGCAGGCCGTCGATCTGCTCGGCGTTGAACACCGTGGCGAAGAACACGCGCGGGCGTTCGAGCTGCACGGTTTCCTTGACCGGCTCGCCCTTCGCGTTGAGAACGGGCCGGCCGCTCTCATCGACCTTGTTCTGTTCCTCGCTGAACTTCCAGTATTGGACAGGCGTTCCCTTCTCGCCCTTGCGAACCTGCGCGCCCACGGCGGCGGCCTGCTTGTAGGTCATCCAACGGCCATCGCTGCGGCCCTGGGCCATCAAGTGAATGGCGTTGATGCCCTTGTACCGCTTGCCGGTGGTCGGGTTCATCGGCAGGTAGGCGTTCGGCTCGCCAGGCTCCCACGGCCGTTGCCACGGCGCGGTGCCTGCCTTGAGCTGCTCGATCAGTTTTTCGGCAACGACTTCATGAAATGGCTTCTTGGGTTCCATTGCTTCATCCCTTCGGAATAGTTCGTTGATCTGCGGAAAGGTCTGCTGCGTCCTGGAACGGTCGTGAAGGCCATCCGCGACCATGCACACGATGTTGTGCAGGTCGGCGACTTGCATGGGCCGCACGCGGGCGATGCAGGTTTCCATGAATGACTGCTGGCCGCGCTCCAGCACCTGGGCCTGGCCCGCGTGCTGGCCGGGCGCGATGCTTTCGCAATGCAGCGCCCAAACCTCTTCCGCGCGCACGTCCATCGAAGCGCCGGCATAGCGGCGGTTGATGTCCTCCCAGCGTGGTTTCAGGCTCGGTTCCTCGCGGGCGGCGATCAGGCCGTCCAGCAGGGCGCGTTTCTCGGCCGGCTTGAAGGTGTTGGCCCCGTAGTGGCCCAGCACTTCATGCCGCAGCGTCAGCACCAGGTCGGCGGCGTCGTCCATGTTCGCCAGGGGCACGTCCACGCGGCCACGGTAGGCCCGGCCGTTGTGGATCGTCTCCTTCGGGACATAGCCGCCCTTGAGGTCTGCCGGGACTTCTGCTGCCCGGTGGCCGTACAGCTCGCCGGTGTTGTCGCGGAACCGATAGGCCAGCTCCAGCGCGCCGGGATAGTCTCGGACGAACGCCAGGGTGACGGCTTGCGCCTCGGCCTGGTTGATCGGCATGGGTTAGCCCTCCTGCGCCTTCTTGCGCGCGATGGCCTCGTCCAGCGATTCGCCCGGCTTCCAGTCGTACAGCTCGCGGATGTTGGTCGTATTGACGAAGGGCGGAAGGTCGTCGCTCGGGCCGCCTTCGGTGATGAAGGCCGGGGCCTGGTCGTCGCCCTGCGAGGCCAGGGCCGCCAGGTCGTCGCCGCTCTCTGCGGCGTCCTGCTCGCTCAATGCGTCCTCCACGAACGCGCCGGCGCGCTCGGCTTCCTCGGGGTCGAACTCGGCCTGGTAGCCGGGCGTCGCCGCGTCGGCCAGCTTCTCGCGCAGCGCGCCGGCGGCGGCCGCGTTGTCGTCAATGGCGGGCAGCTCGGGCAGCACGTCATCGGCCTGGGTGGTGTTTTGCTGGTTCATGGTCATGCTCCTTCGTCTTGGTGGTTACTCGGCTGGGCCATTGCGGCCCTTGCTGTAGTCGGGCCGGCCTTTCAGGTCGGGATAGGTCTGCTTGCACGTGGGGAAGTTGCTGCATCCCCACCAGAATTGCCCCTTGCGCTTGGCCGGCCTGCGCGACAAGCCATTGCCGCAAGCCATGCACTTGTGCAGGGACGAAACCGGCGTGGCTTCCTTGCCGCCGGCGATGCTCACGGCTCCGCTGTTGGCCTTCGCCACCTGGTCGCGGATGAACGCCTCTTGCTTCGTAATGAAGGCGTCCAGGGCCGCCGTGCCCAGCTCGACGCCCTTCAACATGCGTTCGTAAAGGGCGGTCAGCACCGGGCTTCGCACCACCTCGGGCAGCGCGTCGATGACGCTGCGGCCCAGCGTCGTGCTGACGATCTGCTTGCCCTTGGTTTCCAGGAACTCGCGGCGTTTCAGCTCGGAAATGATGGATGCGCGCGTGGCGGACGTGCCGATGCCATCGCCTTCGCGCAGCATCTTCTTGTGCTCCGGGTCGCTCACGAACTTGTGGATGTTCTCCATCGCGCGAATCAGCGTGCCCTCGGTGAAGCGCGCCGGCGGCTTGGTTTTCGCATCGCGTCGGGTGGCCTCGGTGCAGGTCACACCGTCGCCTTGCTTCATCGGTGGCAGGGTCTGCGCGCCGTTCTCGTCGTCGCCTTCCTTGGCGTCCTCTTCGTCGGCCTGCTCGAACACGTCACGCCAGCCGTTGCGCGTGACCACCTTGCCGGACGCGGCGAAGTTCTCGCCGGCGATCTCCACGCCGACCGTGGTTTGCATGTACTCGTGCAGCGGGTAGAACTGCGCCAGGTAGGCGCGGACGATCAGCTCGTAGATGTTGCGCTCGCGCTCGCTCAAGCCGGCCTTGCTGCCTTTCTGCATGGTCGGCACGATGCCGTGGTGGGCGGTGATCTTCGAGTCGTCCCACGTCTTGGACTTGATGCGCGGGTCGGCAGCATCGACCAGGCCGGCCAGCTCGGGGTTCACGTGCTTGACGGCCTCCAGGACGCGCGGCGCGTCGGCGTGCTGCGACTCCGGCAGGTAGGCGCAGTCGGTGCGCGGGTAGCTGGTCAGCTTGTGCGTCTCGTAGAGCGCCTGGCAGGTGTTCAGCACGTCCTCGGCGCTGTACCCGTAGCGCGCGGACGCCAGCGCGGTAATGTCGGACAGCGCGAAGGCCAGCGGCTGGTTCTTCTTCTTGGCTTCCTGCTTGTAGGTGGCGATGGTGCCCGGCTGGCCCTTGACGGCGGCCACCAGGGCATCCGCGACGGCGGTATCAACAAGGCGGCCTTCGCTGTCCAGGCCGGCTTGATCTTCCTTCGCTTTCCAGGCGGCGGCGAAGCTGCCGCCGGCGTGCTCGACCACGGCCTTGATGGTGTGGTACGGCACCGGCTTGAACGCCTCGATCTCGCGGTCGCGGCCGACAACAAGCGCGAGCGTCGGGGTCTGCACGCGGCCCACGGTCAGCAGGGCGCGCGAACCGCCGCGCTGCGCCCGCAGGGTGTAGGCGCGACTTAGGTTCATGCCGATCAGCCAGTCGGCCCGCTGCCGCCCGCGTGCGGCATCGGCCCAGCCCTTGTACGTGGTGTTTTCCTTCAAGGCGGCCAGGCCGCGCTTGACGGAAACCGAATCCTGGGCAGACACCCAAAAGCGGCGCGCCGGCTTGCTGCTCTTGAAGTGCTCCAGCACTTCATCGACCAGCAACTGGCCTTCACGGTCGGGGTCGCCGGCGTTGACGATCTCCTTGGCTTCTTTCAGCAGCTTGCCGATCACGGCGAGCTGCTTCTTGGCATCGTCCTTCGGGTGAAGAACCCACGTCTGCGGGATGATGGGCAGCTCATCGACGCGCCATAGCTTCTTGCCTGATTTGCCGGTCGGCACGTCATCGGGCGTGTACTCGTCCGGGTCGGCCTGCTCCAGCATGTGCCCAAAGCACCAGGTCACTTTGTCGCCGCCGCACTCGATGAAGCCGTCGCCCTTGCCGGTGATGCCCAGCTCGCCGGCGATGGCTTTTGCGACGGATGGTTTTTCCGCGATGAACAGTCGCATGGTGGTTTCCTCCCCTACCAGGTGATGACCGGACGGATCACGGTCTGAACTTGAGAACGATTGATCGGGCCGAAGTAGCGGCCGTCGAAAGACGTGTCGCTCACGTCCGACATAAGCAGCAGCTCGGCATTGCCCAGCGTGTAGGTGCTGGCCTGGAAGCGCGGCAAGGGCCGACCGGACTTGTCGGCCTGGATGGGCTTGCTATGTGGCAGCAGCTCGCCATTGACGCGCACGCCGTCATCGGCCACCGATACGGCATCGTCTTTAGCGGCTAAAACGCGCTTCATCATGTAGCCGTAGTCGCCTGGGCAGAACCCGGCCCCGATGTAGCCCCTTTCCTTGGCGTCATCGAACACGCCGACCTTCGGCGGGCACCAAAGCACGTAAGCGCCCCGCTCCACCGGCGCGCTGCTCGTCCAGTACAGGCCGACCGGAATGCTCTTGGTGGTGTTGATGCGGGCACCGGCGGCATAGCTGCCGGCGGCCAGCACCAGGGCGGCCAGGCCGGCGACGGCTACGCCTTTCGTGATGCGTTTCAGGATGCGGCTCATATCGTGATGCCCTCCCCTGCCTCGACAACCTGGCGCAGCCGGTCGGTGGCCTTCGGCGCGGGGATCGAGGCCCGCGCCTGAAACACCGGGTCTTTGAAGTACAGCGGCTGCTTGCCGTAGATGGCGGGGTAGCCCGCGACGTAGATCACCATGTCGCCGGCTTCCTCGATCTCGCCCTTGTCGTTCTTCTTCGGCCCCGGCATCCGCAGGCATTCATCGGGCGTCAGCAAGGGGCGCTGCACTTCCTGGTAGGTGCGCGACACCTGGCCCAGCATCGCCGCCGTGCGGCGGCCGCTGGTCGTGATCTGCTCCTTCACCACGGTGGTCTGCCCGGTCAGTCGGGACAGGTGTTCGGCTGTCTCGACGCGGTTGGGCGGGTAGGCGTTCTGCACGTGGCAGTTCGACGTGATGCTTTCGTCGTGGCCGTAGCCCGTCTCGCGGCTTCGGAGCTGGTTAATGTCCTGGCAAATCAGGTAGCACTTGATGCCGTAGCCGGCGACGAAGGCCAGCGACTCTTGCATGATTTCGAGCTTCCCGAGGCTCGGGAACTCGTCCAGCATCATCAGCAGCCGGTGCTTGTAGTGGGCCACCGGCCGGCCGTTCTCGAAGTCCATCTTGTCGGCCAGCAGGCGCACGATCATGTTCACCATGACGCGCACCAGCGGCCGCAGGCGGGCCTTGTCGTTGGGCTGCGTGACGATGTACAGGCTCACCGGGTCGTCGGAGTGCATCAGGTCTTTGATGCGGAAGTCCGACCGGCTCACGCTGCGCGCCACCACTGGATCGCGGTACAGGGCCAAATAGGATTTGGCCGTGGACAGCACCGATCCGGCTTCTTCCTCTGGCCGATCCATCATGTCGCGGGCGGCCGATCCGATGGCGTGGTGGTTCTGACCGTCCACGTGCCCGTAGGTGGTCATTTCCATCCATAGCTCGCCAATGTCCCGGTTCGGGTCGGCCAGCATGGCATCGACCGATGGCAGCGTGGCCGTGCCGCCGTCGTTCCTGGCCTTGTAGAGCGCGTGCAGGATGACGCCGACCAGGAGCGCGAAGGCGGTCTTTTGCCAGTGGGAATCCAGGCCCTTGCCGTCCGGGTCAACTATCAAAGTTGCTAGGTTCTGCACGTCGCCGACTTCGGCCTCGGTGCCGACGCGGATTTCGTCCAGCGGGTTCCAGCACACGCCGCCCGAGCTGCTGGCCGGCTCGAAGCGCAGCACCTTGTTCTTCGCGTGCTTCTGCCGCCAGCCGGCGGTCAGCGCCCACAACTCGCCCTTCAAGTCGGTGATGACGCTGCTTGCGCCCCACGAAAGCAGCGTCGGCACCACCAGGCCGACGCCCTTGCCGCTTCGCGTCGGCGCGTAGGTCAGCACGTGCTCGGGGCCGCTGTGCCGCAGGTAGTAGAAATTGCCGTCCTTGTCCTGCCAGCCGCCGACATAGACGCCGGTGGCGGTGGGTGCGTCCTTGCCGGTCACGATCTCCAGGACGTTCCGCTCGCGCGGCAGCAGGCCGGCCGCCTGAATGTCCTTCTTTTCGGCCCAGCGGGCCGAACCGTGCAGGTATTCGTTCGCCTTCGAGCTGTTGGACGTGACGACTTTCGCCACGGCCACACCCAGCAGGCCCACGGTGGCAGTCACCATGCCGATGCTGCCGGCCCGCATGATCTCGTCGGGGTACTGGCTGTACCACTTCGCCGACCAGTTCAGGATCGACCAGGGCGCGTACACGTGCCCGAGGTTGGCCCCGAGGCTCGCGTGATACTGGAACGTGTAGGCGAAGAACTGTGTCGCGGCCTGGAGGCCGCCGACCAGGGACACCCCGCCGAGGATCGGCAGCAACTTGCTGGGCTTCGGCTTCGCGCTGCGAACCTGCGGCCCCACGGCGTTGTTCATCTTTATTTTCATCTACTCCTACCTTTCGACGTTTTGATGGAGCCTTTTGGCGTGATCGTCACGGCATCGCCGACCGCGATGCGCGACATGCGCCGGGCCGTGGCCTGGTCAATGGGCATCACCATGACCTCATCGCCTCGTTTCAACAGGGCCAGCGCCTGGCCCTCGATGTTGCGGACACCCTCGAAAGCAAGGCCACCTTCACCGGCAGTATATCGCGCGTGCTTCGGTATATCGAAACCTTTCGAGCGTTTCGACTCGCGTTCGGCGATGTATTTATCCGCCGCCGCGAGGCCCGGCGGGGCCGCTGCTACTCCTGATCCTGGCCGAGAAATATCCCGTCGCAGTTGGTGATCTGGTTGGGTTCCTTGCTGCTCCAGGTGACGAGGAACATCACGCGGCAATAGCACTTCACTTCCGCCGGCGATGCGAACCACACCGAGTTGGGACAGTGTTCGCAAACGGTGCTGGCTTTGGGGCGGCGGGACTCGTCCAATGCGTCCAATGTCGGGCTTCCGGTGGACGGCTCCGGCGTGAACGCCGGCGGTGCCGGCTCGCCCGCCACCTGGTCGCCCGAAGCCTGCTCGGGCGACGGCGATGGGTCGGGCAGCGTCGTCGTGGGTAGCGGCGCGCTGTCCAGGGCCGCCAGGGCCGCGTCCAGCTCGTCCTCGATGCTCTGCGGGTCGCTGGTCGGCTCGCTCGGTTCGGTCGGGTCGCTCATGGGTGTTCTCCTTCTTCAATAGCGCAAGCCGCCGGCTCTCCAGGGCCGGATCGGCGAACGTGATGGGTAGCTGGGAATCAACGGCCGCGCGAATGATCTGCGCCTGAAACTGCGTGGTGCCGTTGACGGTGATGCGGCTGCCGTAGCGTTCCATCGCCAGCCGTAGAGCTTCTTGCAAGCCCTCGCGCGTGGCCTCGCGCGAGACTTGCAGCTTGTCGCCATCGTCCCGAACGGCCGTCAGGCCGGCGCGGAAGATGATGGTGCCCTTCTTGGTGATGTTGTCCGTCACCGGGGCATGGCCGGGGCGCGGATCGCCCCGGCCCTGGATGGTGTTGCCTTTCAAGCCCTGCGCCGCCTCGCGGGCGCGCAGGGCGGTCAACGCCTCCGCGTTGCCGTGGGTCGCTTCCTTCTTGAGCCAGTCGGCCCACGTGCGGCGGCTGTGGCTGTCGTAGAGGGCCTGGCGGTCTTGCTGGTACTGCTTGTTGATCGCCTGGATTTCGTCGCGCAGGGCCTTGCTGGCCTGGGCATACAGCAGCTTCTTGTTCGGGCCGCTCTCGCCGATCACCTTGATCGTCGCGCGGCGCAGGCGGCCGGAACGCTTCGCGGCCTCGACCAGCCGATCCTTGCGCCGGCGGGCCTGCTCCAGCGCCTGCCCACGTGTCGCGGTCAAGGTCTGCTGCTCGGCCTTGTACCGGGCGTACAGCTCGACCGTGTTCACGCGCAAGCGGATCGGGTCTTTCTGGTACTGCCGCTTCGCTTTGGTTCGTGTCTGCCGTTCGGGCGAAGCCTCGAACGGGCCAAGCCGCGCCTCCAGCTTCGGCTTGGAAAGGTCGCGGGCTAGGGTGCTCGCCTTGACCATCGTTCCGTCGCCGGCCTCGATCACCAGGCCGTTCGCACGCTCGCGCAGTTCCAGGCCGTTGTCGCGCATGACCTGGTGCAGCTCCTGCCAGGACTGCGCGCCCTTGATCTCGTCCAGGCATTCCCGCTTGATCCAGCCGACCAGGCTTTCCACGCCCGCGTGCTGCTCCATGTCGGCCGCCCTGCCCTCGGCACCGCGCTGGCGTGGTTCGTGGTTGTCCCGCTCCAGCCCGTAGTCGCGCTCCAGGGCCGTGCAAAGCTCGGCCAGCGCCCGATGCGAGTAGTACGGCTCGTGCATCGTGTTCCGGGTCGGGTGAATCTTGTTGATGGCGATGTGGATGTGCAGGTTGTCGGTGTCGTTGTGAACGGCACTGACGCGCTGGTGTTCGCCGTAACCCAGCCCGGCGCAGATACGTTCCTCAATCGCCCGCAGGGTGTCGGCGCTGGGCTGCTCGCCGGCCCGGAAGCTGACGATCAGGTGATAGGTCTTGTCGCCCTTGGCCCGCGTGTTCGTGTGCTGGGTCGCCAGAACCTCGGTGATGGCGTCCTGCACGGACACGGCATCGCAGTTCGTGATCTGCACCTGGCCCAGCCGGTGATCCTTGCTCTGCGCGTCGGTGACGTAGTTCACCAGGCCGGCGAAGTCGGACTTGCCCAGCGAGCGCATGGGTACGTGCTTGGCGATCATCGGCCAGCCCCTGGCTTTTTAGCCGCTAAAAAGCTCAAGGCTCGGCCCTCGGCTGCACCACGGACTTCATGAGTCGGCTCATTTCGTCCTGGGTGGCTTCGATCCGGCCCAGCAGGGCAAGGATCGTGGCGTCTCCGAAGCGGGCCGTGCGCGGGTCGTCGGTGAGCCATAGCTTGAGCAAACCGCCCAGCCGGCCGAGGTCGCCATTCACCCGCACCAGCTCGCGCACGTACTCGTAATCCATGACGCCCCTGATCTGGTAGCCCTGGCCCACGTCGCGCAGGTAGCGCGCCACGCTGACCCCGGCCCTCTTGGCGTTCGCCTCGATCTGTTCCTTCTCGTCGGGGAACACCGGCACCCGTAGGTGCTGCCGCCGCTTCGCGGTCGGCTGTTCGTCGGCTTCCATGTCGCTACCCCTTGAGCGCGTGCGCCGTGTGTCGCGCGTAGGTCGCCACGGCTCGCCAGTAGGCGGCCATCGGCCCCTTGCGGCGTGCCCATGCCTTTTCCGCCTCGTCGTTGGCCTGCGTGCGCAGCTCGCGCAGCACGCGGGCAAGGCGCTGCCGGTCGGCAACCGGAAGCGCCTGGAGTTCGCGGCCTGCTGGAAGCTCCAGCAGCGGATTGATGTAGCCCATGTCGTTCGTCTCTCGCTTCTTGGCCGGCGGTAGCCGGCAGCCTCGCAGAGCAGGATGCCCGTTGAGTGCCGCAGGCGCGAATAAGGGACAGCGAAGATAGATAACCGGCCCGCCGGTTAGCTAACTTCGCACATCCTGCCCGCCTTACGGCGTTGATAACACCAAGGAAAGTCTATACCGAAACCTTCGCATCTGTCTGCATTTAGCGCGAAAAGATGGCGGATATATCGAATGAAGGCGTACAATGCCCGGAAAGCGCGCTAGATGCAGCGGTGTCAAGCTGCTATCCACGCGCTTTACATAGACTTTCCACGGGTCGATACATGAAAATGACGGCTATTTACAAACCACGGAAGCGAGGCGATGGCAGAAAGCAGCTACCCCCAAGAGCTGGCCGCGCGGATCGAGAAACGGGCCGCCAAGAAGCGCCGACAGGACGCGACGGCCGTTGCATTCCTGGCCGTGCGCGTGGACGTGAAAGCCGCGATGGATGCTGGCTATGCAGTGACGACGATCTACGAGGACATGCGCGAGATCGGCCGGGTCAAGTGCAGCTACGAGACGTTCCGCAAGCACGTCCAGCGGTACATCAAGGCCGCACCAGCAGCACCCGCGCCGGTGCCTCCCCCGGCGGCCAACCAGGCCAAAGGGGAGAAGCCGGCGCAACAGGAAGGGGGGTCGAAGGCGAGGAAGCCGAAGGCACCCGAGCCGAAGAAACCCGAGTCGGCAGGGATCGCCGGCTTCAACTACAACCCGAAACCGAATAAAGAGGATTTACTGTAATGGCGAAAATTCACATGGTCTTGCAGGGCAAGGGCGGCGTCGGCAAGTCGATGATCGCGGCCACCATTGCGCAGTACAAAGCGAGCAAGGGGCAGACGCCGCTTTGCATCGACACCGATCCGGTCAACAGCACGTTTGAGGGTTACAAGGCCCTGAACGTGCAGCGCCTGAACATCATGGACGGCGACGAGATCAACACCCGGAACTTCGATGCCCTGGTGGAGCAAATCGCCTCGACCAAGGGCGACGTCATCATCGACAACGGGGCCAGCTCGTTCGTGCCGCTGTCCAGCTACTTGATCGGCAACCAGGTTCCGGCGCTGCTCCAGGACATGGGGCACGAACTGGTGGTGCATACGGTCGTCACCGGCGGGCAAGCCTTCCTGGACACCCTGAACGGCTTTAGCACGCTGGCCCGGCAATTCCCGGCCGAATGCGTGTTCGTGGTGTGGCTGAACCCGTATTGGGGGCCAATCGAGCACGAAGGCAAGGGCTTCGAGAAGATGAAGGCGTACACCGACAACAAGGCGCGGGTGTCGGCCATCATCCAGATTCCGGCGCTCAAGGAAGAAACCTACGGCCGCGACTTCTCGGAAATGCTCCAGGAGCGCCGGACGTTCGATGAGGCCCTGGCCGACTCGGCGCTCACGATCATGACGCGGCAGCGGCTCAAGATCGTGAAGTCGCAACTCTTCCAGCAGCTCGACAACGCGGCGGTGCTCTGATGGCGAGCGATGACAAGATCGAAGAGCTGATACGGGAAATCGCGGTCAAGCACGGCATCGCCGTTGGCCGCGACGATCCGATCTTGATCCTCCAGACGATCAACACCCGACTGATGCAGGACAGCCAGGCCGCGCAGCAAGAAATCCTGGATCGCTTCAAGGAAGAGCTGGAAGCCATCGCACACCGTTGGGGGGATGACGCCAAGGGGAAGGCCGAAAGGACGCTCAACGCGGCCCTGGCGGCCTCCAAAGAGGCGATGGCGAAGGGGATGCAGGACGGCGGCAAGGCCGCCGCCGAGGCGGTGCGGCGCGAGCTGGAAGCGGCCGCCGCGCAGCTCGCCGCGCCGATCCGCGAAGCGCGGCGCGTGTCGTACATGAACATCGTGGCGGCCGGCATGGCGGTTTTCGCGGCCGCCCTCGCGTTGTGGGCATCGCTGTAGATGGCGATGCGGGATCTCATCGTCAGAAATGGCGATGGTCGACCGCGCCGGCGGCATCGCCGGAACTGGCGAGGCTGGCCAGCCCCTTGCATCGTCGGGAATGACGGTGCTGCAGGATGCCGCCAGCGGCGGGCCTGCATCGCCGGAAACGGCGAGGCTCGAGGAAAAAGCCCGGCAGTGCCGGGCTTTCGTTTTAGACGGGCCGCGTGAGGCCCAAGCTCTGCGACCGGCCTGGTCGCTCCAGGGCCTGCGCCTGCTTTCGCTCCTGCTCTTCGCGGCGTTGCAGCGCCTGGTGCCGGCGTGCCGCCTCGCGCATGGCATCCCAATCGGCCGCCAGCTCGGGTTTCTCGGCGCGCATCTTGCGGGTCGCCAGCTCTTCGACCTTCGGTGAGTGCAGGCCCATGCCTTCCTTGATCTCGCGGACGGCTTCCAGGCGCACGTGCAGGGACTGCAAGCGCGCCTGCTGCTGCATCTGCTGGTTCTGCCAAGCGCGTTTCGCGCCAGGCCGGGACAGTAGGCCCGGCTGGTTGGCCTGGGTCTGCTGCAAGCGCGCCTGCTGACGGTCGATCAGGTTTTCAAGCCGATCCTCGATGCGCTCCACCTGGTCGTGCTTGGCCTGAACGTACAGGGCAAGGGCTTCCTGGTAGGTCTGGTCGAGCGGGGCGGCCTCCAGGGCCGCTTGCTGCTCGGCCTCTGTGGCTTCGGCAGCGGCCAGCAGGCCGTCGCCGGCGGCGTCGGTTCTGCTGGTCGTGCTTGTTGCGAAGCCGGCGGATGCCGGCTGGATGCGGCGGGCGTCTGCCCGGCCGGCGGTGGGTGTGAGTCGTCTCAAGGCGTGGCCCTCCTTTTAGCCGCTAAAAGCTATCGGGACCGGCCTCGCGTGAGTTTCGGGGCCTCGGCGGCAACGGTTGCTTTGCCTTGCGCGCTGTAGCTGATGCTCTTTGCGCTCCCGATTTCAGGTACTTTATCGAAATCTGACCGGGCGTGCATGACAAAGTTCTTGCCTACCTGCTGGTACACCTGGTTGTTGTCGGCGTGAACGATCACGCCGTCATGGGTCTGCTTCTTGTCGGCCTGCTGGGCCATGTACAGGTTGTAGATGCCGGGCTTCAATGCGCCAGCCTTGTCAACCTTCTGGTTGGCCCATGCCCCTTCTTGCTCGGTCTGAACGATGCGTTGGCCGTTCATGACCAAGAGGCGCTGTTTCATCGGGCGCTCCTTATCGTCGGTGTGGTCATTTCAAAATGTGGAATAGATGGGCCTCCTTGCCAGTCCAGCAAGAAAAAAGCCGACCTCGGCATGCGCGAGGCCGGCTTTCCTCTCGTGGCCGGATGTGTAGTTCCAGGTTACACCCTCGATTTTATTGAAAACCGACCGAAATATCAGGTCTTTTTCGCGCCGCCCGTCTTGCCCTTCTCCTGGGCCATGACGGTTTCCAGGGCTTCGAGCCGGCCGCGCAGGGTCGCGGCGTCCTCGCGGGCCTGGCTGGCCTCCTTGCGCGCGGCATCGCGCTCGGCCTGGGTGGCCGTCAAGCGTTCGGCCTGGCGGTGCGCTTCGGCCGCTGCTGCCTTGCGCTGCTCCTGGTGCGCCTCGCGCTCGGCTTCGGCCTTGGCCTGCACCTTTGCCAGCTCGCCCCGCACCTGGTCAAGCTGCCCGGCCGCCGCCTCGGTGGCCTTCTGCTGCTCGGCCAGCGCCGCCCGCGCCTGGTCGGTGGCCTGGTTGGCTCGCTCCAGGTCGGCGCGCAGCTCGCCGGCCCGGCGCTCGATCTCCGTTGCCCGGCTGTTCGCGGCCGCCAGGTCGGCCCGCAGGGCCTCCGCCTGGTCGGCGCTCGCGGCGGCCTTCTCCTGGGCTTTGTCGCGCTCCGCTCGGGCTTGGCGGGCCTCCTGGTGGGCGTGATCCAGTTCCGTGCGCAGCTCGCCGGCTCTGGCCTCGGCCGTGGCCGCCCGCTCGCTGGCCGCTGCCAGCTTCTCGCGTAGCGCCCCAGCTTCCCCCTTGGCGTCGGTCTCTGCGGCCTCCAGGGCCTCGATACGGCCCTTGGCCTCGTCCAGCTCGCCGGTGAGCTGGTCGGCCAGCTCTGCGGCCTCCTGGCGCGCTGCCTCCATTTCCTGCCGGACGGCCTCCAGCGCCTCGCGCTCGGCGGCCAGCCGGTTGTTCGCCATTTCCAAGGCCACGGCCCACAAGTCGCCGCCCAGCTCGGCCAGCTTCTCGGTGATCGCCGCCGGTGCCGGCTCGCGGATCGGGGCCGCCTGGCTGGCCTTGCGTGCCCGCCATTCGTTCATCGCCTCGGAAATGGTCGTGAAGCTCCCGCCGCCGAGCTGCTTGCGCACGCTCGCCAGGGTCGGGTTCTGGCCGGCGGCGTCCAGCTCGTCGGCGACCGCAAATATCTGCTCTTTCGTGATTGCCATGATCGGGCCTCCTTTCGGCCGGTGTTGTATGTTGTAGCGTGTAGCATACTACAACATACAACATAGCGCAAGTGTTTAGCTGAACTTTTTTAGCGGCTAAAACGGGCCAGCCCGGCGCTGGGCGCGCAGGCAAAAAAAAGCCCCGCTCGATGGCGGGGCGCAGGGGTGCGGGGGCGGCGGGGTCTGGTGCAGGGGGGGTCTAGCCCTCCAGCAGCGCGACAAGCTGCACTTTGCCAAGGTCGGCCTCGAACTCCTGGCCGTCATCCTCGTACTTGAGCCAGGCCCAGCCCTCGGCCGGCGGCCGGCGGTTGAGGATCAGGCGGGCCGGGCGGTCGTCGTGCGTGACCTGGATGATCGCTTTCTTGAGCTTGTCCGGGTCGGGTTCCTTCGGCTCCTTCTTCTTGGCGTCATCCTCCGGGCCTTGCCCGTCGCCCTCGGCCTCGCCATCCGTCTTGCCGCTGAACGCATCGACGGTGTTGGGGTCGCGGTCGCCTTCCTGGTGGCGCTTGTCCTCCAGGTACTCGCGCAGCAGCTTGACCGATCCGCGCGTCAGCTCCTGGCTGTCGTCGGCCAGCCACGCACCCACTTCCTCGGGGTTCTTCTTGAACGCCGTCACCAACTCGTTGATGACGGTCACATCCTTGGCGCGGCCAGTGTTGAACGCCTCGGCAATCGGTTCGGGCAAGTCCAGCAGCGTGACGTGCTGTGTGACGAACGCCGGCGACTTGCCGATCTCCTTGGCGATCTCCGACTTCTTCTTGCCCTTCGCCAGCTCGCGGCCGATGAAGTCCGCGATCTCGCGGGCCGTCAGTTCGTTGCGTTGCAGGTTCTCGATTACCTGGTCGGCCTCGTTGTAGTCGTTGTCGATGAAAGCCGGGATGGTGGTCTTGTCGGCCCATTTCGAGCCACGGTAGCGCCGCGCACCGTGGTTGATGAGGTAGCGGCCCGGCGCGTCCGGGTTCTCGCGCACGCTGATGGGCGACTTCACGCCGCGCAGCTTGATCGTCTCGCCGATCTCGGCGATGGACTCCGGCGAGAAGCCGGGGTTGTCCGCCGTGCGCGGCTGGTGCGGGTCTTCGTCGATGAGGTCAAGCGGCAGCTCCTGCGGGCCGCCAGGGGCCGCATTCGCGGCCTGTGGCTCGTCCAGCAAGCTCGACAGGTCGCCGAGGCCATCCAGGCCCAGCCCGCCGCCCTTGGGCTTCTCTGCGGCCGCTTGCGGGGCCTTCTTCTTGGCGTTGGTCTTTACGGCGCTGGTCATTGCGCGATCTCCATCTTCGTGAACACGTAATCCGCCAGGGCGCGCACTTCCTGGGTGGCCTTGCGCGCAGCGGTTTTCTTGATCTTCCACACTGGCATCTGCTCGCCCAGCGCCTCCGCGATACTGTCTCGCGCGCCGACACTGAACGGCAAGATCAGTTGCGGATATGCCTGCTGCAAGGTCGCCAGGTTGCTGACGTGGCGCGGCTTCCGCGCGTCCACCTTGTTCGGCACCATGCCGAGAAAGCGCAGCTTCGGGTTTTGCTTGCGCAGGTTGCCGATGACGGCAACCATCTTCTTCATGCCTTGCAAGCTGTACGCCTCCATTTCGACCGGCGAAAGCATGTAGTCGGCGGCCAGCACGGCCGCCGTCATGGCAACGCCAAGGGAAGGGGCGGTGTCGATCAGGCACACGTCGAAGAACTCGCCTAGCGCCGCGATGCTGGCCCGCAGCGCGCCGGCGGCCTGGGCCAAGTCCATCTTGTCCAGGTTGGCCAGGCTGGCATCGGCCGCGATCAGCGCCAGGCCGTCATCCTCCCGGCCAGCGAACCAGGCGCGCAGCTCGTCGCCGCCGGCGGTGAACATGCGACTGGCGGGATAGCCCGAGTCGTGGCCGGCCAGCGTCCAGCTTGCATTGCCCTGGGTGTCCAGGTCGACCACTGCAACCCGAAGGCCGCGCTCCTGGAAGTCGAACGCCAGGTGGCAGGTTGCGAAGGTCTTGCCCTGTCCGCCTTTCTGAATTGCCGTGACCAGTGTTTTCATGAGTTGGGTTCCTGTTTCCTCTTTCCCTTGGCGTCGGCTTCCCAACGCTTGACGATGAACGCTTGATGCTCCGGCAGTACCGCCGTCACCCGCGCGAAGCCCTGCGGGAGCACTTCCCCCGCCGCTGCCCACACGCGACTGACCGCTTGCGATACCGCCCCCTTGGTCAGCCCCAGCGAGGCCACAAACTCGGCCTGGGGCCTTCCATCGACCAGCACGCCGCGCGCTATGTCGATGGTCTGTTGCCCGATCTCCAGGCCCTTGATCGCCGCCTGGAATTGGGCTTCGGTTAGCCGTTTCTTCATGGAGAACACCCATATAAACTCCACACCCGGTTGTTGAACAAAAGGCGGTGCCAGCCGCCGACCATGTGCAGAAGTTTAGCTAAACTCGCCGGGCGCGTCAAGCCTTTTAGCGGCTAAAAATCACCCCTTCTTGGCGTCATCCGAATACAGCGCGGCTAGGCGCTTGAGGTCGTCGGGGCCTTGCTGAACCTCGACCACCCGCATTCCGTAGCGCCCCATCTGCGACGCGGCGCGCGAAACTGCGAGCTGCTGCGCGTGGTCGGCGCTCACGAAGAACGTCATCAACGGCCCCACGGTGCGCGTGCCGCCGCTCGCAAAGCACACGTCGAACGAACCGCCATGCACATGCGGATCGACGCCTTCAACGAGCCGCCAGGGGTCAAGGCCCCATTCCTCGGATTGCGCGCTGTACCAATAGGCCGGCGCATCGCCGTTCAAATCGCTGGCCGCGTACTCGCGCACCAGGACGGCCACGCGGCCCGTGGTTGGCTCCACGAATCCCGGCGGGTAGGGCAGGGTCTGTTTTTTCATGTCAAAGCCCCTTCGGCTTGTAGATCGAAACGAAGTAGGTGATCGCGGTCAGCACCGCGAAGTACACCAGGAACGACCAGCCGGCATACACGCCAGGCGTGTTCCAGTGGTAGAGCATCCGCACGAACTGAAAGAAGGTGGCAATCGACAGCACCCACTTGAGGATCGGCCAGACCAACACGGTCGCCACCCATACGAACTTGACCAGGCCGGCCAGCAGGCCAGCACCGGGGGCCTTGTTGGGGGCAGCAGGCGCGGCGGCAGGCTCCACCGGCGCGGGCGCGGCGGGCTGCTCGATCTCCTTGGGGAACTTGATGATGTTGGACATAGCTTGACCCTCCACGCGCTTACGTGTTGAATGCTGGGTGCTCCCACTCGGAAGCATGGTTACGGTGTGCCAGCACCAGGCCAAGCGCCCCGGATCACTCCGGGGCGTTCCTCCACCTGGGGCCGCCCTTGATCTTGCCTCGGCTCACGCAATACTCCCTTCTTGGCGTCCTCGATAGGCCCGGCCGTTGCCGACCGGGCCATGTGCTCTTACCAGCCGGCCCGGCGCTTGGCCTGCTCGACGGCTTCCATCGACCAATGGCCCTTGGCCTGCCCCTCCAGGGAGCATCCGGCGAAGTACGCCTTGCCGCGCAGTTCCTCGGCTTTGCGCACCAGCTCGGCCGCCTCGGCCATCATGGCCGCGATCTCGTCACGGCGGGCCGGGAAGTCGGTCGCTGCCGCGCCCTCCAGCTCGTCAATCCAGGGCATGATCTTGTTGTCGCTCATCGGACTTTCTCCGGTAGTTGACCTGGGCGATGTGCCCGGCCTTCAAGTGCTATATTAGGGCAAAATGCCCTAGCCTGTCAAGCACTTTAGCTAAACTTTTTTCGCTTTACCGGAATCCGAAGGCTAAACTTTAGCCGCTAAAACCTTTCCCTTGGCGTCAATCCTCTTTCCAGATCACGCCCAGCCCGGCCAGGTCGCACAGGATCGCCCATGCCGCATAGGGAATCGGGGTGTCCTCGCCGATCCAGCGGCGGATCGTGCGGTCGCCCTTCGCGCCCAGCCCCAGCGCCTTCGCGGCCTTGCTGCCGCTGAACCCGGCCAGGCGCAGCACCTCGCGGACTTCCTCGCCGGTCGGTTGTGCCCAGCGTTCGGCCGGCTTCAAGCACTCCAGCCGGATATTGGCGTCGTTCGTCATTCGTTCGTTCTCCTGGTCAAGTGATAAGCCGCAACTGGTCGAAGCCGTAGATCGACTGGATGCAGCTCGGGTCTGAATCGACCACGCGCCGGCCTGCGCGATTGGTCTTGTACGTTACCGGCCTGTCGTCGTGCGCCCACACCTGGCGGGTGTCGGGATGCACCTTCACGATGATGATGCGCTTGCCGATGTAGCGGTCGAAAACCGGGTGATGGACGCTCACGATCTCGCACCGCTGGCCGGGCTTGAACTCCACCCGGTCGGCCGGGCCTCCATCGCCATTCCTGGCGATGCTGCAGGTTGCCGCGCTCGCTCCCGGCATCGTCGTTTCCGGCGATACAGGCCCGCCCTCGACCGGCTCGGCATCGTCGGCTTTGACGATGCTGCAGGTCATCGTCGTTTCTGGCGATGCGGGATCTCGCTCCGGGCCTGCGCCGGTGATTTTTCCCTTGGCGTCCAACCCGGCGGCCCTGGCCGCCTTGATCCTGGTCGCGGCCTCGGCCGCCCAGCGCCTGGCGATGAAGGCCCGATGCGAGGGCAGCACCACATCGACCAGGACGAACCCCGGCGGCACCAGGACGGTCGCCGGTTCGCGCCGCGCCGGCGGCTCCAGGCCGGCCAGCCAAGCGGGCAGGGGAGCATCGGCCAGGCGGTCGCGGTAGCTGGCCTCGACCATCACCGGGCGCTTCTTCTCGGCTCGCTGCGCAGCCAGGATGCCGCGCGCAACCTCGTCCACCGTCATGCAGCCCTGCGCCGTGTCGAAGTGCGAGCGGTAGCCCGTTTCGGAGATAAACGGCCTGTCCAGGTCGATGACGTGGAACTGGAAGTGGGCACCCAGCGGCCCGCCGTAGCCGGCCTCGTACTCCACCAGGGCGCGCATGTCGCCATCCGCGACCAGGAACTGGCCGCGCTGGCCCCACAAGGGCACGTCGCCAGGCACCGCCGCGCAATGGCGCTCGATGACCTGGCCGGGCGCGTCGTGGTCGGCCATGCTGCCCACGTGCGTTCCGCCGTTCATCTTCCAGATGACGGCCTCGTATCGGTCGCTGGCCGCCTCGGCGGCCGCACCGTCGCCGCGCATGATCGCCGCGTCGATCTCCACCACGGCCGCCACGGCGGCGGCCAGCAGCTCGTCGCGTTCGGTGGGCAGCTCGGCCAGCAGCTCGGCCGCCGGCGCGTTCCAGTCCTGGCCCGGCTGGGCCGGCGTCTTGCGTTTCTTCGCCATCGGCCGGCCCCTCAAGTGTCAGCACGCCGCCACGCGATCACGTCGCGGGCTTCGTAGCCGTGGCGCTTGCAGTCGTCGCAGAATCCCGAGCTGAACCCCTTGTGGTTCGTGCCGATCCATGCGGCCGGCTTGCCGCATTCGTGGCCGTAGGTGCCCGGCTCGGCGTTGTGGCACTTGCCGTCCGTCGCGTAGCTGTTCGTCGGTGCCTGGGGAGCGTTGTTCCTGGTCATGGTCGCCTCCTGGAAGCCCCGGCCGAAGCCGGGGCCGCCCCTCATCAGTCAATAGCCCGGTAGATCGCGGCCGCCTCGGCGTGGCTGGCTGCGAAGCCGCGCAGGAAGTGATAGCGGTCGATCAGGGCATCGCCGGCGTCCGTGTCGGCGGCCTCGGCCGCGAGCTGGCCCAGCGCGAACAGGGTTGCGACAATGCCGGCGGCGTCGGCCGACAACTCGCCTCGGAAGCCGTTGCCGTCCACCTCGATCTCCAGGCGGTCGGCCAGGTCGGGGGCCATGTAAAAACCGCCGTCCGACAAGGTGTAGTAGTGCCAATACGCGCCGCTGTAGCGTTCGCAGAGCCGGCGAAGCCAGGCATACACCAGGGCCTCGCCGCGCATCATCAGACGCGGGCCGAAGTAGGCGGGCAGGAAGTCGAGGCGCTGGGCCTCGGCGACCAGGGAAGCGGTAACGGGTTGCTCTTGGGTGTTCATCGGACTTTCTCCGGTAGTTGACCTGGGCGAAATGCCCGGCCTTCAAGTGCTATATTAGGGCAAAATGTCCTAATCGTCAAGCACTTTAGCTAAACTTTTTGGCCGCTAAACCTTGCCCTTTCCCTTGGCGTGCATTACAATGTAATTCACGAACCCAACCGGAGAACCAATCATGGCTGCAAACCAGCTCGTACAAACGCGCATCGACGGCGCGATCAAGGAAGAAGCGGCGGCCGTCCTGGCCGCGATGGGCCTTACCGTGTCCGACGCGGTGCGGCTGCTGCTCACGAAGGTGGCCCAGGACAAGGCGCTGCCCTTCGAGCCGCTGATTCCGAACGCCACCACCATCGAGGCGATGAAGGAAGCCCGCAAGGGCAAGCTGCCGCGCTTCGCCACCGTCAACGATCTGATGGCCGATCTGCATGCGGCAGATTGAGCGCACCGGCCAGTTCAAGCGCGACTACAAGCGCGAGGCGAAAGGGCAGCACCGGGCCACGCTCGACGCCGACCTGGTGCCCGTCCTGGTCGCGCTCGCCGACGACCAGCCGCTGGAACCTCGGCACCGCGACCACGCGCTGACCGGGGACTGGAAGGATCACCGGGATTGCCACGTCAAGCCCGACCTGGTGCTGATCTACCAGAAGCCCGACGCCGACACGCTGCGCCTGGTGCGCCTCGGCTCTCACTCCGAACTCGGCTTGTGATCGGCGCGGGCCTGGCCCCGCGTCTCACGTTTCATTGACACTTGAGGGGCGCTTTCCGCGCCACCGGCCGAGCTGGCCGACCCCCTTCCTTGGCGTAAAACCTGCGGCGGTGGAGCTGCTGCGATGCTTGAGGATCGCGCGGCCGGTCGAACCGCGGCGACCTGGTTGGGGAGTGTGAGGGGGCTTTGCCCCCTCGCAAGCTCTCGAACTTACTGCCTTCCGCCAGGCGCTTGCGCCTGGCTCTCCTAAGCCGTAGCGCCGAAGGCGCTCCATTGTGGGGTGAGGCCGCAAGGCGGCCGAGGGGCGTAGCCCCTGGGGGGATGGGAGGCCGCTTGCGGCCGGGTGGGATCGAGAAGGGGGGTTTCCCCCCTTCGGCGGCCGGTCATGCTGCGCGGCAGCTTGGGCCGTGTTGCCGTTTTTTTCGCCAGCCTCTGGTTAAAACTACCTGGTTATATAAAAAGGTTATAAAGACGGTTAAAAACCTGGTTAGCATGACCGAAAAACGCGCGTAAACCGTTGTCACGCCAAGGAAAAGTGCGAAGAGGCCGCCCCTCAAGTGTCAATGGATAAGCCCCCCATGTGTCAATACGCTGCCCCTCAAGTGTCAAGAACCGCGCCCCTCAAGTGTCAGTAGGGCCGCCCCTCAAGTGTCAATACCGGGGCAGGGTTCCTAACAGGGTTATCCACAACTTCGGTGGATAACTCCATGCCGATCAGGCACTTAGGCCGCCTCGGCGGCCGCCTGGACGGCTCGACCAGGCCGAAATCGGCCGCTGCCCCCCAAGTGTCAACATCGCGCCGGCCCCGCTGCCCCTCAAGTGTCAACGTCAGGGCTGCGCCGGCCGGCCTCGGCCGACTTGTCCCGAAACTGTCCACAACGGCCGCGCCGGTGGGGCAGGGCAGGGAAGGCCCCGGAAACGGGCCAGGAAGGCCCGTCAGGGCCGCAAAGCCCAGCGGCGAGGGCCACCGGCCCGGTGAGCGTCGGGAAGGCGCTGGAAGCCCGCCAGGGGCGAGACGGGCGGCTCTGCCGCCTGGCTCGATGCGCAGCACGACATAGCCGGTTCTCGCGGCCGCCGGCCGGGAGAATCCCCCGCAGCTCGGCCCCTCAAGTGTCAAAGGGTGGATCTCATCGTCAGAAGCGGCGATGCGAGATCCAGCGCCGGCGTCGGCCGTCATCGTCGGAACTGGCGATGGGGCCCTCGGTTCATCGTCAAAGGTGGCGATGGTCGACCGTGGCCTGGACGTGGCCAGCCTCGCCGGAAATGACGATGCTGCAGCTCGACGTGCGCGCGACCAGGTGGCCGGAACTCCCTCGTCAGAAGCGGCGATGCTCGAGAAAAAAAGCCGCCTCGATCTCGGGCGGCTCTCCAGGGGCAGGGCGGCGGTCATCGCTTGCAATGCACCAGGTCGTCATTGATCCAGGCGCTGTCCACCAGGCCGTTTTCGCGCAGCTCGTCGCATGCCTCGCTGACCTGCTCGCGCCACTTCTTCACGCGGGTGGAATCCGAACCGCACATGAGCCGGAACGTCTCCAGCTTGAGCGGGTACGGCTCCTTGTGCGTGGCAAAGTAGTCGAACATCCGCCGCGCGGTGGGCGACAGCTTGCGGTACTTCTCCCACACGAATTTCGTGTAGTGGTCGCCGGCGAACAGCACCACCATTTCGGTGTCGATCTCGACCTGGCAGCGCGACGTGCGCTTGCCGCGATCCAGGATGCGGAAGCGCCGGATCAGCGACACGGATTCCAGGCGGCCCAGCCGCTGGGAAGAGAACTGCATCGCGGACGCTTGCAGCCGCGAAAGGCAGTCCTCGGCCTGCTTGTAGTAGCGGCCATTGATCGACCAGCCCAAGTCCTGGCAAATCTCGTAGAACGTGAACGTGACCGGCTCGCCCAGCGGCGTGCGCTTCGCGTATTCGAGCACCTGGGCAAACACCAGCTCGTCGCTGTCGGCGCGT
Organism: Cupriavidus nantongensis; assembly: GCF_001598055.1. Classification (NCBI taxonomy): domain Bacteria; kingdom Pseudomonadati; phylum Pseudomonadota; class Betaproteobacteria; order Burkholderiales; family Burkholderiaceae; genus Cupriavidus; species Cupriavidus nantongensis. The sequence continues at coordinate 33,946 of NZ_CP014846.1, read as the reverse complement.
AGCTCGATGCCGGTAAAGGTGATCTCCACGTCCTTGCTGATGTGGTAGATCGCCTCGCGCTGCAAGGCGGCGCGGGGCACCTTCTTGTTCCTGGTCGTGAAGATCGCCGACCGGCCGAAGTCGTTGGGCATGGCCCGCATGTGGTCGGGCCACGGCGCGAGGTCGAACAAGGAAAGCTGCATGTCCTTGATCTGCTGCTTCGTGTGCTTGAGCAAGGCGGCCTGCTTGGCCTGGCTGACCTGCTCGGCCAGCTCGCCGGTGGCACTGGCCGGCTTCTCGGTCGTTTTCTTGGTCGCCATCTGTTGCGTTCTCCGTTCGGCGGTCACGCCGCTGACTTTCTCGGCCAAGGTGTTGACCACGGTTCGCGGCTCGGGCGGAAGGCCCATAGTCCGCGCCAGCTCGGCCGACTCGGCCGCCATCCGCTCGGAGCGCGCCACGGCCGCGCTGGGCGGCGGTGGCGGTGGCTCCGGCGCTGCCGGCCCGTCCGGCAGCTCGAAGAGGGAACCGGCGGGGCGGAAAGCCCCGCCGGCGGTGCCGGCCTGCGCGTTGCGCTCGGCCGCGTAGCGGCGGGCAAGCGCCGTCGCGTCGGCCTCACTCAACCCGCCGTCGATGAGCTTGCGGCGGTAGCCCTGCTCGTCGAAACTGTCCGGCATATCTTCGTCCTCCTAGCATAACGCCCGGCCTGTGGCCGGGCGCGTTTCTCATTTGCCGCCTGGTTCCTTGGTATCCAGGTACTCGATCACGTCGGCGATGAAGTCAAAGCCGTACTCGGTCTGGCCGTCCTTCTCGAACTTCGTCGGCTCGATGCGGCCCTGGACGAACACCTTGGAGCCTTTGCCAAGGTACTTGCCCGCGTTCTCTGCCAGGCCGGCAAACGACTTGATGCGGAAGAAGTCGGTTTGCTCTTTCTTCTCGCCGGCGCGGTCGCGCCACACGCGGTTCACGGCCAGGTCGAATACGGCGCGGGCGCTGTTTTCGCTATGGCGAACATCAGTATCACGGGTAAGATTGCCGATAAACTGGAATTGGTTATGGCTCATGCGTAGCTCTCCAGGCTGTGATGAAGCCTAGAGTTTAGCTAAACCTAATTCCGAGGTCAAGAACTTTAGCGGCTAAAATTTCGAGCCGCCCATGCGCAAGGCGACGCCTTTGTATAACTACATCTTCTTCACGAACGTGCTGCGGCTGCTTGATGAGCGCCACATGACGAAAAAGGAGCTATCGGACAGGTCGGGGGTTTCGATCTCCTTCCTGTCCGATCTCACTACGGGCAAGGCCAATCCGTCCCTCAAGGTCATGCAGGACATTGCCAAGGCCCTTGATGCGCCGTTGCCCCTTCTGCTTGAATCAACCGACTTGGACAAGGACACGCTCGATGCCCTGGCCGGCGGCAAGGCTCCGCAGAGCCTTCCTGCCGGTTTCGAGCGAGTGGCGGCGGTGCTACCGTCGCATCAGGCATTCATCGTCAAGAAGTGGGGCGAGGCCGCCCGCAAGAAGCTCCGGGGGTAGGACGCCAAGAAAGAAAGCAGGGAAGGGACGCGGCAAGGAACTGAGCCAGCAGAAGCCAGCACTTTTTAGCCGCTAAAGCCCGCCGGGGTGGCTCAACCCCCGGAACACCCACAACGCAAGCCATAGGTTCGGTGCGAGGCGCACGGAGCATGCGCCGCGTTGTTTCTATTGCGATCAGCTCGGGACACGATTGAAAACACTCAATCCGTCATTCCGTTTGCTTGCTCGTCAAAAGACTTCGGTATATCGTATGAACCTGTGTAGAATGCGTGCGGTCAGGGCAGCACGCAAATCACATACATGGGATACACGGAATGACCGAACAGAAGCTGGAACACAACACGATCAAGGAACGGGCGAAGAAGAAGCTCGAACGCGACATGGGGCCGGAGCTGTTGGCAGCTCTGAACGATCCCAAGACCGTTGAAATCATGCTCAACGCGGACGGCAAAGTCTGGCAGGAGAAGCTGGGCGAGCCGATGAAGTGCATCGGCACCCTTCGCTTCGCGCAGGCCCAAGCCATGATCGAAACCATTGCCGGCTACCACGGCAAGGAAGTCACGCGGCAGCGGCCGATCCTGGAAGGCGAGTTCCCGCTAGACGGTAGCCGCTTTGCCGGCCAGCTCCCCCCGGTCGTGCCCGCACCGACCTTTGCGATCCGCAAGAAGGCGGTCGCCATCTTCACCCTGGCGCAGTACGTCGAGCGCGGAATCATGACCGCGCAGCAGCGCGATTCCTTGATTGCCGCCGTGCGTGCCCACCGGAACATCCTGGTGATCGGCGGCACCGGCTCGGGCAAGACCACGCTGGTGAACGCGATCATCAACGAGATGGTGCTTCAAGACCCGACCGAACGGGTTTTCATCATCGAGGACACCGGCGAAATCCAGTGCGCCGCCGAGAACTACGTCCAGTACCACACCAGCATCGACGTGACCATGACGGCGCTGCTCAAGACCACGCTGCGCATGCGGCCCGACCGCATCCTGGTCGGCGAAGTGCGCGGCCCCGAAGCACTTGATCTGTTGATGGCCTGGAACACCGGGCACGAAGGAGGAGCCGCAACCCTGCACGCAAACAACGCCAAAGCGGGCCTTGATCGGCTCGCCATGCTCATCAGCATGCACCCCGATTCACCCAAACCCATTGAACCGCTGATAGGCGAGGCGGTTCACGTGGTCGTTCATATCGCCCGCACCCCTGACGGCTCGCGGCGCATCCAGGAAATCCTTGAGGTTTCCGGCTACGCCAACGGCCAGTACGCAACCAAAACCCTGTAACCCTGTAACCCTGTAAGGAGCTTAGACCCATGCAATCGACCCTTCCCGCGTTCCGCTTCGACAGCCGCGCCGTGTTCTACCTGGGCATGTTCGCCCTCTTGGCGTTCTTCCTGCTGGCCCCCCAGCACGCTTTCGCCTCCGAAGGCACCGGCGGTTCCCTGCCGTATGAAGGCTGGTTGACCAACCTGCGCAACAGCGTCACCGGCCCGGTGGCCTTCGCGCTGTCGATCATCGGCATCGTTGTCGCCGGCGGCATCTTGATCTTCGGCGGCGAACTCAACGGCTTCTTCCGCACGTTGATCTTCATCGTCCTGGTCATGGCCCTGCTGGTCGGCGCGCAGAACATGATGAGCACCTTCTTCGGCCGTGGCGCGGAAATCGCCGCCCTGACCGATGGCGTGCTGCACCAGGCCAAGGTCGCGGCGCTGGACATGGCCGGCTTCCCTGGTGAAGCCATCGCACGCTGGGCCGAACGCGGCCACATCGCGGGGTAAGTCATGGCACTGCGCGCGATCCCCATCCGTAGGGCCGGCAACCGAGAAAACCTGTTCATGGGTGGCGACCGCGAGCTGGTGATGTTCTCGGGCCTGCTGGCCGGGGCGCTGATTTTCAGCGCCCAAGAAGTGAGGGCAACGGTGTTCGGCATCGCCTTGTGGTTCGGCGCGTTATTCGTGCTGCGCCTCATGGCGAAGTCCGACCCGAAGCTGCGACACGTGTACCTGCGGCACCGCCGGTACAAGCCGTACTACCCGGCTCGCAGCACGCCCTTCCGTGAAAACACGCCGAGTCAAGGGAAGCAATACAAATGATCGAAGCAATCGCAATTGGCATTGCTGTACTCGGTGCGGTTCTGTTGCTCATCCTCTTTGCCCGTATCCGTCAGGTCGATGCCGAGCTGAAGCTCAAGAAGCATCGGTCGAAGGACGCGGGCCTGGCCGACTTGCTCAACTATGCCGCCGTGGTCGATGACGGCGTGATCGTGGGCAAGAACGGCTCCTTTATGGCCGCCTGGCTGTACCAAGGGGATGACAACGCCAGCAGCACCGAAGAGCAGCGGGAAATGGTGTCCTTCCGCATCAACCAGGCCCTGGCGGGCCTGGGCAGCGGCTGGATGGTTCATGTCGATGCCGTGCGCCGGCCGGCACCCAACTACTCCGAGCGCGGCGTCTCCACCTTCACCGATCCGGTGTCGGCCGCCATTGATGAAGAGCGCCGGCGGCTCTTCGAGGGCCTGGGCACGATGTACGAAGGGCACTTCGTATTCGCCGTGACCTGGTTTCCGCCAGTGCTGGCCCAGCGCAAGTTCGTTGAGCTGATGTTTGACGATGACGCGGTGACGCCCGACCACACGGCCCGCACCGTGGGCCTCATCGAGCAGTTCAAGCGCGAAATCCGCAGCCTGGAATCGCGCATGTCCTCGGCCGTCAAGCTCACGCGCTTGAAGGGCCACAAGATCGCCACGGAAGAGGGCAGGGAAGTCACGCATGACGACTTCCTGAGCTGGTTGCAGTTCTGCGTGACCGGCAACTATCACCCGGTGCAGCTCCCCAGCAACCCGATGTACTTGGACGCCGTGATCGGCGGGCAAGAGCTGTGGGGCGGCGTCGTTCCGAAGATCGGCCGCAAGTTCATCCAGGTGGTGTCCCTCGAAGGCTTCCCCTTGGAGTCAACGCCTGGCCTGCTGTCGGCCCTGGCCGAGCTGCCGAGTGAATACCGCTGGTCGAGCCGCTTCATCTTCATGGATCAGCACGAGTCCTTGAAGCACCTGGACAAGTTCCGCAAGAAGTGGAAGCAGAAGATTCGCGGCTTCTTCGACCAGGTTTTCAACACCAACACCGGCAGCGTCAACCAGGACGCGGCAACGATGGTGGCCGATGCCGAGGCGGCCATCGCCGAGGTCAATAGCGGCCTGGTGGCCGCCGGCTACTTCACGTCCGTGGTCGTGTTGATGGATGAGGATCGGGAGCGCCTGGCGGCCGCCGCGCTGTCGGTCGAGAAGGCCATCAACCGGCTGGCCTTCGCGGCGCGCATCGAGACGATCAACACGATGGACGCCTACCTGGGCAGCTTGCCCGGCCACGGCGTCGAGAACGTGCGCCGGCCGCTCATCAACACGATGAACCTGGCCGACCTGCTGCCGACAAGCTCCATCTGGACGGGCAGCGCCACCGCGCCGTGCCCGATGTACCCGCCGCTGGCCCCGGCGCTCATGCACTGCGTCACGGTCGGCGCTACGCCCTTCCGGCTGAACCTGCACGTGCGCGACCTGGGCCACACCTTCATGTTCGGCCCGACCGGCGCGGGCAAATCGACGCACCTGGGCATCATCGCCGCGCAGCTCCGGCGCTATGCCGGCATGTCGATCTACGCCTTCGACAAGGGCATGTCGATGTACCCGCTCGCGGCCGCAATCAATGCCGGCTCGAAGGGCAAGACTGGCCTGCACTTCACGGTGGCCGCCGACGATGACCGCCTGGCCTTCTGCCCGCTCCAGTTCCTCGAAACGAAGGCGGATCGGGCTTGGGCGATGGAGTGGATCGACACGATCCTTGCGCTCAACGGCGTGGACACCACGCCAGGGCAGCGCAACGAGATCGGCCACGCGATCATGAGCATGCACGCCAGCGGCGCGCGCACGCTCTCCGAGTTCTCGGTGACGATCCAGGACGAAGCGATCCGCGAGGCCATCAAGCAATACACGGTGGACGGCTCGATGGGCCACCTGCTCGATGCCGAAGAGGATGGCCTGTCGCTCTCCGACTTCACGGTGTTCGAGATCGAAGAGCTGATGAACCTCGGCGAGAAGTTCGCGCTGCCGGTGCTGCTGTACCTGTTCCGCCGCATCGAGCGCGGCCTTAAAGGCCAGCCGGCCGTCATCATCCTGGACGAAGCCTGGTTGATGCTGGGCCACCCGGCGTTCCGCGCCAAGATTCGGGAATGGCTCAAGGTCTTGCGCAAGGCGAACTGCCTGGTGCTCATGGCTACGCAAAGCCTTTCCGACGCGGCCAACTCGGGCATCTTGGATGTGATCGTGGAATCGACCGCGACCAAGATTTTCCTGCCGAACGTCTATGCCCGCGACGAGGACACGGCGGCGCTCTATCGCCGCATGGGCCTCAACAAGCGGCAAATCGAAATCCTCGCCACGGCGGTTCCGAAGCGGCAGTACTACTACGTCTCCGAGAACGGCCGCCGCCTCTATGACCTCGCCCTGGGGCCGCTGGCCCTGGCCTTCGTCGGCGCGTCCGACAAGGAATCGGTCGCCGCCATCAAGAGCCTGCAAGCGAAGTTCGGCCATGAGTGGGTCGATCACTGGCTGGCCGGCCGCAATCTGAATCTCAATGACTACCTGGAGGCCGCATGAGCTTTGCCGACACCCTCAAGGGCTTGATCTTCAAGAAGCCCGCCACGGCCGCAGGACGCGACAAGCGCGACCCTCGGCAGACCGATGAACCGCTGGAAGGCGGCCGACGCCAGGGCGAGGCCGAGAACCCCTATCTGGCCGCTCGTCGCACCTGGAACGATCACGTGGGCGGCGTCGTGTCGTCTCGCCAGACCTGGCAAGTGATCGGCATCTTGTCGCTGTTGGTCGCGCTCGCCGGCGTCGGCGGCGTGATCCACATCGGCAGCCAGTCGAAGTTCATCCCCTACGTGGTGGAAGTGGACAAGCTCGGCCAGACAGTGGCCGCCGGCCCGGTGCAAGCGGCCTCGAAGGCCGATGCCCGCGTCATCCATGCGACGGTCGCCGAGTTCATCACCGACGCCCGCACGGTCACGCCGGACGTGGCCTTGCAGCGCCGCTCTGTGTTCCGCGTGTACGCCAAGTTGTCGCCCAACGATCCGGCAACGCCAAAGATGAATGAGTGGTTGAACGGCACCCCGGATGCCAGCCCGTTCCGTCGCGCTGAAAAGGAAATGGTGAACGTCGAGATCAAGACGGCCATCCCGCAGACGCCGGACACCTGGCAAGTCGAGTGGGAAGAAACCGCCCGCGACCGTCAAGGCACACCGAAGGGCAAGCCCGCGATCTGGCGTGCGCTGGTCACTGTGTACGTCGCGGAAGTCACGCCGCAAACCACGGATGAGCAACTTCGGAACAACCCCCTAAGCGTGTACGTGCGGGACTACTCCTGGTCGCGCGTTCAATGAACCCAAGGACATTCACCATGAAGAAAATCTTTTCCGTTGTCGCCTTGGGCGCTGCGCTGCTGTCGCCCACCCTGGCCCTGGCCGCCGATGACCTGGCCGACAAGTATTTCACCGGCAAGAACCCGACGCTGACGCCTCAAGAGCGCGCGGCCATCGACATTGCGAAGCGATGGAACGCGGGCGCTGCCACCGGCATGAAGCCCGTCGCCGGCTCCAATGGCGCGATCAAGTTCCTGTTCGGCGCGCAGCAGCCCAGCATCGTGTGCGCGGTGCTCCAGGTGTGCGACGTGGCCTTGCAGCCAGGCGAGCAAGTCAACTCGATCAACCTGGGCGACACGGCCCGGTGGACGGTCGAGCCGGCCATCACCGGCAGCGGCCCCAACGAAGTGCAGCACCTCATCATCAAGCCGATGGATGTTGGCCTGGAAACCAGCCTCATCGTGACGACGAACCGCCGCGCCTATCACCTGCGCCTGCGCTCGCATCGCACCGAGTACATGCCGCAAGTCTCGTTCACCTACCCCGAGGACGCGCTTGCGAAGTGGGACGCGATCCAGCGCCGCGAAACGCAAGAACGCACCGACCGCACCATCCCGCAGACCGGCGAGTACCTGGGCGATCTCAAGTTCGACTATGACCTGTCCGGCTCGGCGAGCTGGAAGCCGGTGCGTGTGTTCAACGATGGCCGCAAGACCATCATCGAAATGCCCGGAACGATGGAGCAAACCGAAGCGCCGACGCTCCTGGTCGTGCGCCGCGAGGGCGGCATCTTCCGCGACGAGGAAACCGTGATGGTGAACTATCGCGTGCAGGGCAATCGCTACATCGTGGACACGGTGTTTGACCGCGCGATCCTGATTGCCGGTGTTGGTGGAAGCCAAGACCGCGTGACTATCTCCCGGAGGAAGTGACCATGCGCAAGATCATCTTTGCTGCGCTGTTCGTCCTCGCCCTGGGCGGCTGCGCGACCACCGGCCAATACGGCAACTTCGTCCCGCCGACCGCAACGGTCGATCAGCAGCAGCTCGCCCGCGAAGCGGTGCAGCAGCTCGCTGTGCTGTACCCGCCGGCCAAGACGCGCCTGGAGCTGCAACAGGCCACGCCTGATGCCTTCGGCCAGGCCCTGGTGCTGACGTTGCGCGAGCGCGGCTATGCCCTACTGGAGTTCAACCCGGCCAGCGCGAAGGCGCAGGCCACGGCGGCCAGTGAGCCGGCATCGCCGGCGGCCCTGCCGCTGCGGTACGTGCTCGACCAGGCCGGCGACTCGAACCTGTACCGCCTGACTCTGTTGGTCGGCCATCAATCCATCACCCGCCCGTACCTGGTGCAAGACGGCAGCTTTGCGCCGGCTGGGTATTGGGTGCGCAAGGAGTGACCTATGAGTGACCAAGCCGATCAAATGGCACCGGACGCCTCGCCGGGCGCGGTATCGAAGAAGTCCGGCGTGCGGCGTGTCAACAACATGCCGATGTACATCCTTGCGGCCGCGCTGGGTGCCTTCCTGCTGGTGATGATGCTGGTCGCGGCGGATCGCGCTGCGAAGCAGAACGCACCGGCGCAAGGCGCGGCCGAGAAGGCGGGTAACACGTCGATGTTCGCCAAGGAGATCGTCGGCGACAGGGATGGCGGCACGGTAGAAGCGGCCTCGCCGCTCAAGCCGCCGGAGCTGGCGACCGGGCCAGAGGCTGCGCCGGTGCTTGTCGCGCGCCCCGACCTGGACGCGCCGCCGCCACCGCCCAGCGGCAACCTGGGCCAGCCGGTGCATGACGATGAAGCCGACCGCATCCGCATGGCGAAGCTGCAAATGTTCCAGGAAGCGGTCAAGGCCAAGACGGGCGTTCGTGTCGATGCGCCGCGCAGCAGCGGGTCATCGGGCGCGCAGCCGGGCACGCCGCAGACGCGCGACGAAATGCTGTCCCGCCTGGCGGCTGTGCGGCAGCAAATCGGTGCGCAAGCATCGGGCGATCCGACCGCCGCCTATCAGGCCCGGCTCGCGCAGCTTCGCGCCTCGGGCGTCGGCGGCCAGCAGGCCGGCGGCGGCGTGGGTGGTGGTGCGCCGCAGCTCTTGCAAACCGCCGGTGGCGGCCAGGGCAAGAACTACGCGCAGTTCGCGGGAAGCGGCCAGGGCGACCGTTGGCGGCTGGACTCCCAGCCCGAAGCGCCGCGCTCGCCCTTCGAGCTGCGCGCCGGCTTCGTGGTGCCGGCCACGCTCATTTCGGGCATCAACTCCGACTTGCCGGGCCAGATCATGGCCCAGGTCGCGCAGAACGTGTACGACACGCCGACCGGCAAGCATCTGCTGATTCCGCAAGGCTCGCGCCTGGTCGGGTCGTATTCGAGCGATGTTGCCTACGGTCAGTCGCGCGTGCTTGTGGCTTGGCAGCGCATCGTGTTCCCCGATGGCAAGGCGATGGACATTGGCACGATGCCGGGCGCGGATAGCGCCGGGTACGCGGGCTTCAATGACCAGGTGAATAACCACTACCTGCGCGTGTTCGGCTCGGCCTTCCTCATGTCGGGCGTCATCGCCGCCGTGAGCATGAGCCAGGACAACAGCGGTTCCACCGGCAATCAGCAGCGCGCCAGCGATGCTTTGAGCGAAGCACTTGGGCAAGTGCTGGGCAACACCATCGCCCAACTCGTTTCCAAGAATCTGAACATTGCCCCGACCTTGGAAATCCGCCCCGGCTATCGGTTCAACGTCATCGTGACCAAGGACATGACGTTCTCGAAGCCGTACCAATCGTTTGACTACTAACGCCAGGAGAAAGCAAATGAAGCAGAAGTTTTTAGCCGCTAAAGTCGCTCTCGCCGTCACTCTGATGGCCGGGTCGATCACCACCATGTCGCCCGCGCAGGCCGGCATTCCCGTCATCGACGGCGGGAACCTGGTGCAGAACGTCATGACGGCCATCGAGTCGGTGGCGCAGACGCTCAAGCAAATTGAGCAGTACCAAACCCAGCTCCAGCAGTACGAAAACATGATCCAGAACACGGTCGCGCCGGCGGCCTATATCTGGGATCAGGCGCAGTCCACGATCAACGGGCTGATGAATGCGGTCGATACGCTGAACTACTACAAGACCCAGCTCGGCAGCATCGACTCGTACCTGGGCAAGTTCCAGGACGTGGCCTACTACCGCAGCTCGCCGTGCTTCAACGGCACCGGCGGCTGCACGCCCGCCGAACAGGCCGCAATGGCCGAGAACCGCCGCCTGGCGAGCGAGAGCCAGAAGAAGGCCAACGATGCCTTGTTCAAGGGCCTGGATCGCCAGCAGGACGCCTTGAAGTCCGACGCGCGCCAGCTCGAACGGCTCCAGTCGGCCGCGCAGGGCGCGAACGGGCAAATGCAGGCCATCGGCTTCGCCAACCAGCTCGCGGCCCAGCAGGCAAACCAGCTTCTGCAAATCCGGGGCCTCATGGTCGCGCAGCAGAACGCCATCGCCACGCGGATGCAGGTCGAAGCCGACCGTGAAGCGCAGCAGCAAGCCGCCGGCGAGGCGCTGCGCAAGGGCGAGTACAGGGCCAGTCCGGCCCGTAATTGGTAAGGGGGATACATGCGCCTATCCAAACCCTCGATCCTGGCAGCGGCCGCCCTTGTGGCGGCCCTGCTGGCCGGCTGCGAGAAAAAGCCCGAGCCGGTGACGCTGCCCGAAGTGAATGCCGAGAACTGCAAACCCGAGAACATCGCCAAGCTCGATAAGAGCGTGCAAGAGGCGTTTTCATCGCAGTGCCTGCGGGCCGGCTCGTTCAAACCTAGCGAACCTAAGTCCTGGTGAGGTACTGACGAATGAGAATGCCAGCCAGCTTGAAACTCGCCCTGCCGCTGCTCGTTTGGCTGGCGTTCTTTTCTACGGACGCTTCCGCCCAAATGAACAGCTCGGGCCTCTTCGATGACGTTCTGAACCGCTACAACGCCGCCGCCAGCGGCTGGGCCGGTGTCATCACCAACGCCGCATCCTGGTTGTTCTGGCTGCTGGTGACGATCTCGATGGTCTGGACGTTCGGCATGATGGCCTTGCGCAAGGCCGACATTGGGGAGTTCTTCGCGGAGCTTGTCCGCTTCACCATCTTCACCGGCTTCTTCTGGTGGTTGCTGACGAACGGCCCTAACTTCGCCTCGACCATCTATGCGTCGCTACGCCAAATTGCCGGCAACGCGACGGGCTTGGGTCAAGCCTTGTCGCCTTCCGGCATTGTCGATATTGGCTTTGCCATCTTCTACAAGGTGATGGATCAGTCCTCGGTGTGGTCGCCGGTGGACAGCATGGCCGGCATCCTCATGGCCGTTGCCATCTTGATCGTGCTCGCGCTCATCGGCGTGAACATGCTTCTTCTCCTGGCGTCTGGTTGGGTGCTCGCCTATGGCGGCGTGTTCTTCCTCGGCTTCGGTGGGTCGCGGTGGACTTCCGACATGGCGATCAACTACTACAAGACCGTGCTGGGTGTGGCCGCGCAGCTCATGGCAATGGTGCTGCTGGTCGGCATCGGCAAGACCTTTCTGGATGACTACTACGCGCGCATGAGCGAGGGGATCAACCTCAAGGAAATGGGCGTGATGCTCATCGTCTGCGTGATCCTGCTGGCACTCGTCAACAAGATTCCGGCGCTCATCGCCGGCGTCATCACCGGCGCGAGCGTGGGCGGTGCCGGCATCGGCAACTTCGGCGCAGGCGCGGCCCTCGGTGCCGCTGGCATGGCGGCCGCAGCAGCGGCAACCGGCGGCGCTGCTCTGGCGGCCGGCGCGGCCTCGGCCGCCGGCGGTGCTTCTGCGGTCATGGCCGCGTTCTCGAAGGCCAATGAAAACGTCTCGTCCGGGTCGGATGTCATGTCCATGCTGGGCGGTGGTGGTGGCGGCGACTCTGGCGGTGGTGGTGGCGGTGAAGCCGGCACCAGCACGCCCCTGGGCCAAGCCGCCGGCTTCGGTGGCGGCGGTGGCGACTCTGGCGGCGGCGGCAGCAGCGGCGGCGAGTCGAAGGGCGGCGACAAAGGCGGCGACAAGGCCGGCGGCGATAAGGCCGGCTCCAGCTCGAAGGGTGGCGAAGGCGGCGGCCAGAAGGCCAGCGGCGGCGGTGACGCCGGCGGCGCGAAGGCCGGCCAGGGTGGCGGCCAGGGCCAGGGAGCGGGGCAGGGCGGCCAGCAGGACGCACCTGGTAGTACCGGCCCCGGCATGCTGGCCTCGGCCGCTTCCGCGCTTGGCAAGGCCGGCCGCGTCACGGCCGACGCCGGCGCGAACTTGGCGAAGGGTGTAGGTGCGGTGGCGGCCGCGAAGGCCGCCAGCATGCGCGACTCGGCGATGGAACGCATCGCCGACACCACCGGCGGAAAGATCGCGGCCGCGATCAAGGCGCAGGGCGGCAGCTCGGCCGACACGAGCATCGACGTGCCCGATCAACAACCCTCGCCGACCTTCGGCGACAACAGCCTGGCCGGAGCTGACAGCTCTGCCGATCCCGAGTCCGAAGTAGCCGCGTTCCGTGACGGCGGCCGCAACGACAAATCTGCGTAACCCAAAGGAGTGTTCATCATGAAGAAGAAGTTGCTTTCCATCGTGGCCGCTGTGGCGGCCCTCTGCTCGGTCGGCACGGCCAGCGCGCAAGACGTGCTGACCGGCGACACCCGCCTGGCTTGCGAGGCGATCCTGTGCCTCGCAAGCGGCACCCGCCCGAGCGAATGCGCGCCGTCGCTTCGCAAGTATTTCAGCATCACGGCGCGGAAAATGTCCGACACGATCAAGAAGCGCAAGAACTTCCTCGATCTGTGCCCGGTGTCGAACCAGACGCCGGAAATGTCCGCGCTGGTGTCGGCCATGTCGCGCGGCGCTGGCCGTTGCGATGCGCAGGCCCTGAATCAAACGCTGGTGTTCTGGCAGGGCTACGAGGACGGGACGACGTACATCAGCAACCAGATGCCCGACTACTGCGCGGCCTACACCAACCACGCTTACACCGATTTCAGCAGCACCAAGCCGCGCTATGTCGGCACGCCAGAAAGGGGCGGGTATTGGGTCGAAGCGGCCGACTATGACCGGGCGCTGGCCGAGTACAACGAACGCATCCGGCGCGAGGACGAAGAGCGCCGCCGCGCTTCCTGGGGGGGTTACTGACATGCCCTTTGCTGCCGACCTTCCGCCGCAGCTCCAGGAGCGCGTCGTGTGCGCCGTTTCGGCGGCCGTGAAGTACGAAGTGCCGGCCAACATCGTGTTGGCCGTCGCGGAGAAGGAAGGCGGCAAGCCGGGCCAGTGGGTGCGCAACTCGAACGGCACTCATGACGTGGGGCCGATGCAGTTCAACACGGCTTACCTGCGCGACCTGGCCCGCTACGGCATCACGGCGGACGATGTAGCGGCCGCTGGCTGCTACTCGTTCGACCTCGCCGCCTGGCGCTTGCGGATGCACATTCGCAACGACAAGGGCGATCTCTGGACGAAGGCCGCGAATTACCACTCACGCACGCCGCAGTACAACGCGGTGTATCGCGCCGACCTGATGCGCAAGGCCGCCAAGTGGGCGGATTGGCTCGAAGCTCGGTTCGTCACGCTGGACGTGACGAAGGCGGGGGCCACGCCCTCGATGCCGACCGGGCCAGCGCCGGCGGTGCAAGCCGCCCAGCAGGCCACGGCAGCGGCCCCAGCGGCCGCGCCGGCGGCCAGGCCGGCAGCAGCTCCATCCATCAACGTCGCGGGCGGCTACGTGCCGCGCTCGATCTCCTTCAACAACAGAAGCGAAGGCTCGCCGGAGTAGGGCGGGCCTTCCGATTTAGCGGCTAAAACATGGACAAATTCCACGCCTTCATGATGCGCTACACGCTCGGTTTCGGCCGGGTGCTGACCGCCTATTGCAACTGGGCCGAATCGCAGGCCAAGGGGCAATTCGATCTGCTCTTGCTGGGCCTCGGCCCGATCTTCGCGCTGGGTCTGCTGCTGTGGGCGCTGCCGGCATGGATCGGCAAGCCCATTGCCTTCGTGCTGTCGCTTCCTGCGCTGTACATCATCTTCCTGGTGCTGCGCGCCTATGCCTCACGCGGGGGCAAGCGCGGATGAAGCCCTTGCACGTGCCGGATGGGACGGTCGAAGCGTTGAAGTGGCTCGCGCTGGCCCTGATGACCGGCGATCACGTCAACAAGTACCTGTTCAATGGCACGCTGCCGTTTCTCTTCGAGGCCGGCCGCCTGGCGCTGCCGATCTTCGTTTTCGTGCTGGCCTACAACCTGGCTCGACCTGGTGCATTCGAGCGCGGCGCGTACACGCGCACGATGAAGCGCCTCGCGGTGTTCGGCGCTGTGGCCTCGGTGCCCTTCGTCGCCCTGGGTGGCCTGTCCGCCGGGTGGTGGCCCCTCAATGTCTTGTTCACGCTCCTGGTCGTGACGGCGTGCGCCTACCTGGTGGAAAAGGGCGGCCCGCTGCACCTGGTCGGCGCCGGCCTGGTGTTCCTGGTCGGTGGCGGCCTGGTCGAATACTGGTGGCCGGCCGTGGCCTTCGGCCTGGCGGTGTGGTCGTACCGCAAGCGGCCCACCTGGGCCGCCGCGGCCGTCGCGCTGCTCGCCTGCGCGGCGCTGTGGTTCATCAATCGCAACCTGTGGGCGCTGGCCTCGCTGCCGCTGCTCCTGGTCGCTTCCCGCGTCGATCTGCCCATGCCGCGCCTGCGCTGGGCGTTCTACGCCTATTACCCGCTGCACCTGGCCGCTCTGTGGTTGATCCGCATCCCCATGAGCAAGGCCGGCTACCTGTTCTTCTGATTTGGAGTCCGCACCATGCGCAAAGCCCTTTTTCTGACCCTCTCCTTGGCGTCCCTTGCCTTCGCGCCTGGCGCGATGGCCGCCGGCGCTGCCGGCATGGCGGCCGTGAGCTATGGCGAGCCGGTCTTGACCGCTGTTTCGGTGTCCTTCTCCGACAGCAGCACCACGTTCCGGCCGGACGCTTCCACGGCCGAGCTGCTGGCCGAGGCGAAGGGGGCCACGATCATCTACGTCAGCGGTCGCACCAGCACGCTACGCCCCAGCGCGGCCGATGAGGCCCTGGCCTTGCGCCGGGCCTTGTCGGCCCGCCAGTACCTGATTGCGCGCGGCGTGTCGCCGCTCAAGATCATGGTGAACTTCGCTTCGGCATCCGACTTCGTGGCCGACAACTCGACGCCAGAAGGGCGGCACCAGAACCAGCGCGTGGACATTGAAGTCATCTACGTGCCTACGTACTAAAAGCCGCTCGCTTCGGTCTAGCGGCTGCGTCACCTGCCTAGTGGTGAGCAGTCGGGGGCATCCCGACACCCAATTTCCTAACCAACCCTCAAGGTCGTGTCTATGCAATCAACCAAGAAGTGTCTAGCCCTCGTTATTCCATTGCTCGCCCTCGCGGGCTGCGCTGCGTTGGATCAAGTCGCCAAGGATGTGCAGAAGGCCACCGCCCCGGTGATGCTCACGGAATCCCTGCCGCAAATCTGCCAGGCCGCGAAAGACAACCAGGTGCGAGCAAACGGCCTCTATGCCAACAAGGGCCTTGCGGTCAGCGGTGAAGTGCGCTCCGTCACCGAAGGCTTCCAGCCTCGCTATCGGGTGTTCCTGCGCTCCGGCCAGGTTTCGGTGCATGCCGGTACAGACAACAAGCTCAACGTCACCCAGCTTTCAACCGGGAAAACCGCTCGGGTGTCGGGTGTCGTGTCGGACGTGAGCTACGACTACAACGGGTGTTCGATCTCGCTGAAAGACGCGACGTTTTAACTGCGCTGCTGGCGTCCCCTAGCGGGCCTCCATCGCCGTTCCTGGCGATGCTGCAGGCCCGTTTTCCTTGACAGCATCGCCATTTCTGACGATGCTGGCCAAGTCCGATTTACTCCAAGGGAAAAGTCATGCGTTACCCCGGCGGGAAGGGCGGTGCCGGCGTCTATCAGACGATCATCAACAACATTCCGCCCCACGACACCTACATCGAAACGCACCTGGGCGGCGGGAACATCCTGGAGCGCAAGCGCCCCGCTGCGCGCAGCATCGGGATCGACATTGACCGCGAGGTGATCCAGGCGTGGCAGCAGCTCGACGTGGACGGCCTGGAGCTGCATTGCGGTGATGCGGTGGCCTGGCTCGAAGGCCACGCCTTCACCGGCCGCGAGTTCGTCTATGTCGATCCGCCCTACGTGATGGACAGCAGGCGCGGCGGCAAGCTGTACCGGCACGAATACGACGACGCCGACCACGTGCGGCTGCTCGACGTGCTGGCCGGCCTGCCCTGTGCTGTGATGGTGTCGGGCTACGACTCGCCGATCTACGACAGCTCGCCTCTGGCGACCTGGCGCACCATCGAGTTCAACGCGATGACGCGCGGCGGCATTGCGATTGAACGGCTCTGGATGAACTACCCCGAGCCGGACGCCCTGCACGATCTGCGCTACCTGGGCAACAACTTCCGCGAGCGCGAGCGCATCAAGCGGAAGAAAGCCCGCTGGCAAGCGAAGCTCGCCAAGCTCGACCCACTGGAGCGGGCGGCGATCATGGAATGCCTGCGCGAGCTGGAAGCGGTCGAATAGGTCACGCCTCGGACTGCACCTGGTTGTGCAGCGCCCATACCCGTTTCACCTGGCTTTCGCTGCATCCGGCCAGCCTGGCCGCCTCCGGGATGCTGTGGCCTGCGGTACGCAAGGCCACGATCCGATCATGCACCTTCGTGTTCGGCTTGCGGCCGGTGAAGCGCCCGGCGTTCTTCGCCAGCTCGACGCCTTGCCGCTGCCGCTCGCGGCGATCCTCGTAGTCGTCGCGGGCGATCTGCAAGGCCAGCTTCAAAAGCATGTCCTGGACGGACTCCAGGACAACCTTTGCAACGCCCTTGGTGTCATTTTCAGAAGACGACTGCACGGAATATCAGGAGTCGGCTGCACTGGTGGATTGCAGCGCGGTGTACAGGGCCGTCTTGCTCACCTTGAGCCGTGTAGCGGCCTCTCGGACATTAAGCCCGTTGGCGATGTGCTCCCGCGCTCGCTGCAACTTGTCGGCGGTGACAACCGGCTTTCGCCCGCCCTTCCTCCCACGAGCGGCGGCGGCAGTCAACCCGGCCTTGGTGCGCTCGCGGATCAAGTCGCGCTCGAACTGGCCCAGCGCGCCGAACACGTGGAAGATGAGCCGCCCGCCTGGCGTGGTGGTGTCGATGGCTTCCGTCAGAGAACGGAAGCCGACGCCTCGCGCTTCCAGCGCGCCTATCGTTTCGATTAGGTGCGGCATAGAGCGCCCGAGCCGATCCAGCCGCCAGACGGCCAGCACGTCGCCGTCGCGCAGGTAGGCCAGCGCATCAGCCAAGCCGGGGCGGTCGGCCTTGGCCCCGGAAGCCGTGTCCTCGAAAACGCGCTCGCAGCCTGCCTTGCGTAGCGCATCCGTCTGCAAGGCGGTGTCCTGTTCCGCCGTCGATACCCGCGCATAGCCGATCAGTGCCATTTGCCGCCTCTCTTGTCCGTCATTCCGTCCGCCTATCTTAATGTCCGACAACCCGTTGTGCAATAACTTTGCTGGACAGTGTCCGGCATGGCCGACTAATGATCGTTTGACGGACATTGACGGTAAGGCATTTTTGCATTACTATGTGAAGCATCAACCTTGATTGCGAGGGCAAACCACCATGACCACATTGACCGTTACCGCACGGGGACAAGTGACGTTTCGGAAGGACGTACTGCAACACCTCGGCATCAGGCCAGGCGACAAGATCGAGCTGGACTTGTTGCCAGACGGTCGGGGCGTGCTCAAGGCGGCACGGCCCGCAGGGACGATAGCCAGCTTTGTCGGCCTGCTCGCGGGCAAGACGCAGAAGGTTGCCACCATCGAAGAAATCAACGAGGCGGCGGCGCAAGGCTGGGCAGGTAAGCAATGAAGGTCGCAGTCGATACCAACGTCCTTGTGCGTGCGGTTGTGCGTGACGATCCCGCACAAGCGGACGTTGCCGCCGCAGTCTTGACCGACGCCGAGTTGATCGCGGTCGCGCTGCCGTGCCTATGCGAATTTGTTTGGGTGCTGCTGCGTGTCTACGGCTTCCAGCAAGCCGACGCGGCCAGCGCGATCCGGGCACTACTGGCCGCCGCGAATGTGGAAGTGAACCGGCCTGCCGTGGAGGCTGGCTTGCTGGTGCTCGACGCGGGCGGAGACTTTGCCGATGGCGTCATTGCCTACGAAGGCAACTGGCTTGGCGGGGAAACCTTCGTTTCCTTCGATAAGAAGGCGGTGGCACTTCTCACGGCGCAAGGGCAATCAACGCGCCTTTTGTGACGGACATGAGCATGAACGAATTCCGCCGACTGGCCGCGAAGATCGACCAACACATGCAGCAGCTTGCCGCCCAGGGTGTCAGCGAGGCCCATGCCATCATCAATCGCATGATGGGGTACGGGCCTGACCTGCACAGGATTTGGGTCGGCACATCCGATCAGCAGCTCATGGCGCTGTCCCGCGAGTTCCCAGGGTTCTACCGCTACGCCCGCATCATGGAAGAGGCATCCGAAGCCGAGCGCCGCAAGGCTTCGCGGCCCTATGACGGCATGGCCGAGTTCTCCGAACAGCACAAGCAAATGGGCGCGCAACTGCTGACCACGGCGGCCACGCTTGAGCGTGGCTACCAGGCGTTTCGTGCGAGCGGCAGTCTCCAAGACTTCCGGCCTCAGCTCGACGAGCTGGGCCGCCTGCATCGGCAATGGCTGTCCGACCTGGAAGCCTTCAAAGACTCGCTGCGCACGCAGGGCGCAGAACCCAAGGTGCTGGAATACGTGAACGAGGCTTTCGGCCGCCTGGCCGAGCGCATCAAGCAGCTTGCCGGTTGATCGCCGGAATTTTCGGCGGTTCCGGCTTTGTCGCGCCGTGCACAAGAGTTCTGAGCAATTCCGATCTCTCGCGGCGCTTCGTGCATAGAACTTCTGACCGTTCCCGGTCAGAAGTTCTATGCACACACGGCGGCCAGCCCAGTGAACTGGTGCAGTCGCCTTCTGAAAACGACACTTGGCCTCGGCCGCCAGGTCGGATAGATCGACCACGCCAGGGACGGCGAGGCGTGCGCCCTGCGCGCGGATCGACGCCACCAGGCGTTCGGCCTCGGGCAGCGGTAGCCGGCTGATGCGGTCGATCTTCTCGGCAACCACGACTTCACCGGGTTGCAGGTCGCCGATCATGCGCAGCAGCTCGGCGCGATCGGCGCGTGCGCCCGATGCCTTCTCGCGGTAGATGCCGGCGACGTAGAAGCCGGCGGCCCGCGTGCTCTCCACGATGGCGTTCTGGCGGGACAAGTCCTGCTCGTCGGTGCTCACGCGCATGTAGATGCGCGCCACCTTGAAGCTGACGCCCTGCGCCTGGTGCTCGGCCGGCGTCCGCATGATGCGGTCGGCACCTTCCACCAGGTCAGCGCCACCGACGCGCAGCGGCGGCGTCTTGGCGAGGGCCTGGCGCACTTCGCGGGATTGGCGCGGCATCGCGGCGATCTTGGTTTCCTGGGCGGTGCGCGGCGTGATGATCGCGCTGCGCTTCGCCGGCTTCTTCCCTGGGAAGTAGCCGTTGCGGCTGGTCATGGTGTCCTCCGGTTCATTTGGGTATAGGCAATTTGGCCCCCCATGCTACCCCCGGCCAAGAATGCCGTCAGCGGACTTATCTTGGCCGGGTCGTTTTTGCCGGGTCTAAATGGCCGCTGTGGATCTCATCGTCAGAAATGGGGTCTCCTCGTTTTCAGTGCAATAAGTGACGGTACGAAAAGCTAGCACTGGCGCGGAGGTGGTGTTGGTAGATCGTTGATTTCATTGACTTTCCTGTTCACTTTCAAATCTGCGATTCGTGGCGTCAAACCGTGGTCGGTTTCATCCATTGGTGCCAGTTATCGATGCATTTGGCCGCGAAGGCAGGATTTGGTCAGCATAGCGGTCAACCGGGAAGCGAAACACACCCCGCAAGTTGATGCTCTCCAGCCTGGTGGCCACGCCATCACGATGTTGGCCATCAGGCTCAACGCATCGGCCACAGCCTGCATTTCATCGACACGTTTGGCCTGCGCCGGGCTGATCCGGCCGGTATAAATGGCGCGCTTGAGGGCGTTAACAGCCTCGCCCCGATTGAGCACCCGGCGCAACTCGTTCCTGAAAGCGTCCTTGACAAAGTAGTCAGCCAAAAACGCCGTACGCAGCAACCGCCCCAATTGCACGCCAGCCTCATAGATTGGATCGCCCTGGGCGGCAGAACCGAACCGCGCAAGAGCTGCCACCGCACTGGCATGTCCGCTCATGACCGAGGCTGCCAGGTGCACCAGACTATCCCAATGCTTTTCGATCAAAGCGACGTCGACATTGGCTTCGCACACCGCAGCGATTTCTGCGGGCACTTTGGTGCCGCGTGGCACAAAGAGGTGGCGCTGTTTGAGTTCCTTCAACCGCGGGCAAAGATCAAAACCAAGCAAACGGGCATGTGACATGGCAAAGTCGGTGTAGCCATGGGTATCCACAGCAAGCTGGCTGGTCTCCAGCTTTTCTTGGCGGATGACACCTTCAATGGCCACGCCCGCCTGGCGCTCATTGAGCACAAAGGGCTGCGCATGGAAGATGCCCCACCGGTCTTTTACATGGGAGTAGATTCCAATGGAAGGTGTGTTGCGCCGAGGATCAAGCCGGGCTTGCCACACCCGTTTGGTGGTCTCCATGCTCATCATGTCAGAAGATGCCAAATCGGACCGCCCCCAGGTGGCGGCAATCGGGTGTCGCTGCATGAATTCCAGCACAGCCTGGCAGGCCTGGCTCAGACGCCGTTCGTCCCGCGCCCAGCGCATGGCCTGGCGAATGCTGGTGGCAGACAATTGCGGAATCATGCGCGCGCATTCGACCGCAGTCAGACTGGTGCCGTGGGCCATGATGCCGGCATAGACCATCAGCAGCTCGTCGGTAGAGCGCGGCTCACGTCCGAGCATGATCCAGCTAAAGCGCACCTGGGCGTCAACGGCCAGAATCACTTCCGGCAATTGAACCTCACCGATGCGGTGATCCAAAGCCGCGCGCAGCTTGGTCACTTCTGGGTCTTCGTCCTCTGCGGGCAATGGCGACAAATGGAGTTCATCATCCACGCGCAGTACGCCACTGCGGGCTGCAGCGGCCACCGCATCGACACCGGCAGTTACTCTGGCCAGCAAAGGCTTCAAGAAAGTGGCAGCCTTGCTGGGTAACGATAGACGGGCATAGTGTTTCTTGGACTCTGCCTGCCAACGCTCGTCCGTGAAGAACAAGCGCGCACGACCCCGAAAGCTCAGGCTGTGCTCAATCCAGACCGAGCCATTGCGCACCGCGCGGCGCAGGGCAAACAGGGTGGCCACCTCCAACGCCTGAAACGCCCGTTCCCGGTCTGGGCTGGAGATCGAAACCTGCCAGATCATTCCCAGACTTGGTGCCACCACTTCAACTGGCAGCTTTCTGGATCCTTTGAGATATAAAGCTTGCAGCTTGGCAAGGTACTCGATGGCAGGATGCTCGCCGGTGGCCTGCCAGGGCAGCTTTGCAATGGCGACGAGCAACGACCGCACGGGGCGAATTCCATCAATCAATCCCTCGCGGACCAGGGAGGCCCTGCTCGGTGGTTTGCGTTTCTGGGTTTCGGTGATCAAGGCTTCAAGACGGGCACGCAACTCAGCATCTGGCACCGCACCTTGCGCGCTCAAGGCAACAAGTTCGCCGAGCAGCGTTTTGTACATTGCGGCCCAATTGACGGTAGCGGGGACATCGGCGGCAGCCTGACGCCACAGATCGGCGATCCGGCGCTGCACCATAAGGATCAACTGGTCTGTGGTGGTGAACAGGCAATACCGAAGAAAGCATGCGACCTCCACGGTGCGCGCTGGCTCTTTGATCTTGGCTCCGGCTGAGGGCGGCCTGGAGACAAGTCGGCGCGCGTAGCGGCGCAAGATGAGATCGGGGATGTCTGCCAGGTGCTTATGAACGTCCAGCGTGTAAAGCAGGTCGATGCGCTCCAGTACCTCGCTGATTTGGCGGGTTGAGTGTTTCGCCGGTGCAGCCCATAGCCAACTCTGCTGGGTTTGTCCATCTGGGCGCAGCTCTGAAACTGAGGCTCGCCAGCGATCAAGTGTTGCTGGATCAACGCTGGCGGCGATGGCGGTGCCTGTTTCAACTTCAAGCTGGGCAAGTGCCGCCGCAATCAGTGTCCGAATTGCCCGCTCGTGCACGATCACCAGCTTGTTCTTGTACAGCCATTGACGCGCCCGCACGAGTACTGGAATTACCCGAAAGGCACCGAGCAAACGCCCACTCATGCGCAGGAAACCAATATGGAGCGCCAGACCAAGCTTGTGGGAATCACCTCGGCGTGCATTGATTGCGTCGCGCTCGGCACCATCGAAGGTGAAAAATGCCTTCATCTCGAAGTCGCTGATATCGCGGGGGAGCCCACGCATCCCCAAAAACGTTGTGTGCCAACCCTGCATCGTGAACCTCAAAAGTGGGAGGCCACCATACCCGTTTACAAAGCGAACAGGAAAGTCAATGAAATCAACGGTCTACCCAGACCACCCCCGCGCCAGTGCTAGCTTTGCGTACCGTCACTTATTGCACTGAAAACGAGGAGACCCCCCGGAAGCCCTAGCCGCCGCGCGCCATGGGCGTGTAGGCGTCTTGAGACGCTGCAGCCCACATTGCAGATGTAGAGCGCGGCCAGCGAAAGCAGCGCCGGGGTTCCCGCCTGTTCGGGGGACGTGGGACGGCTACCGGGAGGCCAGAAGGGTTTCAGCCACGAATTCCTGGCGGCGTTGCTTGTCCTGTGCGCTGCCCTGGTTGCGGAACAGCGATTCAGATTGCATGTAGCAATACAGCAGGAAGGCGCGCGCCTTCGCCTCGTCGGCGTCAAAGCCAAGTTCGGCAAAGCATTCCTGGAGATACACCAAGCGCTTCGCATCGACAGCATCCACGATCCTGCGCGCCATGTCGTCGCGCCGTGCCCAGGCACGGATGGCCAGTTCCACCGAGGCACCCTTGGCCGCCGCGCGCCCGTGGAATGGCAGCTCGACAAGTTCGCGGATCAGGTCTGCTGCGTGCACGCCCTGCTTGCGATAGCGGGCAATGATTTGCTCGGTCTGCGCTTCCTGCCAGCTGAGCAGAACCCGGCCGAGCAAGTCTTCTCTATCTTTGAAGTGCCAGTAGAAGCTCCCGCGGGTTACTTGCATGATCTTGGCAATGACGTCCACCCGCACGGCATCGATACTTCGGTGAATCAAAAGCTCGGTAGCCGCCTGGATCTAATCATCCGGAGTAAGTTGCGTGCGCTCGGCGTTGGCCGAGCGCACAGGCTTCTTGGACGCGGCGGGCCTCTTAGCGTCGACGCGGACGGGCGATTTGGTGGGCATGTCAGATAATAGTTTGATGATTCGGCTCGAGGCGAGTGCGATTTTGGCCGCGGCGGGGCGCGTTAGCCAAGGCACTCGCCAAAAACTTTGCCGCAACCCCCTCGACCGACCGGACGTCAGGTCGGTAGTTGGTGGCTGATTTAACCGGTCGAGAAGAGGGCGCACCTGGAAGATGAAACATACAGTCAAGTATGCACGTTTGCCGCACTATAGAGCCGTTCAGGCCCGAGTTGTCCGGCAGGCTAATTAAGCGCACGCCCCGAAGAGGAGCGGAGGGCGCGCTGACGGGCTGCGCGGCCCCAGTCCCGACGCGCCGATGCGCCGAAGGAGTCTGACATCCATTCTTTCACCGGAAGTGCAGATACCGCGGCAACTATTCGGACGAAAGCGGGTGACCCTGCGGACTCACGGGGCAACAGTACCGCTGAGTTGATGCTGTCGTCTTCGATGTTTACGCGGACGGAGCGCACTGCGACTGCAGCATGGCGACGCCAGTCAAAGAAGTCGCACGCGACCGTCAAGTGGCGGCAGAACGGAACCGTCATTCGGCGGGTCTTCATCCTCCAATCGCTGTTCAACTCGGTGGCGTAGGCTATCAAGGCGCGCCTCGAGGGTGGTAGTCGGCAAATCCACGCAAAGTGCTATGCAATTTCTAGTTCGTTTTCGGCAGCCGGCCAATATTGTGCTCGAGCGGGCACCTCCTGGTTTCAAGCCGGGTAGGAATGCCGCTCATCACCATGCGGTTAGGGAGGGTCCTCTGCGGCCGTCGCGGTTTCCATGTTCATTTCGCGAATGATGCGCACGATGCGCTCCGTCAGATGTTGCCGGTTAACTCGCCCTCGACGGTAGTACAGCTTGTCCTCCTGGCCAACGTGAGCATGCCCCCCAAAAAGCAGTGCGGCCGTCAGAAGCACCTTGCGCTTGGTCATTGCCATTCCTTCATTCCTTCGGAGGAGGTCTCGGCTTCAATTGTGCCGGTCCGAGCGATGGGGTCGCCGTCGCTCCGAGTGCAGTGGCTTCACGCCGTGCGCGGGAAGCGGGCTAAGCGCTTAGTCGACGACCGAGAGCTTGGAGATGCTCTCCAGGTCAGGACATCATGATAGGAACCGGCGGCTCGAAGTCGCTCTTCGGCATTTTGTTCGTGCTCGTGCTGAATCCGGGAAGCGTTCAAGATCACGTCCGCCTCTGACTCGGCACGACCATGATCCCGTCCGAGTCCGCCAGGACAATGTCGCCTCGTTCGACCGTGAGATCGCCGACTGAAACGGGGTCGTTGTGCCAACCAAAGTGATTCGCCAGACCACCACGGATGGACACGCCGGCCGCCCATACGGGCAGCCCGGCCGCGTCGATGGCAGCCAGGTCACGAACCGCCCGTTCGTCAACACTCCCGCGATCCCTCGGATTTTTGCGCGGATCGCGGCGCTTCCGCCCCCGCAGGTCCTGCGATCCGTACCAAAGCCGTCGATCACAAGCACTTAGCCTGGCGCAGCGGCTTCGACAGCACGCATAAACGCGAGGCCGTTCCCCGGGCAGCATCGAACCGTGTATGCGGGCCCGCACATGGCAATAGCCTTGGAGACAGAGTTTGGAGTCACGCTCGATCAAGTTGGACAGGTGGAGCGACGCGATGTGCTGCTCTTCTTGGCGGCGCGCGGGCGGGTAGGTAGTTCTGCTCTTGGTGTAAACCCCAGCGGCGAAAGCCAGCCAGAACAATATGATTCATGGTCCGTACAGAAGTGTATTGCTCTAAGGCGTGTTAGCCGCAAGGTGTCAGGCGAATCCTTTCCTAAATTCAAAGGAAACAACAATGAAGACAAGCGTTCATCTCAGTTTGCCGCTCCTTGCGGTAGTCAGTACAGTAGCGTTGGTTGCGTGCGGGGGGGACGGGGGCAACCCAGTCGTAGCGCCGGCACCCGAGCCGTTGACCGTTGCCAAGGCAAGTTGCGCCACTGGAAACCGCCCGGAAACGGGCCTGCAGGGCCAAGTGGACGCGTCCCTCCGGGCGAACGGCTTCAATGGATTCAACTGCAACTTAGACCTCGTGGGTAGCTACAAAGGTGACGGCGCCGGTGTTTCCTTTGCGTCCTTCAAGGATCATGCGGGACGCACGTGTACCTACCATTCGACCACCACGGGTCACCCGGTTGGCTTGCAGAACCCGGGCGTGACCGTGCTGGATATCACGGACCCGGCCACGCCCATCCGAACGGCATCACTTACCTCGATTGCGATGCTCGATCCGTTGGAGTCGATGCGGCTAAACGGGCAACGACAGATTTTGGTGGCGAACAACGGCTACGCAAGCGTCGGCGGTCCGGAGGTGGACGTCTACGATTTGTCTAGTGACTGTCGCACTCCCCAGCTTCTGGCTTCAGCGCCCGTCGGGACCGGAGCGGACGGTGGCGTTTACACACCCAATTCGCCATTGACCAAGGGGCATGAAGGGGCCATTTCCCCTGACGGACTGACGTACTACATTGGAGACTTTACGAATAACGTCTACCGGGCAATTGATATTACGGATCCTGCCAAGCCGAAGCAGATCGCCGTATTTGACATGAAGGACCTTCCCGGCAAAGCGCATGGTCTGTCCGTGAGCGCAGACGGCAACCGGGTTTACGCAGCTGCGTATGGACTGCCTACATTGGCGCAGGTTGCCGACCCGGCCGCGTATCCCATCAACGGGTTTGTTGTGCTCGACACTTCGGAAGTACAAGCGCGCAAGCCGAACGCGGCTATCACGCTCATATCTACAGCCTTCCACAAGGACGGTTCAGCGTCACAGCACACCTTGCCTATGAAGGTCGCGGGCAAGTCGTATCTGGTGCAGGTCGACGAGGGCGGATCGGCCGGCGTCCTAACTGACGCCGGGTTCAAGGCTGCGTGCGCCGCCAAACTGCCACCGTTTCCGATGGCTCGAATCTACGACATACAGGACGACAGCGACCCGAAGCTTGTTTCTAAGCTCATGCTGGAAACGCACGATCCCGCCAACTGCGCCAAGGTCGCTCCGGACGTAATGGGACTCGGCTTATATGCTTATGGCAGTCACTTCTGCTCGGTGGACAATCGCGAGAACGCCACAGCACTTGCGTGTGCCTATTTTAATTCCGGCATTCGCGTCTTTGACATTCGGGATCCTGCCAAACCGAAGGAACTCGCGTACTTCAATCCCGCTAGCGGTCCGTTGTTGCCGGGATCGGCTCGCGCGGTGTTGCAGCAGTGGCGCGAGGGGGCGCCGGACTTGTGTGGCGCGCAGCTCCATTTCGACTTTGATCGCAAACAGCTAGTGTCAGCGTGCATGGACAACGGGGTTCAAGTTCTTCAGTTCGCTCCGAATACATGGCCGTTTGCACAGAGTGTGGCATCTGCTCTGCAACAGTAAAGCGTCAATCTTCGATGAGTGAGCGTCGCGAACCTACCTGTGCCCGAATGGCCGTGCTCGGGGTTCGCATACTTCTTTTGGGCGCCCTGAGCGCGCCGCTTTCAGCGTCTGCGCACTTCTTCGCGCAGCCGTACACAATGCCGGTGCCGTTCCAGGTATACGCACTAGCGGTGGGGCTGGCCTTGGGACTCTCCTTTCTTCTGATAGGCGTCTTTGCCGCGGTTCCGACGCTTGGACCAAGCGCCCCTGAGGCAGGATGCCCGGTTCCTGCGTCAAGGCTTGCCAGATGGGCTTCGGGTGTTGGCCGGGTACTTAGTGTGGCGCTTCTAGTGCTGTGTATTGCCACAGGGGCAGTGGGCACGAAGAATCCGTTCACCAATTTCAATATGTCCTTCTTCTGGATCATATTTGTGCTGGTGATTCCTTACGCGGTCGCGCTGCTGGGAAATTTTTATTCCAAAGTCAATCCTTGGCTGGCGATCGTCGATACCCTCGAAAAGGTGCTCGGAGTTTCCTTTGCGGGAAAACTTTCTTATCCAAAAGGGTTAGGGCACTATCCGGCACTTTTACTCTACATAATTTTTATCTGGCTCGAATTATTTGGGGCTTTGACGCCGCGTGGGCTGTCGCTATGCCTTGTTGCGTACACCGTCACCAATTTGTGCGGTGCATGGCTGGTGGGTTCTCGAGACTGGTTCCGCTATTGCGAGTTCTTTGGTGTCATGATGCATTTTTTTGCATTTCTCGCGCCTTTAAGAAGGGCGAGGAATGCGTGTTTCGCCAAAGAGGCGGCAACCGCCGTCGGTTTCAGCCTTTCTGTTTTTGTGATATTCATGCTTTCGTCAACCGCTTTCGACGGAGTGCACTCGACGTTGCCGTTCGCTCATCTGTATTGGGTCTGGGTGCTTCCGCTCATGTCCCCCTTGCTAGAAGCGCTAGGCGCAAACACGCGCGGGCTCGCGACCTCGCTCTACTATGTTTGGCAGTGGGCAATGCTATTGGTTATGTTGGTGTTTTACGTGCTTGTCTATACCGCGTTCATCTGGATGGCCAGGTTCGTGGCGCGTTCGCAGCATCCAATCCAAATGCTCATGAATAGGTTCGCACTTTCGCTTATTCCTGTTGCATTTGTCTACCACGTCGCACATTACTTCACGTTGATTTTCTCGCAGGGTGCCCAACTGGTGCGCATTGTTTCCGACCCGTTTGGCTGGGGTTGGAATTTGTTTGGAACGGCGAACGTTGATCCGGCGCCGCTGATGCTTGACACGGGAATAATTTGGCACTTGCAGGTGTCGTTTATTTTGATAGGACACGTTCTAGGCGTCTACTGGGCGCATGTCGATGCTTTGGCGGTGTTTGGCACTCGCAAGGCGGCACTGGTGAGCCAGTTACCGATGCTATTCTTGATGTTGTTCTTGACGACCTTTGGTCTTTGGATCCTGTCGTTGCCTATTGCATAACATGACAAAACCGTTTGCGGAATATTTGGTCGCCAGTTCGCTCCGCCTTTGGCGCTCGCTAGTGCTGTGTCTTTGCGCCGTGTATGGCCCCGCTTGGGGATATGAGGCGGACGTGCACTATGGGCTGACTAAGTGGCTTGCGCTGCAGGCAGGGTTTCCCGAGCAACAAGCCGAACTAATTGCCACAGGCAACCAGCGGGTGGACTTTGGCTCCATCGAGACGATTCGCCTCCTTACGGACTACGCATGCCTAAGGCCGGACAAGGAGTCCGCGGAGGAGATGCGTGCATCCCATTACCCAGTCGGAGGCGCCGACCCCGAGGGTCAGGGCGTGGTGGCCGGAGGGGCCGCAGCGCGTCAGCGCGTCACCGCCGTGACCAAGGCGGCAACGTCTTCGCGAGCAGGCGAACTGCTCTTGGCTTTTGGCGCGGCCTTGCATTCGTTTCAGGACTCATGGGCGCACGCCGGTGCAATAAGTGGGCCGCCTGCTGCCCTAGGGCTGCCTAACTGTCAAGCCCCGTTGTGGACAACTGCGCCCCTTACCCGAGGGGGGCCGGAGCGTCACGGGGCCGACCTGCTTCACACCTCTCCAAGTTCGGCGCTTGAGATGGCCAAGCAGACCTATGTACTGCTGAGGAGCTTTCCCGCAGTTCAGGGACATCAAAGATCGTCAAAGCCGTGGGTGGACGTCGAGAACAGTCTCATCACGCTACTGAAGGCAGACACCAAAGAGGCGTCGGCGGCTTGGTTTAGGGTCGAGGGCCTTAATGACGTGAGCTTCTTGGCGGCTATTAGTTTGCCCAGTGGAGCGGGAAACTGGCCTCTTCCACCGAAGAGCCGAATTCTGCCGAAGTTTACCGAGCCAAGATCGCTTCAGTACGATGTTCCCGAGGATCTAAAAAGCTTCTTCCATCGGTTCTTTCTCCGGTGGCTAACATCAAGCGACCCGGCGTCAGCTGTGGTGGAGAACGCAGACCCTGCGCACGCATCGCAATTAGGCGCCAGGCTCAAGCTTTGGAGGCTGCGCGATCACGGGAGCGCTTCGGCCTTGCTCCATAAAGAAGGCGCACTTAGCAAGGCAGATCTTCGAGCCGTGGAAAGTCGGGCAAGGACTACAGACGCTTACGCTGCATATGCTGTATTGAATGACGCGCTGCTTCCTGTGCGTGGGATCGAGAGCTACCCGTCGCCAATACTTCCGTATGTTATTCGCGTGATACCGGCGGCTACTGAAGGCGGGAACGAGCGCAGTGCCGCGATCGCGAAGGTTCGTCATGCCCCGTACGACGAGATCATTGTCCTTGCCGAGAAGAAGTCAAGCGGATGGCAGGTCGTATCAGTTCAATCGGTAGTGGATCACTAAGTAGTTGATCTTCAACGGGCCACAGTGTGAAGCTGAAACACTTTTTCGTCGCAGGCATGGCAGTCGCGGTGCTCCTGGCTGCTGTCGCAATTCTTGAGCGCTCGCCATCGAGGATCAGTCCCCAACTCACCGCTTCGATTGTGGCCGAGCAATTTTGCTTGCCTCTCCCGTCAGAGGCTAAGGTGCCAAACGATGCTGCAATTAACAACGCTATCTCGGTCGAAGTTCCTGCGGTGCCCCCACGCTTCGAGAATGAAGCTAGTCGTGTGATTCTGGTGAAAAAGGGTGACGTCGTTCGACTGGACGTTCAATCGCCTGTCGAAGGCGCAGTTGGGGTTCACGGACTTTCAGAAATCGCGCCAATTCTGTCAGGTAGCGCCACTTCCTTGACGTTCCGCGCGATATATGCGGGCCGGTTCCCTCTGCACTTTCATGGGGTCGATGGCTCTCACTTCGAACTTGTCGCATTGCACATCATTGACGGGACGAAGTAGGGCACGGCCAATTGTTACGGTGGGCATCGTGCAGTCGCCGGATATTGGTGCGCAGTATTTTCGAGATGTTCGCGCCGTCGCGAACGCCGACAGACTGCCGGACGGGGCAGCTTTGATCTCGGTCATGGCTCGCTATGGTCTGGTCTCAGAGCCGCATGTCGCGGTGGGCCCAGCACGATCACGTTGTCGCCGTGTTCGATGAAATGGCAACAGGCCAACTGCTGCACGAGCTTGCCGTCAATAGAGGGCTGGTAGGCCAAGTCGCCAAGTCGCAGGTCCCCAGCGGTTTTTCTGGTCTACAGGGCAGGAGCTCGCAGTTCGCTTCGGGGCGAACACAGGACTTCGATCCCCAGCGTTGGACTATGCGATTCCAAGTTTCGCAATGACATTCGGGCTGGCCTGCACCGCGCTGCGGCGGTGATAGAAGTCCAGCGCCCGCAGTCCGCCGAGTTCGGCGCCGCCGCCCGCGCGGCCGGGGCCGCCATGCAGCGACATGGGCATCACGTTGCCATGGCCGGTCTGGGCTTGTGCGACGTCGGGCGTGATCACATGAACGCGCCCATGGCTGGCGGCGAGTTGCACCGACACCAGGCCGAGCGCGACGTCGTCGGCGCCATAGAGCGAAGTCACCAGCGAGCCCTGCCCGCGGTGCGCGAGCGCCATTGCATGATCCAGGTCGCGATAGGGCAGCAGCGTGGCGACCGGGCCGAAGACCTCGACGTCGTGCACCCGGTCGGCCGCGTCGGCATCGCGCGCGCCCAGCAGCACGGGGCCGATGCAGGCGGCGATGGCCGGGTCGGCATCGACGAGCGACTTCGCGCTGCCGTCATGCAGCACCTCGGCCTGCGCCTTGAGCGATTCGAGCCCTTCGCGCACCGCATCGAGTTGCGCCCGGCTCACCAGCGAGCCCATGCGAACGCCCTCGTTGCGCGGATTGCCGACCGTGATGCCCGCGTTCCACATCTTGCCGCTGGCATCCTTGTACAGCGGCACCTTGGGGAAGATGCCGTCGGGCTTGGCGCCCATCAGCACCAGTGGCTTGACCTTGCCGCCTTCGATCAGCGCACGGGCCTCGGGCAGCGAGCACGACACCACGTCCACACCGCCGGCCAGCAGGTCCTGCAGGCCCGGTGCCGCGCCCTGGCTGGGCACCCAGGCAATCGCATTGCTGGCCGCCTTGTTGTCGACCAGCCATTGCGCCAGGCCCAGGTGCCAGATGCCGCCCTGGCCGGTGCCGCTGGCCTTGAGCTTGCCGGGCGCGGCCTTGGCCGCGTTCAGCAGGTCCTCGGCCGTCTTGTACGCGGCGTCGGCGCGCACCAGCACGGGGTCTCCTCGTTTTCAGTGCAATAAGTGACGGTACGAAAAGCTAGCACTGGCGCGGAGGTGGTGTTGGTAGATCGTTGATTTCATTGACTTTCCTGTTCACTTTCAAATCTGCGATTCGTGGCGTCAAACCGTGGTCGGTTTCATCCATTGGTGCCAGTTATCGATGCATTTGGCCGCGAAGGCAGGATTTGGTCAGCATAGCGGTCAACCGGGAAGCGAAACACACCCCGCAAGTTGATGCTCTCCAGCCTGGTGGGCGCAATCTTCCCGATCAGTTCCGGTGGAATGACCTGGCGGCGGTTCGACCAGCGATCCAGGACCGCCTGCATCTGTGAGGTATTCCACGCCATCACGATGTTGGCCATCAGGCTCAACGCATCGGCCACAGCCTGCATTTCATCGACACGTTTGGCCTGCGCCGGGCTGATCCGGCCGGTATAAATGGCGCGCTTGAGGGCGTTAACAGCCTCGCCCCGATTGAGCACCCGGCGCAACTCGTTCCTGAAAGCGTCCTTGACAAAGTAGTCAGCCAAAAACGCCGTACGCAGCAACCGCCCCAATTGCACGCCAGCCTCATAGATTGGATCGCCCTGGGCGGCAGAACCGAACCGCGCAAGAGCTGCCACCGCACTGGCATGTCCGCTCATGACCGAGGCTGCCAGGTGCACCAGACTATCCCAATGCTTTTCGATCAAAGCGACGTCGACATTGGCTTCGCACACCGCAGCGATTTCTGCGGGCACTTTGGTGCCGCGTGGCACAAAGAGGTGGCGCTGTTTGAGTTCCTTCAACCGCGGGCAAAGATCAAAACCAAGCAAACGGGCATGTGACATGGCAAAGTCGGTGTAGCCATGGGTATCCACAGCAAGCTGGCTGGTCTCCAGCTTTTCTTGGCGGATGACACCTTCAATGGCCACGCCCGCCTGGCGCTCATTGAGCACAAAGGGCTGCGCATGGAAGATGCCCCACCGGTCTTTTACATGGGAGTAGATTCCAATGGAAGGTGTGTTGCGCCGAGGATCAAGCCGGGCTTGCCACACCCGTTTGGTGGTCTCCATGCTCATCATGTCAGAAGATGCCAAATCGGACCGCCCCCAGGTGGCGGCAATCGGGTGTCGCTGCATGAATTCCAGCACAGCCTGGCAGGCCTGGCTCAGACGCCGTTCGTCCCGCGCCCAGCGCATGGCCTGGCGAATGCTGGTGGCAGACAATTGCGGAATCATGCGCGCGCATTCGACCGCAGTCAGACTGGTGCCGTGGGCCATGATGCCGGCATAGACCATCAGCAGCTCGTCGGTAGAGCGCGGCTCACGTCCGAGCATGATCCAGCTAAAGCGCACCTGGGCGTCAACGGCCAGAATCACTTCCGGCAATTGAACCTCACCGATGCGGTGATCCAAAGCCGCGCGCAGCTTGGTCACTTCTGGGTCTTCGTCCTCTGCGGGCAATGGCGACAAATGGAGTTCATCATCCACGCGCAGTACGCCACTGCGGGCTGCAGCGGCCACCGCATCGACACCGGCAGTTACTCTGGCCAGCAAAGGCTTCAAGAAAGTGGCAGCCTTGCTGGGTAACGATAGACGGGCATAGTGTTTCTTGGACTCTGCCTGCCAACGCTCGTCCGTGAAGAACAAGCGCGCACGACCCCGAAAGCTCAGGCTGTGCTCAATCCAGACCGAGCCATTGCGCACCGCGCGGCGCAGGGCAAACAGGGTGGCCACCTCCAACGCCTGAAACGCCCGTTCCCGGTCTGGGCTGGAGATCGAAACCTGCCAGATCATTCCCAGACTTGGTGCCACCACTTCAACTGGCAGCTTTCTGGATCCTTTGAGATATAAAGCTTGCAGCTTGGCAAGGTACTCGATGGCAGGATGCTCGCCGGTGGCCTGCCAGGGCAGCTTTGCAATGGCGACGAGCAACGACCGCACGGGGCGAATTCCATCAATCAATCCCTCGCGGACCAGGGAGGCCCTGCTCGGTGGTTTGCGTTTCTGGGTTTCGGTGATCAAGGCTTCAAGACGGGCACGCAACTCAGCATCTGGCACCGCACCTTGCGCGCTCAAGGCAACAAGTTCGCCGAGCAGCGTTTTGTACATTGCGGCCCAATTGACGGTAGCGGGGACATCGGCGGCAGCCTGACGCCACAGATCGGCGATCCGGCGCTGCACCATAAGGATCAACTGGTCTGTGGTGGTGAACAGGCAATACCGAAGAAAGCATGCGACCTCCACGGTGCGCGCTGGCTCTTTGATCTTGGCTCCGGCTGAGGGCGGCCTGGAGACAAGTCGGCGCGCGTAGCGGCGCAAGATGAGATCGGGGATGTCTGCCAGGTGCTTATGAACGTCCAGCGTGTAAAGCAGGTCGATGCGCTCCAGTACCTCGCTGATTTGGCGGGTTGAGTGTTTCGCCGGTGCAGCCCATAGCCAACTCTGCTGGGTTTGTCCATCTGGGCGCAGCTCTGAAACTGAGGCTCGCCAGCGATCAAGTGTTGCTGGATCAACGCTGGCGGCGATGGCGGTGCCTGTTTCAACTTCAAGCTGGGCAAGTGCCGCCGCAATCAGTGTCCGAATTGCCCGCTCGTGCACGATCACCAGCTTGTTCTTGTACAGCCATTGACGCGCCCGCACGAGTA
>NZ_CP014844.1:4379641-4619440 GCF_001598055.1 Cupriavidus nantongensis | reverse complement strand
GCTGCTGACAACGCAGCGCGCTGAACGGCAAAGCCGGTGAGCGAAGTTCTTTAACAAACAAACAACCGATAAGTGTGGGCGCTTGATAGCGGATGCGAAAGACTTCGGTCTTTTAGCTTAAAAGTTATACAGTGCTCGCACAGCAAAACGTGACTGGGTCTTCGGATCTGGTCAGTCAGTTTTCTGAGAGTGAGCGACCGCTCGAAAGAGCGAGGGTCTACGGACCCACACAGAGATTGAACTGAAGAGTTTGATCCTGGCTCAGATTGAACGCTGGCGGCATGCCTTACACATGCAAGTCGAACGGCAGCGCGGGCTTCGGCCTGGCGGCGAGTGGCGAACGGGTGAGTAATACATCGGAACGTGCCCTGTCGTGGGGGATAACTAGTCGAAAGATTAGCTAATACCGCATACGACCCGAGGGTGAAAGCGGGGGACCGGTAACGGCCTCGCGCGATAGGAGCGGCCGATGTCTGATTAGCTAGTTGGTGGGGTAAAGGCCTACCAAGGCGACGATCAGTAGCTGGTCTGAGAGGACGATCAGCCACACTGGGACTGAGACACGGCCCAGACTCCTACGGGAGGCAGCAGTGGGGAATTTTGGACAATGGGGGCAACCCTGATCCAGCAATGCCGCGTGTGTGAAGAAGGCCTTCGGGTTGTAAAGCACTTTTGTCCGGAAAGAAATGGCCTGGGCTAATACCTCGGGTCGATGACGGTACCGGAAGAATAAGCACCGGCTAACTACGTGCCAGCAGCCGCGGTAATACGTAGGGTGCGAGCGTTAATCGGAATTACTGGGCGTAAAGCGTGCGCAGGCGGTTTGATAAGACAGGCGTGAAATCCCCGGGCTCAACCTGGGAATGGCGCTTGTGACTGTCAGGCTAGAGTGCGTCAGAGGGGGGTAGAATTCCACGTGTAGCAGTGAAATGCGTAGAGATGTGGAGGAATACCGATGGCGAAGGCAGCCCCCTGGGACGTGACTGACGCTCATGCACGAAAGCGTGGGGAGCAAACAGGATTAGATACCCTGGTAGTCCACGCCCTAAACGATGTCAACTAGTTGTTGGGGATTCATTTCTTCAGTAACGTAGCTAACGCGTGAAGTTGACCGCCTGGGGAGTACGGTCGCAAGATTAAAACTCAAAGGAATTGACGGGGACCCGCACAAGCGGTGGATGATGTGGATTAATTCGATGCAACGCGAAAAACCTTACCTACCCTTGACATGCCACTAACGAAGCAGAGATGCATCAGGTGCCCGAAAGGGAAAGTGGACACAGGTGCTGCATGGCTGTCGTCAGCTCGTGTCGTGAGATGTTGGGTTAAGTCCCGCAACGAGCGCAACCCTTGTCTCTAGTTGCTACGAAAGGGCACTCTAGAGAGACTGCCGGTGACAAACCGGAGGAAGGTGGGGATGACGTCAAGTCCTCATGGCCCTTATGGGTAGGGCTTCACACGTCATACAATGGTGCGTACAGAGGGTTGCCAACCCGCGAGGGGGAGCTAATCCCAGAAAACGCATCGTAGTCCGGATCGTAGTCTGCAACTCGACTACGTGAAGCTGGAATCGCTAGTAATCGCGGATCAGCATGCCGCGGTGAATACGTTCCCGGGTCTTGTACACACCGCCCGTCACACCATGGGAGTGGGTTTTGCCAGAAGTAGTTAGCCTAACCGCAAGGAGGGCGATTACCACGGCAGGGTTCATGACTGGGGTGAAGTCGTAACAAGGTAGCCGTATCGGAAGGTGCGGCTGGATCACCTCCTTTCAGAGCGTGCAGCCAACGTTGAGCGTCCACACTTATCGGTAGTTTGTTGGTTAAGGCCAGATGGCCAAATGCAAGCGCTTAAGCTTTGAGCGTTTGCATTTGGCATTGCCAAGCGAGCGCGGGTCTGACCTGCGGATCGGCTGTTCTTTAACAATATGGGATGTAGTAAAGGTGTCGCGGTGCTTTGATGAGAAGCACAGTAGTTGAACGCGATACCGGGTTGTGATTGTATCAACCAAATGTATTTTAAAGTGATCGAAAGATGACTTGGAATACGGCACAAATGCGAGAACTCAACCTGTAGTGAGCGTGTCGATGAGACACACTTGTTATAGGGTCAAGCGAACAAGTGCATGTGGTGGATGCCTTGGCGATCACAGGCGATGAAGGACGCGGTAGCCTGCGAAAAGCTTCGGGGAGCTGGCAAACGAGCTTTGATCCGGAGATGTCCGAATGGGGAAACCCGGCCCGTATGGGTCATCCCACACTGAATCCATAGGTGTGGGAAGCGAACGCGGCGAACTGAAACATCTAAGTAGCTGCAGGAACAGAAATCAACCGAGATTCCCAAAGTAGTGGCGAACGAAATGGGAACAGCCTTGTACTCTTTAGCAGTGGTGTTAGCAGAACGGGATGGAAAGCCCGGCCATAGCAGGTGATAGCCCTGTATGCGAAAACACGATTGTGGAACTAGGTGTACGACAAGTAGGGCGGGACACGTGAAATCCTGTCTGAAGATGGGGGGACCATCCTCCAAGGCTAAATACTCGTGATCGACCGATAGTGAACCAGTACCGTGAGGGAAAGGCGAAAAGAACCCCGGGAGGGGAGTGAAATAGATCCTGAAACCGCATGCATACAAACAGTCGGAGCCCTTTCGGGGGTGACGGCGTACCTTTTGTATAATGGGTCAGCGACTTACATTCAGTGGCAAGCTTAACCGGTTAGGGAAGGCGTAGCGAAAGCGAGTCCGAACAGGGCGTTGAGTCGCTGGGTGTAGACCCGAAACCAGATGATCTATCCATGGCCAGGTTGAAGGTGCGGTAACACGTACTGGAGGACCGAACCCACTAACGTTGAAAAGTTAGGGGATGAGCTGTGGATAGGGGTGAAAGGCTAAACAAATCTGGAAATAGCTGGTTCTCTCCGAAAACTATTTAGGTAGTGCCTCGTGTCTCACCTTCGGGGGTAGAGCACTGTCATGGTTGGGGGGTCTATTGCTGATTACCCCGCCATAGCAAACTCCGAATACCGAAGAGTGCAATCACGGGAGACAGACATCGGGTGCTAACGTCCGGTGTCAAGAGGGAAACAACCCAGACCGCCAGCTAAGGTCCCAAAGATTGGCTAAGTGGGAAACGAAGTGGGAAGGCTAAAACAGTCAGGAGGTTGGCTTAGAAGCAGCCCCAGTCACCGAAGCTGCGGACGCGTGCGTTCCTTTAAGTGCACCAAGCTTGTCGATGCGCAGCATCGACAAAGCCACCAACAATGATCGCTGGTGGTCGTGCTAGTGGATTTAAAGGAGCGCACGCGTGGTAGGAGAGCGTTCTGTAAGCCTGTGAAGGTGTCTTGTAAAGGATGCTGGAGGTATCAGAAGTGCGAATGCTGACATGAGTAGCGATAAAGGGGGTGAAAGGCCCCCTCGCCGTAAGCCCAAGGTTTCCTACGCAACGTTCATCGGCGTAGGGTGAGTCGGCCCCTAAGGCGAGGCAGAGATGCGTAGCTGATGGGAAGCAGGTTAATATTCCTGCACCGTCGTATGATGCGATGGGGGGACGGATCGCGGAAGGTTCTCCGGGTGTTGGAAGTCCCGGTCCCTGTAGTGGAGAAGGCGCTTAGGCAAATCCGGGCGCGTAATTCAAGGCTACGGGGCGAGCGGCCTAGTGCTGCGAAGCAATTGGAAGTGGTTCCAAGAAAAGCCTCTAAGCTTCAGTCATACGAGACCGTACCGCAAACCGACACAGGTGGGCGAGATGAGTATTCTAAGGCGCTTGAGAGAACTCGGGAGAAGGAACTCGGCAAATTGGTACCGTAACTTCGGGATAAGGTACGCCCTGGTAGCTTGACTGGCCTGCGCCAGAAGGGTGAAGGGGTTGCAATAAAATGGTGGCTGCGACTGTTTAATAAAAACACAGCACTCTGCAAACACGAAAGTGGACGTATAGGGTGTGACGCCTGCCCGGTGCCGGAAGATTAAATGATGGGGTGCAAGCTCTTGATTGAAGTCCCGGTAAACGGCGGCCGTAACTATAACGGTCCTAAGGTAGCGAAATTCCTTGTCGGGTAAGTTCCGACCTGCACGAATGGCGTAACGATGGCCACACTGTCTCCTCCCGAGACTCAGCGAAGTTGAAGTGTTTGTGATGATGCAATCTCCCCGCGGCTAGACGGAAAGACCCCATGAACCTTTACTGTAGCTTTGCATTGGACTTTGAACCGATCTGTGTAGGATAGGTGGGAGGCTTTGAAGCGTGGACGCCAGTTCACGTGGAGCCGTCCTTGAAATACCACCCTGGTTTGTTTGAGGTTCTAACCTTGGCCCGTGAATCCGGGTCGGGGACAGTGCATGGTAGGCAGTTTGACTGGGGCGGTCTCCTCCCAAAGTGTAACGGAGGAGTTCGAAGGTACGCTTGGTACGGTCGGACATCGTACCTAAAGTGCAATGGCAAAAGCGTGCTTAACTGCGAGACCGACAAGTCGAGCAGGTGCGAAAGCAGGACATAGTGATCCGGTGGTTCTGAATGGAAGGGCCATCGCTCAACGGATAAAAGGTACTCTGGGGATAACAGGCTGATACCGCCCAAGAGTTCATATCGACGGCGGTGTTTGGCACCTCGATGTCGGCTCATCTCATCCTGGGGCTGTAGCCGGTCCCAAGGGTATGGCTGTTCGCCATTTAAAGAGGTACGTGAGCTGGGTTTAAAACGTCGTGAGACAGTTTGGTCCCTATCTGCCGTGGGCGTTGGAATCTTGACGGGGGCTGCTCCTAGTACGAGAGGACCGGAGTGGACGTACCGCTGGTGTACCTGTTGTCTCGCCAGAGGCATCGCAGGGTAGCTATGTACGGAAGAGATAACCGCTGAAAGCATCTAAGCGGGAAACTCGCCTGAAGATGAGGATTCCCTGGAGGCTTGACCTCCTTGAAGGGTCGTTCGAGACCAGGACGTTGATAGGCTGGGTGTGGAAGCGCAGTAATGCGTTAAGCTAACCAGTACTAATTGCCCGTAAGGCTTGATCCTATAACCAGTGTGTTTCACCTGGTTGAGCGTCGCCTTGTGCCTCGATACACGCACAACCAACACTACATCCCGATTCGTGATGCTGGCCTCAACCCCAGCGTCACAACCCCTCATGCCTGGTGACCATAGCGAGCCGGAACCACCCCTTCCCATCCCGAACAGGACCGTGAAACAGCTCCGCGCCGATGATAGTGCGGATTCCCGTGTGAAAGTAGGTCATCGCCAGGCTCTTATTGTGCAAAACCCCTCGACAGCGTGTGCTGCGAGGGGTTTTTGCTTTTCCGTCGCCTGTTCGGAACGGCGTCGAACAAGCTCCGCCAGGCCGCTCCAGAGCCGCCAGGAGCCGTCCTGCAAAGCCCCCTATAGGGTGAGAACGCAGAAATCTAAACTGCGCTTGTGGGAGCGGTCAGGCAGCGCCAGACGCCACGCCGGAACGCCCTCCCGATTCCCTGGCAGCACAGCATCCGCAACGGAAAGTGCTTGACAGGAGCGGCGAGGAAGCCCATAATCGATAGTTCTCTGCGGAGAGGTGCCCGAGTGGCTAAAGGGGGCAGACTGTAAATCTGTTGGCTTACGCCTACGCTGGTTCGAATCCAGCCCTCTCCACCAGAATGCAAGACAGCAGCCGGCAACGCCGGTGAAGAAGCAGGAAAGACCCAGGCGGGTGTAGCTCAATGGTAGAGCAGAAGCCTTCCAAGCTTACGACGAGGGTTCGATTCCCTTCACCCGCTCCAGTCGCGCGGTTGCTGTCATAAAGTAGTACGTCTAGTTTCGCCCATGTGGCTCAGTGGTAGAGCACTCCCTTGGTAAGGGAGAGGTCGGCAGTTCGATCCTGCCCATGGGCACCAAATACCACGCACTGGCAATATCGCTACCGAGACAGGAGTCGCGAAATGGCAAAGGAAAAGTTCGAGCGGACCAAGCCGCACGTGAACGTTGGTACGATTGGTCACGTTGACCATGGCAAGACCACGCTGACCGCAGCGATCGCCACGGTGCTGGCAGCGAAGTTCGGTGGTGCGGCCAAGAAGTACGACGAAATCGACGCAGCGCCGGAAGAGAAGGCCCGCGGTATTACCATCAATACCGCCCACGTCGAATACGAGACGGCCAACCGCCACTACGCGCACGTTGACTGCCCGGGCCACGCCGACTACGTCAAGAACATGATCACCGGTGCCGCCCAGATGGACGGCGCGATCCTGGTGTGCTCGGCCGCTG
Organism: Cupriavidus nantongensis; assembly: GCF_001598055.1. NCBI lineage: Bacteria > Pseudomonadati > Pseudomonadota > Betaproteobacteria > Burkholderiales > Burkholderiaceae > Cupriavidus > Cupriavidus nantongensis. Next base: position 4,613,208 of record NZ_CP014844.1, on the reverse strand, counting down.
ACGGCCCGATGCCGCAGACCCGCGAGCACATCCTGCTGGCCCGTCAGGTCGGCGTGCCGTACATCATCGTGTTCCTGAACAAGTGCGACATGGTGGACGACGCCGAACTGCTCGAGCTGGTCGAGATGGAAGTGCGCGAGCTGCTGAGCAAGTACGAGTTCCCCGGCGACGACACCCCGATCATCAAGGGTTCGGCCAAGCTGGCGCTGGAAGGCGACAAGGGCGACCTGGGCGAAGAAGCCATCATGCGCCTGGCCGACGCGCTGGACACCTACATCCCGACGCCGGAGCGTGCCGTTGACGGTACCTTCCTGATGCCGGTGGAAGACGTGTTCTCGATCTCGGGTCGCGGCACCGTGGTGACCGGCCGTATCGAGCGCGGCATCATCAAGGTCGGCGAGGAAATCGAAATCGTCGGTATCAAGCCGACCGTGAAGACCACCTGCACCGGCGTGGAAATGTTCCGCAAGCTGCTGGACCAGGGCCAGGCTGGCGACAACGTCGGTCTGCTGCTGCGCGGCACCAAGCGTGAAGACGTCGAGCGCGGCCAGGTGCTGTGCAAGCCGGGTTCGATCAAGCCGCACACCCACTTCACCGGCGAGGTGTACATCCTGTCGAAGGACGAAGGCGGCCGTCACACCCCGTTCTTCAACAACTACCGCCCGCAGTTCTACTTCCGTACCACCGACGTGACCGGCTCGATCGAGCTGCCGAAGGACAAGGAAATGGTCATGCCGGGTGACAACGTGTCGATCACCGTCAAGCTGATCGCCCCGATCGCCATGGAAGAAGGCCTGCGCTTCGCCATCCGCGAAGGTGGCCGTACCGTCGGCGCCGGCGTCGTGGCAAAGATCCTCGACTAAGCTGTTCGATAGCGAATGCGGCACCAACCGGCCGCATTCGTTGCCAGAGGGGTTGGCGCAAGCGTCGACCCCGAAGTTGTTTTAGGGGTATAGCTCAACTGGCAGAGCGTCGGTCTCCAAAACCGAAGGTTGGGGGTTCGATTCCCTCTGCCCCTGCCAAATCAATCAGCCGCGTCGCGAGGAACAATCGTGACGCGGCTTAGTCTCGTTTGCGAAACATGGCCAATCCCAATGTTGAAACCGTGAATGCCAGCAGCGGCAAGTGGATGCTTGGCGTCGCGGTGCTGCTGGTGGTGGCGGGCGTCATCGGTTTCTATGCACTGGCACAGCAACCGTCTTATGTACGTGGCGCCGCACTGTTCGGTGGTATTGCACTGGGTATCGTGGTTGCGCTGGTGTCGGCACCGGGCAAGGACTTTATCGGGTTCGCCAAGGAATCGTATCGGGAAGTTCGCAAGGTCGTCTGGCCGACGCGCAAGGAAGCCGGGCAGATGACGGGACTGGTCTTTGTCTTTGTCGTCGTCATGGCCCTGTTCCTGTGGTCGGCGGACAAGCTCATCGAGTGGGTGGTGTTCTCGCTCGTGCTGGGCTGGAAATAAGAGGTAGCACATGACGGATAACGCCCAGCAGGAAACCGCCGCGCCGGAATCGCCTTCGTCGAAGAAGCGCTGGTATGTGGTGCATGCCTACTCCGGCATGGAGAAGAGCGTGCAACGCGCGCTGCAGGAGCGCATCGAGCGCGCCGAGATGCAGGACAAGTTTGGCCGCATCCTGGTGCCGTCCGAAGAAGTGGTGGAAATCAAGGGTGGCCACAAGTCGGTCACCGAGCGTCGTTTCTTCCCCGGCTACGTGCTGGTGGAAATGGAAATGACCGACGAGACCTGGCACCTGGTGAAGAACACCAGCAAGGTTACCGGTTTCGTGGGCGGCGCCCGCAATCGCCCGAGCCCGATTTCGCAGCGCGAAGTCGACAAGATCATGACCCAGATGCAGGAAGGGGTCGAGAAGCCGCGTCCCAAGACGCTCTTCGAAGTGGGCGAAATGGTGCGCGTCAAGGACGGCCCGTTCACCGACTTCAACGGCAACGTCGAGGAAGTGAACTACGAGAAATCGCGCCTGCGCGTCTCCGTCACGATCTTCGGGCGCGCCACGCCGGTCGAGCTCGAGTTCGGCCAGGTCGAGAAGGTTTAAGGAATTTGCCGGTTGTCGGTCGCAAGGCCGACAACGGGCAACGGCAGCGCCCCAGGGTGCTGCCAAAGAGGAGCGTGAGGCCGTGCCACCGGTGCGGCGACAGCGCGTTACGACTCAACAGGATCGCAACCCCTGCGTGGAGCGATCCGGATTGGAGTAGAGATGGCCAAGAAGATCATTGGCTTTATCAAGCTGCAAATTCCGGCTGGTAAGGCAAATCCCTCCCCGCCCGTTGGTCCCGCACTGGGTCAGCGTGGTCTGAACATCATGGAGTTCTGCAAGGCGTTCAACGCCCAGACCCAGGGTATGGAACCCGGTCTGCCGGTGCCGGTGGTGATTACCGCCTTCGCCGACAAGAGCTTCACCTTCGTGATGAAGTCGCCGCCGGCGACCGTGCTGATCAAGAAGGCAGCCGGCATCACCAAGGGTTCGCCGAAGCCCCACACCGACAAGGTTGGCAAGATCACCCGCGCCCAGGCTGAAGAAATCGCCAAGGCCAAGAACGCTGACCTGACCGCCGCCGACCTGGACGCCGCCGTGCGTACCATCGCCGGTTCGGCTCGTTCGATGGGCATCACCGTGGAGGGTCTGTAAATGGCTAAGGTTTCCAAGCGCGTCGCCGCCAACAAGGCGAAGATCGAGCGTACCAAGTTCTACCCGATCGACGAGGCCCTGGGCCTGGTGAAGGGCTGCGCCTCGGCGAAGTTCGACGAGTCGATCGACGTGGCCGTGCAACTGGGCATCGACGCCAAGAAGTCGGACCAGGTGGTGCGTGGTTCGGTGGTGCTGCCTGCCGGTACCGGCAAGTCGGTGCGCGTGGCCGTGTTCGCCCAGGGCGACAAGGCCGAGGCCGCCAAGGCCGCCGGTGCCGACATCGTCGGCATGGAAGACCTGGCTGAGCAAGTCAAGGCCGGCAACCTGAACTTCGACGTCGTGATCGCCTCGCCGGACACGATGCGTATCGTCGGTACGCTGGGCCAGATCCTGGGCCCGCGCGGCCTGATGCCGAACCCGAAGGTCGGTACCGTGACCCCCGACGTGGCCCAGGCCGTGAAGAACGCCAAGGCCGGTCAGGTCCAGTTCCGTGTCGACAAGGCCGGTATCATCCACGCCACCATCGGCCGCCGTTCGTTCGAAGACGCCGCGCTGAAGAGCAACCTGGCCGCGCTGCTGGACGCGCTGGTCAAGGCCAAGCCGGCCACCAGCAAGGGCGTGTACCTGCGCAAGGTCGCGGTCTCGTCGACCATGGGCGTTGGCGTGCGTGTCGACCAGGCTACGCTGGCAGCCTGAGCTGACGGCAGATTGCTGACCGGAACCCGATAACACCGGTCGGCAAGCAAGAATTGAAGACCCTGGCCAGTGGCGAGGGTCGTCTCCGGACCGCAAGGAAAGGAGCAAGGCTTTGGGCAGTGGTGCCGGGTTCGATGCGCAAGCATCGCCGGTACCGCTGGTTATCAAAGACCGCTGGTGTCCTTGTCCGCGGCAGCAGGGCGGAAAGGGCTTAATCGATCGGAGCGGGAGTTCAGGCGTTAAGCCTGGGCCATGTTATCCGGCCAGCCAGCGCAGATGGCGCACCCGAAGGGATTGATGAAGCCGGGCCTCGACCCGGATGATTCGGGCCAATCGGACGCCGTTCGTTTGTGCTGACGTGAAGGCTCCGGTATTGCCGGAGACCCAGCGTCATTTTGGAGCTTAACCGTGCCACTCAATATTGAAGATAAGAAGGCCGTCGTTGCTGAGGTCTCGGCGCAAGTCGCCAAGGCCCAGACCATCGTCGTCGCCGAATATCGCGGCATTGCGGTTGGCGATCTGACCAAGCTGCGTGCTACCGCTCGCCAGCAAGGCGTGTACCTGCGCGTTCTGAAGAACACGCTGGCCCGCCGTGCCGTCGAAGGTACGCCGTTTGCAGGCCTCGCAGAGCAGATGACCGGTCCGCTGATCTACGGTATTTCCGAAGATGCAGTGGCCTCGGCCAAGGTTCTGAACGACTTCGCCAAGACCAACGACAAGCTGGTCCTGCGCGCCGGGTCGTATGACGGCAAGGTTCTCGACGCTGCCGCCGTGAAGGCGCTGGCCTCGATCCCGAGCCGCGACGAACTGATTGCTCAGCTGCTGGGCGTGATGCAGGCACCGGTGTCGGGCTTCGCCCGTCTGCTGGCTGCTCTGGCCGCCAAGAAGGCAGAAGGCGCTCCCGCGGAAGCGGAAGCTGCCGGCGCCTAAGGCAATCCAGGCCGCGCATCGCAAGATCGCATTACCGATACCGAATCAAATCTAGTAGGAGTATTTCAAATGGCAATCACCAAAGACGACATCCTGGAAGCCGTTGGCGCGATGTCCGTGATGGAACTGAACGACCTGGTCAAGGCGTTCGAAGAGAAGTTTGGCGTGTCGGCCGCTGCCATGGCCGTGGCTGCTGCTCCGGGCGCTGCCGGTGCTGCTGCTGCCGAAGAGCAGACCGAGTTCAACGTGATCCTGGCCGAAGTCGGCGCCAACAAGGTTGGCGTGATTAAGGCTGTTCGCGAAATCACCGGCCTGGGCCTGAAGGAAGCCAAGGACCTGGTCGATGGCGCACCGAAGCCCGTCAAGGAAGGCGTGGACAAGGCTGCTGCTGCCGAAGCCAAGAAGAAGCTGGAAGACGCCGGCGCCAAGGTCGACGTCAAGTAATGCTGTACTCGCGTGCCCTCGCGGCACGCGAATGGGGCTGGCAAAGGGAAATTCCCGGCGCCAGCCTTTTTGCGCTTGTGCGATTGTGTTTTAGTCACCACTCGACACAGCGCTGATGTGCGAGTAACGCAGTAAAAGTGATGTTTGCGATTCGCGGCGACGGTGGATTTGCCGGCGAGTCAGCAGAGGCCAAACATCAGTGGCACACTAAGTGGTTGCTGCTGATGTTTGTCTTCTGAACCGACTGCAGAAGACAAGTTTGGTCGGGTGTCCCCCGGGCGAGTACAGGCGTTGCGCTTGAGCGACGACCACACCGCCCGCAGCGTGCGGACACCGTCAGCCAGAGGTTGGTAGCGGCCAACCGCCAAATCCCCTCCCAGTCGCTGAACACCTCAGGTCCGGCCAGGTCCAGCCAGCCCTGCGATGATTCGGAGATCCCATGGCGTACAGCTTCACCGAAAAGAAGCGCATTCGCAAAAGCTTTGCGAAGCGCGCGACGGTACATCAGGTTCCATTCCTGCTTGCCACCCAGATTGAATCCTACACCCAGTTCTTGCAAGCGGATACGCCACCCGCACGTCGCAAGACCGAAGGCCTCCAGGCCGCTTTCAACGCAATTTTCCCGATCTCCTCGCATAACGGGCTTGCCCGTATGGAGTTCGTCTCGTATCACCTGTCCAACCCGCCGTTCGACGTCAAGGAATGCCAGCAGCGTGGCCTGACGTTCCATTCGGCGCTGCGCGCCAAGGTTCGCCTGATCATCAACGATCGCGAGAACCCGGGCAAGGTCAAGGAAGTGAAGGAGCAGGAAGTCTACATGGGCGAGATTCCGCTCATGACTTCCACGGGTTCGTTCGTCATCAACGGCACCGAGCGTGTCATCGTCTCGCAGCTGCACCGCTCGCCGGGCGTGTTCTTCGAGCACGACAAGGGCAAGACCCACAGTTCGGGCAAGCTGCTGTTCTCGGCCCGCATCATCCCCTACCGCGGTTCGTGGCTGGACTTCGAATTCGATCCGAAGGACATCCTGTACTTCCGCGTCGACCGCCGCCGCAAGATGCCGGTGACGATCCTGCTGAAGTCGATCGGCCTGACCCCGGAACAGATCCTGGCGCACTTCTTCGTGTTCGACAACTTCACGCTGCAGTCGGAAGGCGCGCAGCTGGAGTTCGTGCCCGAGCGCCTGCGCGGTGAAGTCGCGCGCTTCGACATCGCCGACAAGAACGGCCGCGTGGTGGTCGAGAAGGACAAGCGGATCAACGCCAAGCACATCCGCGACCTGGATTCGGCCGGCACCAAGCTGATCAGCGTGCCGGAAGACTACCTGCTGGGCCGCGTGCTGGCCAAGAACATCATCGACCCGGATACCGGCGAGGTGATTGCCAACGCTAACGACGAGCTGACCGAAGCGCTGCTGGAAAACCTGCGCGAAGCCGGCGTCAAGCAGATCCAGACCCTGTACACCAACGACCTGGACCAGGGCCCGTACATGTCGCAGACCCTGCGCGTGGACGAGACCGCCGACCAGACCGCTGCGCAGATCGCGATCTACCGCATGATGCGCCCGGGCGAGCCGCCGACCGAAGAAGCCGTGGAAGCGCTGTTCCAGCGCCTGTTCTACAGCGAAGAGTCGTACGACCTGTCGCGCGTGGGCCGCATGAAGGTCAACAGCCGCCTGGGCCGCCCCAGCGGCGAAGGCGCCATGGTGCTGCAGGACGAGGACATCCTCGAGACCATCAAGATCCTGGTCAACCTGCGCAACGGCAAGGGCGAGGTCGATGACATCGACCACCTGGGCAACCGTCGCGTGCGTTGCGTCGGCGAACTGGCCGAGAACCAGTTCCGCGCCGGCCTGTCGCGTGTGGAGCGTGCCGTCAAGGAACGTCTGGGCCAGGCCGAGACCGAGAACCTGATGCCGCACGACCTGATCAACTCGAAGCCGATCTCGTCGGCAATCCGCGAGTTCTTCGGTTCGTCGCAGCTGTCGCAGTTCATGGACCAGACCAACCCGCTGTCCGAGATCACGCACAAGCGCCGCGTCTCCGCACTGGGCCCGGGCGGCCTGACGCGCGAGCGCGCCGGCTTTGAAGTCCGCGACGTGCACCCGACCCACTATGGCCGCGTGTGCCCGATCGAAACGCCGGAAGGACCGAACATTGGTCTGATCAACTCGCTGGCACTGTATGCCCGCCTGAACGAATACGGCTTCCTGGAAACGCCGTACCGCAAGGTGGTCGACAGCAAGCTGACCGACGAGGTCGACTACCTGTCGGCGATCGAGGAAGGCAAGTACGTGGTGGCGCAGGCCAACGCGACCGTCGATGCCGACGGCAACCTGATCGACGAGCTGGTGTCGGCGCGCGAAGGCTCCGAGCGTGAAACCCGTATGGTGACGCCGGACCGCGTGCAATACATCGACGTGGCGCCGTCGCAGATCGTGTCGGCCGCTGCCTCGCTGGTGCCGTTCCTGGAACACGATGACGCGAACCGTGCACTGATGGGCGCGAACATGCAGCGTCAGGCCGTGCCTTGCCTGCGTCCGGACAAGCCGCTGGTCGGCACCGGCATCGAGCGTACCGTTGCGGTCGACTCGGGCACCGCCGTGCAGGCGATGCGTGGCGGCGTGGTCGACTACGTCGACGCGATGCGTATCGTGATCCGCGTGAACGACGACGAAGCCGTGGCCGGTGAAGTCGGCGTGGACATCTACAACCTGATCAAGTACACGCGCTCGAACCAGAACACCAACATCAACCAGCGTCCGATGGTCAAGGTGGGCGACCACGTGGCCCGCGGCGACGTCATCGCCGACGGCGCCTCGACCGACCTGGGCGAACTGGCCCTGGGCCAGAACATGCTGGTGGCGTTCATGCCGTGGAACGGCTACAACTTCGAGGATTCGATCCTGATCTCGGAGCGCGTGGTGGCTGAAGACCGCTATACCTCGATCCACATCGAGGAACTGTCGGTCGTCGCCCGCGACACCAAGCTGGGACCGGAAGAAATCACGCGCGATATCTCGAACCTGGCCGAAGCCCAGCTGGCGCGGCTGGACGAATCGGGCATCACCTACATCGGTGCCGAGGTCGAAGCCGGCGACGTGCTGGTGGGCAAGGTCACGCCCAAGGGCGAGACCCAGCTGACCCCGGAAGAGAAGCTGCTGCGCGCGATCTTCGGCGAGAAGGCGTCGGACGTGAAGGACACCTCGCTGCGCGTGCCGTCGGGCATGAGCGGCATCGTGATCGACGTCCAGGTCTTCACCCGCGAAGGCGTGACCCGCGACAAGCGTGCCCAGTCGATCATCGACGACGAACTGAAGCGCTACCGCCTGGACCTGAACGACCAGCTGCGTATCGTGGAAGGCGACGCGTTCCAGCGTCTGGAGCGTCTGCTGGTCGACAAGACCGTCAACGGCGGCCCGAAGAAGCTGGCCAAGGGTGCCAAGATCACCAAGGAGTACCTGGCGGACATCGACAAGTACCACTGGTTCGACATCCGCCCGGCCGACGAGGAACTGGCTGCCCAGCTGGAAGCCGTCAAGGAAGCCATCGAGCAGAAGCGCCACGAGTTCGACCTGGCCTTCGAAGAGAAGCGCAAGAAGCTGACGCAGGGCGACGAACTGCCGCCGGGCGTGATCAAGATGGTCAAGGTCTACCTGGCCGTCAAGCGCCGCCTGCAGCCTGGCGACAAGATGGCCGGCCGTCACGGTAACAAGGGTGTGGTGTCGAAGATCGTGCCGATCGAAGACATGCCGTACATGGCGGACGGTACCCCGGCCGACATCGTGCTGAACCCGCTGGGCGTGCCGTCGCGGATGAACGTGGGCCAGATCCTGGAAACCCACCTGGGCTGGGCCGCGCGCGGCCTGGGCCAGCGCATCGGCGACATGCTCAAGGCGCAGGCCAAGGCGCAGGAACTGCGCACGCTGCTCTCGCAGATCTACAACGAGAGCGGCAAGCCGGAAGACCTCGACAGCCTGTCCGACGCCGAAGTGCTGGAACTGGCGAACAACCTGAAGAAGGGCGTGCCGTTTGCGACCCCGGTGTTCGACGGTGCCCACGAGGACGAAATCCGCCGCATGCTGGACCTGGCCTACCCGGACGACGTCGCCCGCGAAAAGGGCCTGACGGCTTCCAAGCAGCAGGTCACGCTGTTCGACGGCCGCACCGGCGAAGCGTTCGAGCGTCCGGTCACGCTGGGTGTGATGCACATGCTGAAGCTGCACCACCTGGTCGACGACAAGATGCACGCGCGTTCGACCGGCCCGTACTCGCTCGTCACGCAGCAGCCGCTGGGTGGTAAGGCGCAGTTCGGTGGCCAGCGCTTCGGTGAGATGGAAGTGTGGGCACTGGAAGCCTACGGCGCGTCGTACGTGCTGCAGGAAATGCTGACGGTCAAGTCCGATGACGTGAACGGCCGTACCAAGGTGTACGAGAACATCGTCAAGGGCGAGCACTCGATCGACGCCGGCATGCCGGAATCGTTCAACGTGCTGGTGAAGGAAATCCGCTCGCTGGGTATCGACATCGACCTCGATCGCTACTGATCGAGACGATGCGGGTGCCGGCCACGGCGGGCACCCACCAGCGAAGGATTTCCCACAGGATGAATGCCATCGACCCGGACAGACTCCGGGACGGTGGCGAAACAAGGAGTTGCAATGAAAGCATTGCTCGATCTCTTTAAGCAGGTACAGCAGGAAGAGCAGTTCGACGCGATCAAGATCGGCCTGGCCTCGCCCGAGAAGATCCGTTCGTGGTCGTACGGCGAAGTGAAGAAGCCGGAAACGATCAACTACCGTACGTTCAAGCCGGAACGCGACGGCCTGTTCTGCGCCAAGATCTTTGGCCCGATCAAGGACTACGAGTGCCTGTGCGGCAAGTACAAGCGCCTGAAGCACCGTGGCGTGATCTGCGAGAAGTGCGGCGTTGAAGTGACGCTGGCCAAGGTGCGCCGCGAGCGCATGGGCCACATCGAACTGGCCGCCCCCACCGCGCACATCTGGTTCCTGAAGTCGCTGCCGTCGCGCCTGGGCATGGTCCTGGACATGACGCTGCGCGACATCGAGCGCGTGCTGTACTTCGAAGCATTCGTGGTGATCGAACCCGGCATGACTCCGCTCAAGAAGAGCCAGATCATGTCCGAAGACGACTACCTGGCGAAGTGCGACGAGTACGGCGAGGGCGAGTTCGTCGCCATGATGGGTGCCGAGGGCATCCGCGAACTGCTGCGCGGCATCGACATCGAGAAGCAGATCGAACAGATCCGCGCCGAGCTGCAGGCCACCGGTTCCGAAGCCAAGATCAAGAAGTTCGCCAAGCGCCTGAAGGTGCTCGAGGCCTTCCAGCGTTCGGGCATCAAGCCCGAGTGGATGATCCTCGAGGTGCTGCCGGTACTGCCGCCCGAGCTGCGCCCGCTGGTGCCGCTGGACGGCGGCCGCTTCGCGACCTCGGACCTGAACGACCTGTACCGCCGCGTCATCAACCGTAACAACCGCCTGAAGCGCCTGCTGGAGCTGAAGGCCCCCGAGATCATCGTGCGCAACGAAAAGCGCATGCTGCAGGAAGCGGTTGACTCGCTGCTGGACAACGGCCGTCGCGGCAAGGCGATGACCGGCGCCAACAAGCGTCCGCTGAAGTCCCTGGCCGAAATGATCAAGGGCAAGGGCGGTCGTTTCCGTCAGAACCTGCTGGGCAAGCGCGTCGACTACTCGGGCCGTTCGGTCATCGTGGTGGGCCCGACGCTGAAGCTGCACCAGTGCGGCCTGCCCAAGCTGATGGCGCTCGAGCTGTTCAAGCCGTTCATCTTCCACAAGCTGGAAACGATGGGCATCGCCACCACCATCAAGGCGGCGAAGAAGGAAGTCGAAAGCCAGACCCCGGTGGTGTGGGACATCCTCGAAGAGGTGATCCGCGAGCACCCGGTGATGCTGAACCGTGCGCCGACGCTGCACCGCCTGGGCATCCAGGCGTTCGAGCCGGTGCTGATCGAAGGCAAGGCGATCCAGCTGCACCCGCTGGTCTGCGCGGCGTTCAACGCCGACTTCGACGGTGACCAGATGGCCGTCCACGTGCCGCTGTCGCTGGAAGCGCAGATGGAAGCCCGCACCCTGATGCTGGCCTCCAACAACGTGCTGTTCCCGGCCAACGGCGACCCGTCGATCGTGCCGTCGCAGGACGTGGTGCTGGGCCTGTACTACACCACCCGCGACAAGATCAACGGCAAGGGCGAGGGCATGACCTTCGCCGACATCAGCGAAGTGATCCGCGCGTACGAGAACAAGGAAGTCGAACTGGCTTCGCGCGTGAACGTGCGTATCACCGAGTATGAGCTGGTCGACAAGGACGCCGAGGGCGACGCGCGTTTCGCGCCCAAGATCACGCTGCAGGCCACCACGGTCGGCCGCGCGATCCTGTCCGAGATCCTGCCGAAGGGCCTGCCGTTCTCGGTGCTGAACAAGCCGCTGAAGAAGAAGGAAATCTCGCGCCTGATCAACACGGCGTTCCGCCGCTGCGGCCTGCGCGAGACCGTGATCTTCGCCGACAAGCTGCTGCAGTCGGGCTTCCGCCTGGCGACCCGCGCCGGTATCTCGATCGCGATCGACGATATGCTGGTGCCGCCGGCCAAGGAAAAGATCATCGCCGAGGCCTCGGCCAAGGTGAAGGAATACGACAAGCAGTACATGTCGGGCCTGGTGACCGACCAGGAGCGCTACAACAACGTCGTTGACATCTGGGGCGCCGCCGGCGACCAGGTGGGCAAGGCGATGATGGAGCAGCTGCAGCACGAAGACGTGGTCGACCGCGAAGGCAAGACCGTGAAGCAGGAGTCGTTCAACTCCATCTACATGATGGCCGACTCGGGCGCACGGGGTTCCGCCGCGCAGATCCGCCAGCTGGCCGGCATGCGCGGCCTGATGGCCAAGCCGGATGGCTCGATCATTGAAACGCCGATTACGGCGAACTTCCGTGAAGGCCTGAACGTTCTGCAGTACTTCATCTCGACCCACGGCGCCCGTAAGGGCCTGGCCGATACGGCACTGAAGACCGCGAACTCGGGTTACCTGACCCGTCGCCTGGTCGACGTGACGCAGGATCTGGTCGTGGTCGAAGACGATTGCGGCACCTCCAACGGCGTGGCCATGAAGGCCCTGGTCGAAGGCGGTGAAGTGATCGAAGCCCTGCGCGACCGTATCCTCGGCCGCGTGACCGTGGCCGACGTGGTCAACCCGGAAACCCAGGAAACCGCGATCGAAGCCGGCACGCTGCTGGACGAAGACCTGGTCGAGCTGATCGACAACATCGGCGTCGACGAAGTCAAGGTCCGCACCCCGCTGTCGTGCGACACACGCTACGGCCTGTGCGCCAAGTGCTACGGCCGCGACCTCGGCCGCGGCGTGCTGGTGAACTCGGGCGAAGCGGTGGGCGTGATCGCCGCGCAGTCGATCGGCGAGCCGGGCACGCAGCTGACCATGCGTACCTTCCACATCGGTGGTGCGGCGTCGCGTGCGGCAGTGGCCTCGAGCGTGGAAGCGAAGGCGACCGGTACGGTGCGCTTCACCGCGACCATGCGCTACGTGACCAACGCCAAGGGCGAACTGATCGTGATCTCGCGTTCGGGCGAGGCGCTGATCACCGACGACCACGGCCGCGAGCGCGAGCGCCACAAGATCCCGTACGGCGCCACGCTGCTGGTGCAGGACGGCCAGTCGATCAAGGCCGGCACGCAACTGGCGACCTGGGACGCGCTGACGCGCCCGATCGTTTCGGAGTACTCGGGCACGATCAAGTTCGAGAACGTCGAAGAGGGCGTGACCGTCGCCAAGCAGATGGACGAAGTGACGGGCCTGTCGACCCTGGTGGTGATCGACGCCAAGCGCCGCACGGCTGCAACCAAGGGCATCCGCCCGCAGGTGAAGCTGCTCGACGCCAACGGCCAGGAAGTGAAGATCCCCGGCACGGACCACTCCGTGACCATCGGCTTCCAGGTCGGCGCACTGATTACCGTGAAGGACGGCCAGCAGGTGCACGTGGGTGAAGTGCTCGCGCGGATCCCGACCGAATCGCAGAAGACCCGCGACATTACCGGTGGTCTGCCGCGTGTGGCCGAGCTGTTCGAAGCGCGTTCGCCGAAGGACGCCGCCGTGCTGGCGGAAGTCACCGGCACGACCTCGTTCGGCAAGGACACCAAGGGCAAGCAGCGCCTGGTCATCACCGACCTGGACGGCAATGCCCACGAGTTCCTGATCGCGAAGGAAAAGCAGGTGCTGGTGCACGACGGCCAGGTGGTGAACAAGGGCGAAATGATCGTGGAAGGTCCGGCGGACCCGCACGACATCCTGCGCCTGAAGGGCATCGAAGAGCTGGCGCACTACATCGTCGACGAAGTCCAGGACGTGTACCGTCTGCAGGGCGTGAAGATCAACGACAAGCACATCGAGGTGATCGTTCGCCAGATGCTGCGCCGTGTTCAGATCGTCGATGTGGGCGACACCAAGTTCATCCCGGGTGAACAGGTGGAGCGTTCGGAACTGCTCGACGAGAACGACCGCGTGATCGCCGAAGGCAAGCGTCCGGCGACCTACGAGAACCTGCTGCTGGGTATTACCAAGGCGTCGCTGTCGACCGACAGCTTCATCTCGGCGGCATCGTTCCAGGAAACCACGCGCGTGCTGACCGAAGCCGCGATCATGGGCAAGACCGACGACCTGCGTGGCCTGAAGGAAAACGTGATCGTCGGCCGCCTGATCCCGGCCGGTACCGGCCTGGCCTACCACCGTGCCCGCAAGGCGCGCGAGGCCTCCGAGCGCGAACGCGCCCAGGCGATCGCCGAAGAAGAGCAGTCGCTCTTCATCGAGCCGCCGGTGGTGCAGGCGACCGAGGGCGAAGGCGACAACGCCTGATCCCGTTGCAGTGATGACCGCCGCAAGGCGGACCAAAGCCCGGCTGATCCAGCCGGGCTTTTTTTTCGTCCGCGCACGGCGCCGAGGCCTTCGTGGCAAACATCGGTGAGAAACATCCGAGAGTTTGCCGCGCAGGCGCGGCGGCGGCCCCCCTTAGTGGTAAGGTTACGGCTTTTCCGGCTCCAGCATTTCCGTTGTCCATGTCGCAAGCACTGGCGATCCTCAAGGATGTCTTCGGCTACCACGCCTTCCGCGGGCGCCAGGCCGAGATCATCGACCACGTCGCCACCGGCGGCGATTGCCTGGTGCTGATGCCGACCGGCGGCGGCAAGTCGCTGTGCTACCAGATCCCGGCGCTGCTGCGCCAGCGCGCCGGCGATGGTGTCGGCATCGTGGTGTCGCCGCTGATCGCGCTGATGCAGGACCAGGTCGCGGCGCTGACCGAGGCCGGCGTGCGCGCCGCGGTGCTCAACTCGACGCTGACCGGCGCCGAGGCCTCGGCGGTCGAGCGGGATCTGCTGGCCGGGCGCATCGAGATCCTCTACGTGGCGCCGGAACGGCTGATGACGCCGCGCTTCCTCGACCTGCTGGAGCGCACCCGCGTCGGCCTGTTCGCGATCGACGAAGCCCACTGCGTGTCGCAATGGGGCCACGACTTCCGCCCCGAGTACATCCAGCTGTCGGTGCTGCACGAGCGCTTCCCGTACGTGCCGCGCATTGCGCTGACTGCGACCGCCGACGCGCTGACGCGCGACGAGATCGTCGAGCGGCTGGCGCTGCACGACGCGCGCATCTTCATCTCCAGCTTCGACCGGCCCAACATCCGCTACCGCATCGTCGAGAAGGACAATGCGCGCCAGCAGCTGCTGGCCTTTATCAAGGCCGAACATACCGCGGCCGACGGCACCCACGACAGCGGCATCGTCTATTGCCTGTCGCGCAAGAAGGTCGAGGACACCGCGCAGTGGCTGAGCGGCCACGGCATCAACGCGCTCGCCTACCATGCCGGCATGGACGCCCAGGTGCGCCAGCACCACCAGGCGCGCTTCCGCGAAGAGGAAGGCCTGGTAATGGTGGCGACGATCGCCTTCGGCATGGGCATCGACAAGCCCGACGTACGCTTTGTCGCCCACCTGGACCTGCCCAAGAGCATGGAGGGCTATTACCAGGAAACCGGCCGCGCCGGCCGCGACGGGCTGCCCGCCAATGCCTGGATGGCCTACGGCCTGGGCGACGTGGTGCAGCAGAAGCGCATGATCGACGAATCCGAGGCCGACGAGGCGTTCAAGCGCGTGTCGTCGTCCAAGCTCGATGCGCTGCTGGGTTTGTGCGAAACCGCCGGCTGCCGGCGCCAGCGCATCCTGGCGTACTTCAACGAAGCCAGCGAACCGTGCGGCAACTGCGATACCTGCCTCGAGCCGCCGGCCACGTGGGACGGCACGCGCGAGGCGCAGATGGCGCTGTCGTGCGTCTACCGCACCGCGCAGGCCAGCCGCGTGCACTTTGGCGCCACCCACCTGATCGACGTGCTGCGCGGCAATGCCTCGGAAAAGATCAGGCAATGGGGCCATGACAAGGTCTCGACCTTCGGCATCGGCAAGGACCGCTCGGTGCATGAGTGGCACACGGTGTTCCGCCAGCTGATCGCGCAGGGCTTGCTGACCATCGACCACGGCGGCCATGGCGCGCTGCTGCTGGGCGAAGACGCGCGCGCGGTGCTCAAGGGCGAGCGCCAGATCATCCTGCGCCGCCAGGCTGCCAGGCCGGGCAAGTCCGGCGAGCGCGCGGCGCGCGGCACCCGCATCGACCATACCGCCGACATGGACGCCGATACGCTGGCCAACTGGGAAGCGCTGCGGCGCTGGCGCACCGAGGCCGCGCGCGAGCATGGCGTGCCGGCCTACGTGATCTTCCATGACGCCACGCTGGCCGAACTGGCGCGCACCGCGCCGGATTCGCTGTCGGCGATGCAAGGCATTCCCGGGATCGGCGCCTCCAAGCTGGAGCGCTACGGGCAGGGTATCCTCGACACGCTGCGCGGGGCCTAGCCGCCAGGTCTGCCAGTCGGTATACGGCTTGACGGTATACGATTCCGCTGCTAGGATGCCAGATTCGAGTTTTTGGCTTTGGATTTCGCTCGCCCGTCGGATAAGTGGCCTTCAGGTCGCTGCCGGCAAGCCTACCGGACTGGGTTTCCATGGACGGGTGGCGGCAGACGCGGGATCCGGGTGCCGGCTCGCGCTCTTTGGCATGCTGTTACCGCACAGTCCCGTCTGCAGAGCGCCCGCTCACCTCTCCCGTCCAAAACCCGTAGTTGCCTCTCCAGCCTGGCGCATGCCGGCACGAGGGGCGTTTTTCGTAAAACCAAGCTGGATTGAACAATGCCAACTATCAACCAACTGGTTCGCAAGCCGCGCGTCTCGGAAGTCATCAAGAGCAAGAGCCCGGCGCTTGAGAACTGCCCCCAGCGCCGTGGCGTGTGCACCCGCGTGTACACCACGACGCCGAAGAAGCCGAACTCGGCACTGCGTAAGGTCGCCAAGGTGCGCCTGACCAACGGTTTCGAAGTCATTTCGTACATCGGCGGTGAAGGCCACAACCTGCAGGAACACTCGGTCGTGCTGATCCGCGGCGGCCGTGTGAAGGATCTGCCGGGTGTGCGTTACCACATCGTCCGTGGCTCGCTGGACCTGCAAGGCGTGAAGGACCGCAAGCAGGCCCGTTCGAAGTACGGCGCGAAGCGTCCGAAGGCAGCCTAAGTTTCGGCAGCCTGGGCCCGCAAGGCCCGAAGCAACAGACGATAGCCTGTGGCGCAAGTCATGGTGCTGTCACCAGGCGGCGGTACAACGGAGCGCCTTTTTGGCAACCGTGCCGTCGAGTAAGTGGTCACCCGGCGAATTTGCTGTCTTTGCATGCAAGCTAGTTGGTGGCCGGAGAGCGGGAAAATCTGACCGCGCTCTCAACTGAATCTAAAGGAAAGAAGATGCCACGTCGTCGTGAAGTCCCGAAGCGGGACGTTCTGCCTGATCCGAAGTTCGGCAACGTTGAAGTTGCCAAGTTCATGAACGTGCTGATGCTGGATGGCAAGAAGTCGGTTGCCGAACGCATCGTGTACGGCGCGTTCGACCAGATCGAAAAGAAGGCAGGCAAGGCCCCCATCGAAGTGTTCTCCGTTGCCATCAACAACGTGAAGCCGGTGGTGGAAGTGAAGAGCCGTCGCGTGGGCGGCGCCAACTATCAGGTTCCGGTCGAAGTCCGTCCGTCGCGTCGTTTGGCATTGGCGATGCGCTGGCTGCGTGAGGCCGCGAAAAAACGCAGCGAGAAGTCGATGGCGCTGCGCCTGGCAGGTGAGCTGCTGGAAGCATCGGAAGGCCGTGGCGGCGCGATGAAGAAGCGCGACGAAGTGCACCGCATGGCCGAAGCCAACAAGGCGTTCTCGCACTTCCGCTTCTAAAGCGAGCGAAAACATTGTTGGTTGCCGGGCGGGCTGTGTTTTTACACATCTCGCCCGTTTGTGTTAGGGGCGCGGGCCATGAGATGCCGGCGCCTCACGGACGAATAGAGGATTAAAGTGGCTCGTAAGACTCCCATCGAGCGTTACCGTAACATCGGTATTTCGGCTCACATTGACGCGGGTAAAACCACCACGACCGAGCGCATCCTGTTCTACACCGGTGTGAACCACAAGATCGGTGAAGTGCACGACGGCGCCGCCACCATGGACTGGATGGAGCAGGAACAGGAGCGTGGTATTACCATCACCTCCGCTGCCACCACCGCCTTCTGGAAGGGCATGGCCGGCAACTACCCCGAGCACCGCTTCAACATCATCGACACCCCGGGCCACGTGGACTTCACCATCGAGGTGGAGCGTTCCATGCGCGTGCTGGATGGCGCATGCATGGTGTACTGCGCCGTGGGCGGCGTGCAGCCGCAGTCCGAAACCGTGTGGCGTCAGGCCAACAAGTACGGCGTGCCGCGTCTGGCGTTCGTCAACAAGATGGACCGTACCGGCGCCAACTTCTTCAAGGTCTACGACCAGCTGAAGACCCGCCTGAAGGCCAACCCGGTGCCCGTGGTGGTGCCGATCGGCGCTGAAGACGGCTTCCAGGGCGTGATCGACCTGCTGGAAATGAAGGCGATCATCTGGGACGAAGCCAGCCAGGGCGTGAAGTTCGAATACCAGGACATCCCGGCCGAGCTGCAGGCGACCGCTGAAGAATGGCGCGAGAAGATGGTCGAGTCCGCCGCCGAAGCCAGCGAAGAGCTGATGGAAAAGTACCTGGGCGGCGAAGAGCTGACCCGCGCCGAGATCGTCAAGGCGCTGCGTGACCGTACCATCGCCTGCGAAATCCAGCCGATGCTGTGCGGCACCGCGTTCAAGAACAAGGGCGTGCAGCGTATGCTCGACGCCGTGATCGACTTCCTGCCGTCGCCGGTCGATATTCCGCCGGTCAAGGGCGTGGACGAAAGCGACGACGAGAAGAAGCTCGAGCGCAAGGCCGACGACAACGAGAAGTTCTCGGCGCTGGCGTTCAAGATCATGACCGACCCGTTCGTCGGCCAGCTGATCTTCTTCCGCGTCTACTCGGGCAAGATCAACTCGGGCGACACCGTCTACAACCCGGTCAAGGGCAAGAAGGAACGCCTGGGCCGTATTCTGCAGATGCACGCCAACCAGCGCGAAGAAATCAAGGAAGTGCTGGCCGGCGACATCGCCGCCGCGGTGGGCCTGAAGGACGCCACCACGGGCGATACGCTGTGCGATCCGGCTGCCCCGATCGTGCTCGAGCGCATGGTGTTCCCGGAGCCGGTGATCTCGCAGGCGGTCGAGCCGAAGACCAAGGCCGACCAGGAAAAGATGGGCATCGCCCTGAACCGCCTGGCCGCCGAGGATCCGTCGTTCCGCGTGCGTACCGATGAAGAATCGGGCCAGACCATCATTTCGGGCATGGGCGAGCTCCACCTCGAAATTCTGGTCGACCGCATGAAGCGCGAATTCGGCGTGGAAGCCAACATCGGCGCGCCGCAGGTGGCCTACCGCGAAACCATCCGCAAGAAGGCCGAGGACGTCGAAGGCAAGTTCGTCAAGCAGTCGGGCGGCCGCGGCCAGTACGGTCACGCCGTGATCACGCTGGAACCGCAAGAGCCGGGCAAGGGCTTCGAGTTCATCGACGCCATCAAGGGCGGTGTGATTCCTCGCGAATACATCCCGGCGGTCGAAAAGGGTATCGTCGACACCCTGACGGCCGGTATCCTGGCTGGCTTCCCGGTGGTGGACGTGAAGGTCACGCTGACCTTCGGTTCGTACCACGACGTGGACTCGAACGAAAACGCGTTCCGCATGGCCGGCTCGATGGCTTTCAAGGAAGCCATGCGCAAGGCCAGCCCGGTTCTGCTCGAGCCGATGATGGCCGTGGAAGTGGAAACGCCGGAAGACTACACCGGTACCGTGATGGGCGACCTGTCGTCCCGCCGCGGCATCGTGCAGGGCATGGACGACATGGTGGGCGGCGGCAAGATCATCAAGGCCGAAGTCCCGCTGTCGGAAATGTTCGGATATTCGACCGCGCTGCGCTCGGCCACGCAAGGCCGCGCCACCTACACCATGGAATTCAAGCACTACGCCGAGGCACCGAAGAACATCGCCGAAGCAGTGATGGCGGCCAAGGGCAAGTAAATAAGCTGTATGCCGCCGCGTCCGCCAGGACGCGGCGGCGTGATGAATCGACAAGACTGCATTCCATTAGGAGCTGAAAAAAATGGCAAAGGAAAAGTTCGAGCGGACCAAGCCGCACGTGAACGTTGGTACGATTGGTCACGTTGACCATGGCAAGACCACGCTGACCGCAGCGAGATCGCCACGGTGCTGGCAGCGAAGTTCGGTGGTGCGGCCAAGAAGTACGACGAAATCGACGCAGCGCCGGAAGAGAAGGCCCGCGGTATTACCATCAATACCGCCCACGTCGAATACGAGACGGCCAACCGCCACTACGCGCACGTTGACTGCCCGGGCCACGCCGACTACGTCAAGAACATGATCACCGGTGCCGCCCAGATGGACGGCGCGATCCTGGTGTGCTCGGCCGCTGACGGCCCGATGCCGCAGACCCGCGAGCACATCCTGCTGGCCCGTCAGGTCGGCGTGCCGTACATCATCGTGTTCCTGAACAAGTGCGACATGGTGGACGACGCCGAACTGCTCGAGCTGGTCGAGATGGAAGTGCGCGAGCTGCTGAGCAAGTACGAGTTCCCCGGCGACGACACCCCGATCATCAAGGGTTCGGCCAAGCTGGCGCTGGAAGGCGACAAGGGCGACCTGGGCGAAGAAGCCATCATGCGCCTGGCCGACGCGCTGGACACCTACATCCCGACGCCGGAGCGTGCCGTTGACGGTACCTTCCTGATGCCGGTGGAAGACGTGTTCTCGATCTCGGGTCGCGGCACCGTGGTGACCGGCCGTATCGAGCGCGGCATCATCAAGGTCGGCGAGGAAATCGAAATCGTCGGTATCAAGCCGACCGTGAAGACCACCTGCACCGGCGTGGAAATGTTCCGCAAGCTGCTGGACCAGGGCCAGGCTGGCGACAACGTCGGTCTGCTGCTGCGCGGCACCAAGCGTGAAGACGTCGAGCGCGGCCAGGTGCTGTGCAAGCCGGGTTCGATCAAGCCGCACACCCACTTCACCGGCGAGGTGTACATCCTGTCGAAGGACGAAGGCGGCCGTCACACCCCGTTCTTCAACAACTACCGCCCGCAGTTCTACTTCCGTACCACCGACGTGACCGGCTCGATCGAGCTGCCGAAGGACAAGGAAATGGTCATGCCGGGTGACAACGTGTCGATCACCGTCAAGCTGATCGCCCCGATCGCCATGGAAGAAGGCCTGCGCTTCGCCATCCGCGAAGGTGGCCGTACCGTCGGCGCCGGCGTCGTGGCAAAGATCCTCGACTAAGCACTTCCTGGGACATGCCCGCGGGCATGTCCCCATTCAACGGGCAGCTTGCCCAATCGCTCTTTTAAGGAAATATCATGCAGAACCAGAAGATCCGTATCCGCCTGAAGGCTTTCGACTATCGCCTGATCGACCAGTCGGCTGCCGAAATCGTGGATACCGCCAAGCGTACCGGCGCGATCGTCAAGGGCCCGGTGCCCCTGCCGACCCGCATCCAGCGCTTCGACATCCTGCGTTCGCCGCACGTCAACAAGACCAGCCGCGATCAGTTCGAGATCCGCACCCACCAGCGCCTGATGGACATCGTCGACCCGACCGACAAGACCGTTGACGCGCTGATGAAGCTCGACCTGCCGGCAGGCGTGGACGTCGAGATCAAGGTGTAACGATGTTTCGGGCCGCCCGCGCGGCTTGATGCAGCAAAACGGCGAACCTCGGTTCGCCGTTTTTGTTTTGGTGGCACGCCGCACGGCAGCGCCCGCCACGCCCCTACACGCTGCCGCGCCGGCGCAGCGTCTCGGCCGGGCACTCGCCGAACGCGCGCCGGTACTCGGCGCTGAAGCGCCCCAGGTGGGTAAAGCCCCAGCGCAGCGCGGCGCCGGTCACCGACGACAGCGCCGCATCGTTGAGCAGGTCGTGCCGTACCCGGTCCAGCCGGACCGTGCGCAGGTAGGCCATCGGGCTCAGCCCGCGATGCTCGCGGAACCCCGCATACAGGCTGCGCAGGCTGACGCCCGCGATCTCCGCCAGCAGCGCCGGCGTCAGCGCCGCGGCGGCATGGGCGTGGATATATTCCTCGACCACTTTCACATGGCGCGGCGCCAGCGGCTTGCCGTGCCGCTGCAGCGCCTCCGACAGGCTGTGCGGCTGCAGCGTCAGCAGGGTGCCGATCACCAGCTGCTCGAGCTGGCATGCCGTGAGCGGGTGGCGCGCGGCTTCCGGCTCCGCCGCCAGCATCTGCGCCAGATACTCCATCAATGCATACCAGCCGGCGCTGCGCCAGGCCATGCCGAGCTGGAAGCGCAGCGGCGGGTCCGGGCGATGCCCGAGATAGGCGGCGCACACGCGCTCCAGCGCGCTGCGTTCGACGCGCACGATCAGCTGGTCGTTGTCCGCGCTCCAGCGCATCAGCAGCGGGTCGCTGGGCGTCAGCACGGACGCGCAGTCCGGCGTCGACACGATCTGCTGCGCGCCGCAACGGATCTCGGCGTGGCCGCTGAGCGGCATCTGCACCAGCAGGAAGTCGCCGAGCGGGCCCGGGTCGATGGTGACATCGGCGCCGTAGGCGAGCCGGTTCAGCGACACCGCGCCCAGCGGCGCGTGGTGCATGCGGGCCGACAGGCTGGTCCCGCGGATATCGAGCCGGTGCGGCTTGAAGACCTTGCCCACCGCCGCGCGCGTCTGCCCGAGGTCGGTCGAGGCGAACACCTGCCGCCCGGCATCGTGTAGCAGGGCGTGCGCCAGCGGCGCCGGCGCGCGGGCAGTCGGGGGCAGCTGCAACATGGTCTCGCTCCTCTGGCGTGGCCGCGGCGCTGGCTGGCGTCCACGGCGGAGGCCGGGGCGCCATGCGCGCAGCATGGTCCACGCAACCACTATAGCGGATCGATCCGCGCGACCCCGGCCTTGCGTTGACCGAAGCCCGACTTTCCTGCACTAATCGGATAGCCGCTGCAGCCAGCGGCTAGTTTGCTGCGGTGCGGAGCCACCATCATGGGATCCAGCACGGCAGCGCACCCTCCACCAGCTGTCAGCCAACAGAGAACGACAAGGAGCGCAGGCCATGGGCCAGACCATCCAGATCCAGACCCCAGAAGGCAGTTTTGGCGGCTATCTCGCCACCCCCGCGGCGGGCAAGGGCCCCGGCATCGTGCTGTGCCAGGAGATCTTCGGCGTCAATGCCACCATGCGCCAGGTGGCCGATTACTACGCCGAAGAGGGCCATACGGTGCTGGTGCCGGACTTGTTCTGGCGCATCGCACCGGGCATCGAGCTGACCGACCGCGGCGAAGACTTCCAGCGCGCGCTCGGCCTCTATCAGCAGTTCGACGAAGCGAAGGGCGTGCAGGATGTGGGCGCGGCGCTGGAGACGTTGCGCGCGCGCCCCGAATGCGTCGGCCAGACCGGCGTGCTGGGCTTCTGCCTGGGCGGCAAGCTGGCCTACCTGGCCGCCTGCCGGTTGCCCGACGTGGCCTGCGCGGTGGCGTACTACGGCGTCGGCATCGAGCATGCGCTGGGCGAGGCCGCCAACGTGCGGGGCCGCCTGGTGCTGCATATCGCGGAGAAGGACGGCTTCTGCCCGCCGCAGGCGCAGGCGGCGATCCGCGAGGCCCTTGCCGGCCGGGACCACATCGAGGTGTACGTCTATGCCGGCGTCGACCATGCCTTTGCGCGCGCCGGTGGCGAGCATTTCGACAAGCCTTCGGCGCTGATGGCGCACCAGCGCTCGATCGCCGCGCTGCGCCGCGAGATGGGCCCGCACTACGACTTCTCGGCGCTGTGGGACAAGCACTGCGAGTATGAATTCGCCACCCGCGATGTCGATGCGACCATGGCGACGATGGTGGCGCAGCCCTACGTGAACCATATCCCGACCATGACCGGCGGCGTCGGCTACGCGCAGCTGCGCCGCTTCTACCAGAACCATTTCGTCCACAGCAATCCGCCGGACACGACGCTGATCCCGCTGTCGCGCACGGTGGGCGCCTCGCAGATCGTCGATGAGCTGCTGTTCTGCTTCACCCACACCAGCGAGATCGACTGGATGCTGCCCGGCGTGCCGCCCACCGGCAAGCGCGTGGAGATCCCGCTGATCGCCATCGTCAAGTTCCGCGGCGACAAGCTGTACCACGAGCATATCTACTGGGACCAGGCCAGCGTGCTGGTGCAGATCGGCAAGCTGGATCCCACCGGTTTACCGGTGGCGGGCGTGGAGACCGCACGCAAGCTGCTGGACGAGACCCTGCCGTCGAACACGCTGATGGCGCGCTGGCAGCAGAGCGAGGGCAAGTAAGCAGGCGGCAGTGAACGGGAGCGGGCCCGCAGAGGCCCGCACCGTACCGGACACCGGTGAGCAACCAGGAGACAACCATGAAGGGATTGCAGGACAAGGTGGCCATCGTCACCGGAGGCGCCACGCTGATCGGCGCGGGGGTGGCGCGGGCCTTCATCGAGGCGGGCGCGCGCGTGGCGATCTTCGATATCGACGCCGCCAACGGCGAGCGCGTTGCCGCGGAACTGGGCAAGGAGGCGCTGTTCATCGCGGCGGACATCACGCGGGACGAGCAGGTCCGCGATGCGGTGAGCCAGGTGGCGCAGCACTTCGGCGGCGTCGATTTCCTGGTCAACCTGGCCTGCACCTATCTCGACGACGGCTTTCGCTCGAATCGTGCCGACTGGTTGGCGGCGCTCGATGTCAACGTGGTTTCCGGGGTGATGCTGGCGCAGGCGGTGCATCCGCTGATGCGCGCGCGCGGCGGCGGTGCCATCGTCAACTTCACCAGCATCTCCGCCAACGTGGCGCAGACCGGGCGCTGGCTCTATCCGGTATCGAAGGCGGCCATCGCGCAGTTGACCCGCAGTATGGCGATGGATCTGGCGCCGGACCGCATTCGCGTCAACGCGGTGTCGCCGGGCTGGACCTGGTGCCGCTTGATGGACGAGGTCAGCGGCGGCAACCGCGCCCGCACCGATGCGGTGGCCGCGCCGTTCCACCTGCTCGGCCGCGTCGGCGAGCCCGACGAAGTGGCGCAGGTGGTGCTGTTCCTCTGCTCCGACCACGCCAGCTTCGTCACCGGCGCCGACTATGCCGTCGACGGTGGCTACTCCGCCATGGGTCCGGAGCAGAACGTGCCTGCCATCGGCAAGCTGGCCGGCTGAACGCCCCACCACGATCCTTCAGGAGACACCTCATGCGCCAACGCATCGCCATCGTCGGAGCGGGCCAGTCGGGCCTGCAAATGGCCCTCGGGCTGCAGGCCCACGGCTACCGCGTCACGCTGCTGTCCAACCGCACGCCGGAACAGATCCGCGCCGGCAAGGTCATGTCCAGCCAGTGCATGTTCGACCGCGCGCTGCAGACCGAGCGCGAGCTCGGCCTGAACTGGTGGGACGATGCCTGCCCGCCGGTGCAGGGCATCGGCCTGGCCGTGCCGCATCCCGAGCTGCCCGGCGCCAGGGTCATCGACTGGGCCGCGCCGCTGGACCGGCCGGCGCAGGCGGTCGACCAGCGCCTGAAGATGCCGGCATGGATGGAGGCCTTTGTTGCGCGCGGCGGCGACCTGCGCATCGTCGATGTCGGCGTCGACGAGCTGGAAGCGCTGGCGCGCGAGCACGACCTGGTGCTGCTGGCTGCCGGCAAGGGCGAGATCGTCAGCCGCTTCGAGCGCGATGCCTCGCGCAGCCCGTTCGACCGGCCCCAGCGCGCGCTCGCGCTGACCTACGTGACCGGCATGCTGCCGCGCGAGCCGTTCTCGCGGGTTTGCTTCAACCTGATTCCCGGGGTGGGCGAGTACTTCGTCTTTCCCGCGCTGACACTGTCGGGGCCGTGCGAGATCATGGTGTTCGAGGGTATTCCGGGCGGTCCGATGGACCGCTGGACCGAGGCCCGCACGCCCGAACAGCACCTCGCCGAAAGCCTGCGCATCCTGCGCACCTATGCGCCGTGGGAAGCCGAGCGCTGCGAGCAGGTGGCGCTGACCGACGACAATGGCATCCTGTCGGGCCGCTTCGCGCCGACGGTACGCAAGCCGGTGCTGACGCTGCCGTCGGGGCGACTGGTGTTCGGCATGGCCGATGCCGTGGTGGTCAATGACCCGATCACCGGCCAGGGCTCGAACAATGCCGCCAAGTGCTGCAAGGTCTATCTCGATGCCATCGTCGACCATGGCGAGCGGGCGTACGACCGCGACTGGATGGAACAGACCTTCGCCCGCTACTGGCAATACGCCGGCGCTGTGGTGGCGTGGACCAACTCGCTGCTGACCCCGCCGCCGCCGCACATCCTGGGTCTGCTGGGCGCGGCGGGGCAGGCGCCGGCGCTGGCGGCCCGCATCGCCAACGGCTTCGACAATCCGCCGGACTACTTCCCCTGGTGGATGGATCCGCAAGCCTGCCACCAGCTGATCGACCACCACCTGCCGCAGGCCGCCTGAGATGGTCACCATCAGCCATGCCGCCCCCTCGCTCGATCCGCGCGAACTGCGCCGGGTTTGCGGCCGCTACGCGACCGGCGTGGCGGTCATCGGTGCCTGTACGCCGCAGCGGCGGCCGGTCGGCATCACCGTCAACTCGTTCGCGTCGCTGTCGCTGGCGCCGCCATTGATCCTGTGGAGCCTGGCCAGGCATTCGCCCAATGCGGGCCTGTTCGCCCCGGGCGCGCCGTTCGGCGTCAGCATCCTGCGCGCCGGCCACGGCGAACTGGCGCGCCGCTTTGCCACGCCGTTGCCGGACAAGTTCGCCGGCATTGGCCATCGCCGTTGCCCGCACGGCGTACCTTACCTGGACGAGGCGCTGGCGACGCTGTCGTGCCGGGTCGAGCGCGCCGATCCGGTGGGCGACCACCTGCTGATCGTCGGTGCCGTCGAAGCCGTCACGGCAGGGGAGGGCGAGCCGCTGGTCTTCTATGGCGGCGACTTCGTCCGCATCGCGGCCTGACCTGACTTTTTACGGTGCCTGATGGGCCGCTCCGAAAGCGGCCCGTCGCCCCGCCACCACAGCCAGGCAGCGCAAGCGTCACTGCAGCGCCCTCCCTGCCTACAACATTGCAGGGAAATCCGCAATTCATATTGCCCTTTCCAAACTGCTGTGATATGTTGTAAGGCTACCCGTTACCTCGGGTAGTGGGCTGGCCATTTTGGCCGCGCGCAGTCTTGTTTAGCGCAAGCCCATCCGCGCACAAGCGCAAGCACAGTTTTCGTGTATCAATCAGCCCCGGCCAATCGCAGCTGGGAATGGAGCAAACCATGAGCCTTGGCCTTGTAGGTCGCAAGGTTGGCATGACCCGTATTTTCACGGACGACGGTGAAGCGATTCCCGTGACCGTGGTCGAGGTCGGCGACAACCGCGTGACGCAAATCAAGACGGACGAGACCGACGGTTACACCGCGGTTCAAGTCACCTTCGGCGCACGACGCGCAAGCCGCGTCACCAAGCCGCTGGCGGGTCACCTCGCCAAAGCCGGCGTGGAAGCCGGCGAAATCATCCGCGAATTCCGTATCGACGCAGCCAAGGCTGCCGAACTGCAAGCTGGCGGTTCGCTGTCGGTCGACCTGTTCGAAGTCGGTCAGAAGATCGACGTGCAGGGCGTGACCATCGGTAAGGGCTACGCCGGTACCATCAAGCGCTACCACTTCGCCTCCGGCCGTGCCACCCACGGTAACTCGCGCTCGCACAACGTGCCGGGCTCGATCGGTATGGCGCAGGATCCGGGCCGCGTGTTCCCGGGCAAGCGCATGACCGGTCACCTGGGCGATGTCACCCGCACCGTGCAGAACCTGGAGATCGCCAAGATCGACGCAGAGCGCAAGCTGCTGCTGGTCAAGGGCGCCATTCCCGGCTCCAAGAACGGCAAGGTCATCGTTACCCCGGCCGTCAAGGCCAAAGCCAAAGCTTAAGGAGCGCATGTAATGGAACTCAAGCTCCTCCAGGACAATGGCCAAGTCGGTGCAGGCGTTGCTGCCTCGCCCGAAGTGTTCGGCCGTGACTACAACGAAGCCCTCGTTCACCAGATCGTCGTCGCTTACCAGGCCAACGCGCGCAGCGGTAACCGCAAGCAGAAAGATCGTGAAGAGGTCAAGCACACGACCAAGAAGCCGTGGCGCCAGAAGGGTACGGGCCGTGCTCGTGCCGGTATGTCTTCCTCGCCGCTGTGGCGCGGGGGCGGCCGTATCTTCCCGAATTCGCCGGAAGAGAACTTCAGCCAGAAGGTCAACAAGAAGATGTTCCGTGCCGGCATGCGCTCGATTTACTCGCAGCTCGCACGTGAAGGTCGTATCAACGTGGTGGACGGTTTCACTGTCGACGCGCCCAAGACCAAGCTCTTGGCCGACAAGTTCAAGGCCATGGGCCTGGACTCGGTGCTGATCATCACCGACAGCCTCGACGAAAACCTCTACCTGGCTTCGCGCAACCTGCCGCACGTGGCAGTCGTGGAGCCGCGCCAGGCTGACCCGCTGTCGCTCGTGCACTACAAGAAGGTGCTAGTGACCAAGGCTGCCGTCGCGCAGATCGAGGAGTTGCTGAAATGACGCAAGTAGCCAAGAACGATCATCGTTTGATGCAGGTGCTGCTCGCGCCGGTGGTTTCCGAAAAGGCAACCCTGGTCGCCGACAAGAATGAACAGGTCGTGTTCGAAGTGGCCCGCGATGCCAACAAGGCAGAAGTGAAGGCCGCCGTCGAACTGCTGTTCAAGGTCGAGGTGCAGTCCGTTCAGATCCTGAACCAGAAGGGCAAGCAGAAGCGCTTCGGCCGTTTCATGGGCCGTCGCAACCACGTGAAGAAGGCATACGTGGCACTGAAGCCGGGTCAGGAAATCAATTTTGAAGCGGAGGCCAAGTAATCATGGCACTCGTCAAGACCAAGCCGACTTCCCCGGGTCGTCGCTCGATGGTGAAGGTGGTCAACAAGGACCTTCACAAGGGCACCCCGTACGCGCCGCTGCTGGAAAAGCAATTCCAGAAGTCGGGCCGTAACAACAATGGTCATATCACCACCCGCCACAAGGGCGGTGGTCATAAGCACCACTACCGCGTGGTCGATTTCAAGCGCAACGACAAGGACGGCATCCCCGCCAAGGTCGAGCGCCTGGAATACGATCCGAACCGCAGCGCCAACATCGCGCTGGTCGTGTTCGCCGACGGCGAGCGCCGCTACATCATCGCCACCAAGGGCATGGTTGCCGGCCAGCAGCTGCTGAACGGCTCGGAAGCGCCGATCAAGGCCGGTAACAACCTGCCGATCCGCAACATTCCGGTCGGTACCACGATCAACAACGTGGAAATGCTGCCGGGCAAGGGCGCCCAGATCGCACGCGCCGCAGGCGGCTCCGCCGTGCTGCTGGCCCGCGAAGGCCTGTACGCCCAGGTTCGCCTGCGCTCCGGCGAAGTGCGCCGCGTGCACATCGAGTGCCGCGCCACCGTTGGTGAAGTGGGCAACGAAGAGCACAGCCTGCGCGTCATCGGCAAGGCCGGTGCGACCCGCTGGCGCGGTATCCGCCCGACGGTCCGTGGTGTCGTGATGAACCCGGTCGACCACCCGCACGGTGGTGGTGAGGGCAAGACCGCTGCTGGTCGCGATCCGGTGTCGCCGTGGGGTACCCCGACCAAGGGTTACCGTACCCGCAGCAACAAGCGCACGGACAGCATGATCGTCCAGAAGCGCCACAAGCGTTAATCGGTAGGTAGGAGCTAAAGATATGACTCGTTCCGCTAAAAAGGGTCCGTTCTGCGACGCCCACCTGCTGAAGAAGGTGGAAGTTGCAACGAGCGGCAAGGACAAGAAGCCCATCAAGACGTGGTCGCGCCGCTCGACCATTCTGCCGGAGTTCATCGGCCTGACGATCGCCGTCCACAACGGCCGTCAACACGTGCCGGTGTACGTTACGGAAAACATGGTTGGCCACAAGCTCGGCGAATTTGCGATTACCCGCACGTTCAAGGGCCACGCGGCTGACAAGAAAGCGAAGAGGTAAGGTGCCATCATGGAAGTGAAAGCGATTCATCGCGGTGCCCGCATCTCCGCCCAGAAGACGCGCCTGGTCGCTGACCAGATCCGTGGTCTGCCGATCGAGCGCGCGCTCAACGTCCTGACGTTCAGCCCGAAAAAGGCTGCCGGGATCGTGAAGAAGGTGGTCGAATCGGCCATCGCCAACGCCGAGCACAACGAAGGCGCCGACATCGACGAACTCAAGGTCAAATCGATCTACGTCGACAAGGCAACCTCGCTCAAGCGCTTCACGGCACGGGCAAAGGGCCGCGGCAACCGCATCGAGAAACAAACCTGTCACATCACTGTGACGCTCGGCAACTAAGGAGTCACGATGGGACAGAAGATTCATCCGACTGGCTTCCGTCTGGCTGTCAGCCGTAACTGGGCTTCGCGCTGGTACGCCAGCAACACGAAGTTCGCCGGCATGCTGAAGGAAGACATCGAAGTTCGCGACTTCCTGAAGAAGAAGCTCAAGAACGCATCGGTTGGCCGCGTCGTGATCGAGCGCCCCGCCCGTAATGCACGCATCACCATTTACAGCTCGCGTCCGGGCGTGGTGATCGGCAAGAAGGGTGAGGACATCGAACTGCTGAAGGCCGAACTGCAGCGTCGCATGGGCGTGCCCGTGCACGTGAACATCGAGGAAATCCGCAAGCCGGAAACCGATGCTCAGCTGATCGCCGATTCGATCACCCAGCAGCTCGAGCGCCGCATCATGTTCCGCCGCGCCATGAAGCGCGCCATGCAGAACGCGATGCGCCTGGGCGCCCAGGGTATCAAGATCATGAGCGCCGGCCGTCTGAACGGTATCGAAATCGCCCGTACCGAGTGGTACCGCGAAGGCCGTGTGCCCCTGCACACCCTGCGCGCCGACATCGACTACGGCTTCTCCGAAGCAGAAACCACCTACGGCATCATCGGTGTCAAGGTGTGGGTCTACAAGGGGGATCACCTCGGCCGCAATGACGCGCCGGTGGTGGAAGAGCCGCAGGACGACCGTCGTCGTCGCCCGGGTCGTCCGGAAGGCCGCCGCCGTGAAGGCGAAGGCCGTCCGGGTGGCAACCGCCGCGGCGGTGCCGGTGCCGGTCGCCGCGCTGCGCCTGGCGCAGATGCGAAGAGTGGAGAATAACGATGCTGCAACCTAAGCGCAGAAAATACCGCAAGGAGCAGAAAGGCCGCAACACGGGTAAGGCTACCCGTGGTAACGCCGTGTCTTTCGGCGAATTCGGCCTGAAGGCCATGGGCCGTGGCCGCCTGACGGCTCGTCAGATCGAGTCGGCACGTCGTGCGATGACCCGCCACATCAAGCGTGGCGGCCGCATCTGGATCCGGATTTTCCCGGACAAGCCGATCTCGAAGAAGCCTGCCGAAGTCCGTATGGGTAACGGCAAGGGCAATCCGGAGTACTACGTGGCTGAAATCCAGCCGGGCAAGATGCTGTACGAAATGGATGGTGTGAGCGAAGACCTGGCACGTGAGGCGTTCCGCCTCGCGGCTGCCAAGCTGCCGATCGCCACCAATTTCGTGGTGCGCCAGGTCGGGACGTAAGGAGAGCAGGGATGAAAGCATCCGAACTTCGCGGCAAGGACGCCGCAGGCCTGAACCAGGAGCTCTCCGAGCTGCTGAAGGCCCAATTTAGCCTGCGCATGCAAAAGGCAACCCAACAGCTGCAGAACACCAGCCAGCTGAAGAAGGTTCGCAAGGACATCGCGCGCGTGCAAACCGTGCTGACTGAAAAGGCGAACGCGAAATGACTGAAGCTGCACAAACGGAAAAGTCGCTTCGCCGCACCCTGGTCGGCCGTGTCGTGAGCGACAAGATGGACAAGACCGTTACGGTCTTGGTGGAAAACCGCGTCAAGCATCCTCTGTACGGCAAGTACGTGCTGCGTTCCAAGAAGTACCACGCACACGACGAAGCCAACCAGTACAAGGAAGGCGACAAGGTCGAAATCCAGGAAGGCCGTCCGCTGTCGCGGACCAAGTCCTGGGTGGTTTCCCGGCTGGTAGAGGCTGCACGCGTCATCTAAGAACAACACGTTCTTAGCTTGACTTGCAAGTCCAGGATTATGTAGCTATAATCCTGGACTTCCGCTTTATTGCGTTCGCCTTAGCTGTACCACCCGGGCGGGGCTGTTGAGCGAGCCAGGGCCAGGCGGCTCCGATGTTTTTCCGTCGGAAATTGCCGGGCTCCTACCGACTTCAAAGTTGATCAACCCATACGGTGCTGGCGCAAGGCCGGAACCGACGGGACCAAGACTGACCGACGGGCGCTATCGCACCTGGCGGATTAAGTTGGGAAGACAAACACCATGATTCAGACAGAAAGCCGGCTCGAAGTGGCCGATAACACTGGTGCGCGCGAAGTGCTGTGCATCAAGGTGCTGGGTGGCTCCAAGCGCCGCTACGCAAGCGTTGGCGACATCATCAAGGTGACCGTCAAGGACGCAGCGCCGCGCGGTCGCGTCAAGAAGGGCGACATCTACAACGCCGTCGTCGTGCGTACCGCCAAGGGCGTGCGCCGCGCTGACGGTTCGCTGATCAAGTTCGACGGCAACGCCGCCGTCCTGCTGAACAACAAGCTCGAGCCGATCGGCACCCGTATCTTCGGGCCGGTGACTCGTGAACTCCGTACCGAGCGCTTCATGAAGATCGTGTCGCTCGCTCCGGAAGTGCTGTAAGGAGCCGCCATGAACAAGATTCGCAAAGGCGACGAAGTCATCGTGCTGACCGGCAAGGACAAGGGCAAGCGCGGTACCGTGCAGGCCGTCCTCGGCGACAAGGTTGCGGTGCAAGGCGTGAACATCGCCAAGAAGCATGCCCGCCCGAACCCGATGCTGGGCACTACCGGTGGTGTGGTCGACAAGGTCATGCCGCTGCATATTTCCAACGTTGCGCTCGTGGATGCCAATGGCAAGCCGTCGCGCGTCGGCATCAAGGTGGAAGACGGCAAGCGCGTGCGCGTGCTGAAGACCACCGGCGCCGTCGTGGCAGCTTGATTCTGGGCACGTATAGGAGTTGAGCATGGCAGCACGTCTGCAAGAGTTTTACAAAGAACAGGTTGTGCCGAAGCTGATCGAGCAGTTCGGCTACAAGTCGGTCATGGAAGTGCCGCGCATCACCAAGATCACCCTGAACATGGGTCTTGGCGAAGCCATCAATGACAAGAAGATCATTGAAAACGCCGTCGGCGACCTGACCAAGATCGCCGGTCAGAAGCCGGTCGTGACGAAGGCCAAGAAGGCCATCGCCGGCTTCAAGATCCGCCAGGGCTACCCCATCGGTGCGATGGTGACCCTGCGTGGCGAGCGCATGTTCGAATTCCTCGATCGTTTCGTCACCGTTGCCCTGCCGCGCGTGCGTGACTTCCGTGGTGTGTCGGGCCGTTCGTTCGACGGTCGTGGCAACTACAACATCGGTGTGAAAGAGCAGATCATTTTCCCCGAAATCGAGTACGACAAGATCGACGCACTGCGTGGTCTGAACATCAGCATCACGACGACGGCAAAGAACGACGAGGAAGCCAAGGCCCTCCTCGGTGCGTTCAAGTTCCCGTTCCGCAATTAAGGGGTAACCGTGGCTAAACTGGCTCTGATTGAACGTGAGAAGAAGCGCGCCAAGCTGGTGGCGAAGTATGCCGCCAAGCGCGCCAACCTCAAGGCCATTATCGACGACCAAGAAAAGTCGGAAGAAGAGCGTTACAGCGCGCGTCTCGAGCTGCAACAGCTCCCGCGCAACGCGAACCCGACCCGCCAGCGCAACCGCTGCGCGATCACCGGTCGTCCCCGCGGTACCTTCCGCAAGTTTGGCCTGGCGCGTAACAAGATCCGCGAAATCGCCTTCAAGGGCGAAATCCCGGGTCTGACGAAAGCCAGCTGGTAATTACGCACAGGCTACAGGAGAAACAGTATGAGCATGAGCGATCCTATCGCCGATATGCTGACGCGCATCCGCAACGCCCAGGGCGTGCAGAAAGCGTCGGTTGTCATGCCGTCGTCGAAGCTGAAAGTGGCAATCGCCAAGGTCCTGAAGGACGAAGGCTATATCGACGACTACGCCGTCCAGGAAGATGGCGGCAAGGCACAACTGAGCATCGGTCTCAAGTACTACGCCGGCCGTCCGGTGATCGAGCGCATCGAGCGCGTCTCGAAGCCCGGCCTGCGCGTGTACAAGGGCCGCAGCGACATTCCGCAAGTGATGAACGGCCTCGGTGTGGCGATCATCTCGACCCCGCAGGGTCTGATGACCGACCGCAAGGCTCGCGCCACCGGCGTGGGCGGCGAAGTTCTCTGCTACGTCGCTTAAGGAGAGAACCATGTCCCGTGTAGGTAAGGCTCCCATCGCGCTCCCCAAGGGCGCGGAAGTGAACGTGGCAGCTGGCGTGCTCTCCGTGAAGGGCCCGCTGGGTACGCTGTCCCAGCCGATTCACAGCCTGGTCAAGGTCAATGTCGAGAACGACACGCTGACCTTCTCGCCGGCTGACGAATCGCGTGAAGCAAACGCCCTGCAAGGCACCATGCGCGCCCTGGCGGCGAACATGGTCAAGGGCGTGACCACCGGTTTCGAGCGCAAGCTGAACCTCGTCGGCGTGGGCTATCGTGCCCAGCTGCAAGGCACTGCGCTGAAGCTCCAGCTTGGTTTCTCGCACGACGTGATCCATGAGATGCCGGAAGGCGTGAAGGCCGAAACGCCGACGCAGACCGAAATCCTGATCAAGGGTGCGGACAAGCAGAAAGTCGGTCAGGTTGCCGCCGAAGTGCGCGCGTACCGTCCGCCTGAGCCCTACAAGGGCAAGGGTGTGCGTTACAGCGACGAGCGCGTCATCCTGAAGGAAACCAAGAAGAAGTAAGGGGTGCAATGATGAACAAGAAAGACGCTCGTTTGCGCCGTGCACGTCAGACCCGCGCCAAGATCGCGGAGATGAAAGTCAATCGTCTGACCGTGTTCCGTACGAATTCGAACATTTACGCCCAGGTCTTCTCCGAGTGCGGCACCAAGGTGCTGGCTTCGGCTTCGACCGTCGAGGCAGAAGTGCGCAAGGAACTGGAAGGCAAGGGCGCTACCGCCGCTGCCGCTACCGTCGTGGGCAAGCGCATCGCCGAGAAGGCGAAGGCTGCCGGCGTGGAAACCGTCGCCTTCGATCGCGCCGGCTTCCGTTTCCATGGCCGCGTCAAGGCCCTGGCAGACGCCGCCCGCGAAGCCGGCCTGAAGTTCTAAGCGCATAGAGAGAGATACGTCATGGCAAAGATGCAAGCAAAAGTCCAACAGGACGAACGCGACGACGGCCTCCGCGAGAAGATGATCTCGGTCAACCGTGTCACCAAGGTGGTGAAGGGTGGCCGGATTCTCGGTTTCGCTGCGCTGACCGTGGTCGGTGACGGCGATGGCCGCATCGGCATGGGCAAGGGCAAGGCCAAGGAAGTGCCGGTCGCCGTTCAGAAGGCAATGGACGAAGCCCGTCGCAAGATGGTCAAGGTCTCGCTGAAGAACGGCACGCTGCAACACGAAGTCGTTGGCAAGCACGGCGCCGCCAAGGTGCTGATGATGCCCGCCAAGGAAGGTACCGGCGTGATCGCCGGCGGCCCGATGCGCGCGATCTTCGAAGTGATGGGTGTCACCAACGTGGTGACCAAGTCGCACGGCTCCACCAACCCGTACAACATGGTTCGCGCCACGCTGGACGGCCTTCAGAAGATGAGCACGCCGGGCGAAATCGCCGCCAAGCGTGGCAAGTCGGTCGAAGACATCCTGGGTTAAGGTGAACGCAATGTCGCAGAAAACCGTAAAAGTGCAACTCGTGCGCAGCCTGATCGGCACGCGCGAGGATCATCGCGCCACCGTTCGTGGCCTGGGCCTGCGCCGCATCAACTCGGTGTCGGAGCTGCAGGACACGCCCGCCGTGCGCGGCATGATCAACAAGGTCTCGTACCTGGTCAAGGTTCTGGCCTGATCGGGACTTGGAGAGCAAGATGCAACTGAACAACCTGAAACCGGCTGCCGGTTCGAAGCACGCCAAGCGTCGCGTCGGCCGCGGTATCGGCTCCGGCCTGGGCAAGACCGCCGGTCGCGGTCACAAGGGTCAGAAGTCGCGTTCGGGCGGCTTCCACAAGGTGGGCTTCGAAGGCGGCCAGATGCCGCTGTATCGTCGCCTGCCGAAGCGCGGCTTCACCTCGCTGACCAAGGCGTTCACCGCCGAAGTCACGCTGCGTGACATCGAGCGCCTGGAAGCGGCCGAAGTCGACCTGCTGGTCCTGAAGCAGGCTGGCCTGGTCGGCGACCTGGTCAAGAGCGCCAAGGTCATCAAGGCCGGCGAGCTGACCCGCAAGGTGACGATCAAGGGTCTGGGCGCCACCGCTGGCGCCAAGGCCGCGATCGAAGCCGCCGGCGGCCAGATCGCAGCCTGATACGGCAGCATTCATCGCAGCATAGGCAGTCATAGTCGGAGCATCGTTTGGCCACGGCGAAACCCAATGCAAGCGCGCAAGCCAGGAACACGGCGAAGTACGGCGACCTCAAGCGCCGGCTGATGTTCCTGGTGCTGGCCCTGATCGTGTACCGCATCGGCGCTCATATTCCGGTGCCCGGTATCGATCCGGAGCAGCTTGCGAAGCTTTTCCAGAGTCAGTCGGGTGGCATCCTCGGGATGTTCAACCTGTTCTCGGGCGGGGCGCTGTCGCGCTTTACCGTCTTCGCGCTCGGCATCATGCCGTACATCTCGGCGTCGATCATCATGCAGTTGCTGACGATCGTGCTGCCGCAGCTGGAGTCGCTGAAGAAGGAAGGGCAGGCAGGGCAGCGCAAGATCACGCAGTACACGCGCTACGGCACCGTGGTTCTGGCCACGTTCCAGGCGCTGTCGATCGCGGTCGCGCTGGAGTCGCAGCCCGGGCTGGTGCTGGATCCGGGCCTGATGTTCCGGGCCACGGCGGTGATCACGCTGGTGACCGGCACGATGTTCCTGATGTGGCTGGGTGAGCAGATCACCGAGCGCGGTCTGGGCAACGGCATCTCGATCATCATCTTCGGCGGTATCGCGGCGGGCCTGCCCAACGCGATCGGCGGACTGTTCGAACTGGTCCGCACGGGTTCCATGAGCATCATCGCGGCGATCTTCATCGTGGCGATCGTGATCGGTGTGACCTTCGCCGTGGTGTTCGTCGAGCGTGGCCAGCGCAAGATCCTGGTGAACTATGCCAAGCGTCAGGTCGGCAACAAGGTGTACGGCGGCCAGTCGTCGCACCTGCCGCTGAAGCTGAACATGGCAGGGGTGATTCCGCCGATCTTCGCATCGTCGATCATCCTGTTCCCGGCGACGATCGCGGGCTGGTTTACGTCTGACTCGACCGGTACGGTCGGCCGGTTCATCAAGGACCTGGCTGCCACGCTGTCGCCGGGCCAGCCGGTCTACATCCTGCTGTACGCTGCTGCGATTGTATTTTTCTGCTTCTTCTACACGGCCCTGGTGTACAACAGCCGTGAAGTGGCAGACAACCTGAAGAAAAGCGGTGCCTTCATTCCGGGCATTCGTCCGGGCGAGCAGACGACGCGCTATATCGACAAGATCCTGGTGCGTCTGACGCTGGCTGGTGCGATCTACATCACACTGGTCTGCCTGTTGCCGGAATTCCTGGTGCTGCGCTGGAACGTTCCGTTCTATTTCGGCGGAACTTCCCTGCTGATCATCGTGGTCGTCACGATGGACTTCATGGCCCAGGTTCAGTCCTATGTCATGTCGCAGCAGTATGAGTCGCTGCTGAAGAAGGCGAATTTCAAGGGCAATCTGACCTTGCGCTGACTTCGGATCGGTACAGGCTAGGTATGGCTAAAGACGACGTCATCCAGATGCAGGGCGAGGTCCTGGAAAACCTGCCCAACGCGACGTTCCGAGTCAAGCTGGAGAATGGCCATGTAGTGCTGGGCCATATCTCCGGCAAGATGAGAATGAACTACATCCGGATTCTTCCGGGTGACAAGGTGACGGTCGAGCTGACCCCATATGATCTGTCGCGCGCACGAATCGTCTTCCGGACGAAGTGAGCGAACAGGAATTGAAGGAAGAGGAAAATTATGAAAGTGCTGGCTTCTGTTAAGCGCATTTGCCGCAACTGCAAAATCATCAAGCGCAACGGTGTCGTGCGCGTGATCTGCTCGTCGGATCCCCGCCACAAGCAACGCCAAGGCTAATCGGAAAGAGGATTGACGAATGGCACGTATCGCAGGGGTTAACATCCCGAACCACAAGCATACCGAAATCGGCCTGACGGCTATTTACGGTATCGGCCGCTCGCGCGCCCGCAAGATTTGCGAGGCCACCGGTGTACCGTTTGACAAGAAGGTCAAGGATCTGACCGACGCCGACCTGGAAAAGCTTCGTGACGAAGTGGGCAAGGTCACGGTCGAGGGTGACCTGCGTCGTGAAACCACGATGAACATCAAGCGTCTGATGGACCTTGGTTGCTATCGTGGCATGCGTCACCGCAAGGGCCTGCCGATGCGCGGCCAGCGTACGCGCACCAACGCCCGTACCCGCAAGGGTCCGCGCAAGGCCGGCGTGGCTCTGAAGAAGTAAAGCCGAAGGCAGAGGAAGAAACTAATGGCAAAAGGTCCGAATAACGCCGCTCGCGCGCGTAAAAAGGTCAAGAAGAACGTTGCCGACGGCATTGCGCACGTCCACGCTTCGTTCAACAACACCATCATCACGATCACCGATCGCCAGGGCAACGCCCTGTCGTGGGCGACCGCCGGTGGCCAGGGCTTCAAGGGTTCGCGCAAGTCGACCCCGTTCGCTGCCCAGGTTGCTGCCGAGAACGCCGGCCGCGTGGCGCAAGACCAGGGCATCAAGAACCTGGAAGTGCGCATCAAGGGCCCCGGCCCGGGCCGTGAATCGGCTGTCCGCGCGCTGAACGCGCTGGGCATCAAGATCGCGATCATCGAAGACGTCACGCCGATTCCGCACAACGGCTGCCGTCCGCCGAAGCGCCGCCGCATCTGATGCGTTGGCGTGTCCGCAGCCGGCGGGTTTACCTGCCGGTTTCGGATATGGTAGTATCGCGCGTTGACCTGCTGCATTTTAATGCGGCAGGTTTTCGTTTTGCGCCGGAGCAGTGTCTTTCAAGGCACATTGCAGTCCCGGCGCATTGGTGAAGTACTGGTAAATGCTTGCAGCGACGCCTCCCGCAACGGAGCGCGCTTAATAAGCCCACCGTCCGTCACGGTCTGGCGCGTGCCCCGAGGCACCGCGGCAGCACTGCGTTGGCGGACTCACGGCGCGTCCTGAAGGCGCCGTGATCGATCAAAGGAAGACAACGTGGCACGTTATACCGGCCCGAAGGCCAAACTTTCCCGCCGTGAAGGCACCGACCTGTTCCTGAAGAGCTCGCGCCGCTCGCTGGCCGACAAGTGCAAGCTGGACAGCAAGCCGGGCCAGCATGGCCGCACCTCGGGTGCCCGCACCTCGGACTACGGCAACCAGCTGCGCGAAAAGCAGAAGGTCAAGCGCATCTACGGCGTGCTCGAGCGCCAGTTCCGCCGCTACTTCGCCGAAGCCGACCGCCGCAAGGGCAACACCGGCGAAAACCTGCTGCAACTGCTGGAATCGCGCCTGGACAACGTGGTGTACCGCATGGGCTTCGGCTCGACCCGCGCCGAAGCGCGCCAGCTGGTGTCGCACAAGGCGATCCTGGTGAACGGCCAGACCCTGAACGTGCCGTCGGCCCAGATCAAGTCGGGCGACGTCATCACCATCCGCGAGCAGTCGAAGAAGCAGGTCCGTATCGCCGAAGCGCTGTCGCTGGCCGAGCAGTCGGGCTTCCCGACCTGGGTCGCGGTGGATGCCAAGAAGTTCGAAGGCACCTTCAAGCAAGTCCCGGATCGCGCCGATATCTCGGGCGACATCAACGAAAGCCTGATCGTCGAACTGTACTCGCGTTAATCCGCGAGCATCCGGCCCAGAGCTTGCGTTCGTCGCAAAGCTTCTCCTTCAGCCCGACGCGCTTCGCGCGCGTCGGGCTTCGCCCATCGTTACGATGGGATTTCCAGGTTCCAAACGTCAGCCTTATCGGTGTAACGAGCCGAGGGTATTGAAAAGGACAACCTAATGCAAACAGCACTCCTCAAGCCAAAAATCATCGCCGTCGAGCCTCTGGGCGACCATCACGCCAAAGTCGTGATGGAGCCGTTCGAGCGCGGCTACGGCCATACGCTCGGTAACGCCCTGCGTCGCGTGCTGCTGTCGTCGATGGTCGGTTATGCCCCGACCGAAGTCACGATCGCTGGGGTGGTCCACGAGTATTCCACCATCGACGGCGTGCAGGAAGACGTCGTCAACCTGCTGCTCAACCTGAAGGGCGTGGTGTTCAAGCTGCACAACCGCGACGAAGTCACGGTGTCGCTGCGCAAGGATGGCGAAGGCGTGGTCACGGCCGCCGATATCGAGCTGCCGCACGACGTCGAGATCATCAACCCGAACCACGTGATCGCCCATCTGTCGGCCGGCGGCAAGCTGGACATGCAGATCAAGGTCGAGCAGGGCCGCGGCTATGTGCCGGGCAACGTGCGCAAGTTCGGCGACGAATCCGGCAAGGTCATCGGCCGCATCGTGCTGGACGCCTCGTTCTCGCCGGTGCGCCGCGTGTCGTACGCGGTGGAATCCGCCCGTGTCGAGCAGCGTACCGACCTCGACAAGCTGGTGATGAACATCGAAACCGACGGCGTGATCTCGCCCGAGGAAGCGATCCGCCAGTCGGCCCGCATCCTGGTCGACCAGCTGTCCGTGTTCGCCGCGCTGGAAGGCACCGAGTCGGCCGCCGAGGCCGCCTCGAGCCGCACGCCGCAGATCGACCCGATCCTGCTGCGCCCGGTCGACGACCTGGAGCTGACGGTGCGTTCGGCCAACTGCCTGAAGGCCGAAAACATCTACTACATCGGCGACCTGATCCAGCGTACCGAGAACGAACTGCTGAAGACCCCGAACCTGGGTCGCAAGTCGCTCAACGAGATCAAGGAAGTCCTCGCCTCGCGTGGCCTGACCCTCGGCATGAAGCTCGAGAACTGGCCGCCCGCAGGTCTGGAGAAGTAATCGTGGCGCGGGGCATCCGTCCCGCACCGCAGCAACCGCCCCGGCTCCGGCCGGGGCATGTATGACTACCGGCCCGCGTCCAGCCGCATCGGACGATAGAAGAGCTGGTCAAACACTTAACTGAAAGGAATCATCATGCGTCACCGTCATGGTCTGCGGAAACTGAACCGCACCTCGTCGCACCGTCTCGCGATGCTGCGCAACATGTCCAACTCGCTGTTCCAGCACGAGCTGATCAAGACCACCGTGCCCAAGGCCAAGGAACTGCGCAAGGTCGTCGAGCCGCTGATCACGCTGGCCAAGAAGGACACCGTTGCCAACCGCCGCCTGGCCTTCGCCCGCCTGCGCGACCGCGACATGGTCACCAAGCTGTTCACCGAACTGGGCCCGCGCTACGCCACCCGTCCGGGCGGCTACACCCGCATCCTGAAGTTCGGCTTCCGTCAGGGCGACAACGCGCCGATGGCGCTGGTCGAGCTGGTGGATCGTCCGGAAATCACCGAAGCCCCGGCCGAAGAAGCCGCGGAATAAGTGCGTTTCCTGCCCGCTGCCGTCGCGCGACGGTTGCGGGCACACCGCTTACAATCGAGCCAGGCAACCGCCTGGCTCTTTTGTTTTGTGCGGCCCGGATGCAAACGGCCACAGGGAGAGTGTCGATGCAAAGCCATACCGATCAGGGTGCCGGTCCGGACGAGGTGCTCGTCGTCCTCACCAATACGCCCGATGCGGATACCGCGGCGCGCTTGTCGCGAGCCGTGCTGCAGGCGCGCGCCGCTGCCTGCGTGAACCGTCTGGCGCCGGTCGAATCCGAGTACTGGTGGCAGGGCAAGCTCGAGCAGGCGCAGGAATGGCCGCTGCTGATCAAGACCACGCGCGCGCGCTACGCTGCGCTCGAGGCCGTGATCCGGCAACATCACCCCTATGACGTGCCGGAGCTGCTGGCGTGGCCCGTGTCAGCGGGCTACGCGCCCTACCTGGAATGGGTGCGCGGAGAGACCGCCGGCTTGCCGGCGCAGGGTGGCACGGCAGCACCCCGGGATAATGACCAACAGGAATCGGCTTCATGAACATCGGTTTGGCACGGCGGGCGGGCACGCCCGGGCAGATGTGGGCGCGGCATATTGCCGCAGCGCTGCTGGCGGCGCTGGCCTGGCTGTGCCTGGCGGGCAGCCTCCACGCCGCTACCGAGGACGACTTCCTGCCGCCCGAGCAAGCCTTCCGCTTCGCCGCCAGCCAGGCTGACGACAAGACCATCGAAGTGCGCTTTGACGTCGCGCCCGGCTACTACATGTACCGCGAGCGCTTCGCCTTCGCCGCGCAGCCGGCCGGGGTGAAGCTGGGCGCGCCGGGCTACCCGCAGGGCAAGGTCAAGTTCGACGAGACCTTCGGCAAGGAGATGGAGACCTACCGCGACAGCGTGGTCATCCGTGTGCCGGTCGAGGCCGCGCCAGCCGATGGCAAATGGACGCTGACGGTGACCTCGCAGGGCTGCGCCGACAAGGGCCTGTGCTATCCGCCGATGGAAAGCGTCTACAAGGTGGGCGGCAGCGCGCTGGCCGACCTGTTCGGCAAGCGCGGCCGCAGCGACGCACCGGCGGCCGAGCCGGTTCCGGCGCCCGCGGTTCCCGCAGTACCGGGTTCGGCCGCGACCCTGCGCGCCGACGACAGCGACCGCATCGCCGGCGCACTGGCCAGCCGCAACCTCGGCCTGATCGGAGCACTGTTCTTCGGCCTGGGCCTGCTGCTGACCTTTACCCCATGCGTGCTGCCGATGGTGCCGATCCTGTCGTCGATCGTGGTCGGCGAGCATGTCACGCGCGGCCGCGCGCTGCTGGTGTCGCTGGCCTATGTGCTGGGCATGGCAGTCGTGTACACCGCGGTCGGCGTGGCCGCGGGGTTGCTCGGCGAAGGGCTGTCGGCGGCGCTGCAGACGCCCTGGGTGCTGGGCGCGTTCGCGGCGCTGATGGTGGCGCTGGCGCTGTCGATGTTCGGCTTGTACGAACTGCAGCTGCCGCAGCGCTGGCAGACCCGTCTGACGGAATCGTCCAACCGCCGCCAGGGCGGTCAGGTGGCCGGGGCCGCGGCGATGGGGGCAATCTCCGCGCTGATCGTCGGGCCGTGCGTGACGGCACCGCTGGCGGGTGCGCTGGCCTATATCGCGCAGAGCCGCGATGCCGTGATCGGCGGCGCGGCGCTGTTCGCGATGGCATTGGGCATGGGCGTGCCGCTGGTGCTGGTCGGTGTGGGCGCGGGCAACCTGCTGCCGCGCGCCGGCCGCTGGATGGAGGTGACCAAGCGCTTCTTCGGCTTCCTGCTGCTGGGCGTGGCGCTGTGGATGCTGGGGCCGGTGCTGCCGGCGTGGACCACGATGCTGCTGCTGGCGGCGCTGCTGCTGGTGGCGGCGGTGTTTCTCGGTGCCTTCGACGGGCTGGGGCCGGATCCGCGCAACCTGGTGCGGGTGGGCAAGGGCGTGGGCGTGCTGTTTGCCATCGCCGCCGCAATCGTGCTGATCGGCGTGGCTTCGGGCGGACGCGACCCCCTGCAGCCGCTGTCGCATTTGAGCGTGGCGCGCACTGGCGGCGAAAGCGCCGGTGGTGCGCAGGCGGTGCGTTTCGAGCGCGTGCGCAGCGTGGCCGAACTCGACGCCCGCGTGGCGCAGGCTGCCGCCGCGGGCAAGCCGGTGCTGCTGGACTTCTATGCCGACTGGTGCGTCAGCTGCAAGGAAATGGAGCGCATGACCTTCGTCGATCCGCGCGTGCGCGCGCGGCTGTCGGAAATCGTGCTGCTGCAGGCGGACGTCACCGCCAACAATGCCGACGACAAGGCCCTGCTCAAGCGCTTCGGCCTGTTCGGCCCCCCCGGCATTATCCTGTTCGGCCCGGATGGTCGCGAGCGCCCGGTGCGCGTGATCGGCTACCAGTCGGCCAACCGCTTCCTGGAAAGCCTGGAGCGCGCGTTCGGCACGCGTACGCGTACCTGAAGCAGCCGGGGCGTACCCGGGCCTGCGGCTAGCGCTCCAGTTGCCGCGCCAGCGCCCACAGCGCCGCCAGTACCACCGCCACCGCACCCATCAGGCCGATCGACCACCAGAAGCCCTGCGGCTCCTGCAGCCAGGGCATGCGCTCGAAGTTCATGCCGAACACGCCGGTGATCAGCGTCAGCGGCATGAACAGCGCCGTGATCAGCGTCAGCGCGCGCATGGTGCGATTGGTCCGGTGCGCCACCGCCGAGAAGTGGATCTGCACCGCCGATTCGATCGAATCCTCCAGCCGGCGCGCATGCGCCAGCACCCGCTGGATATGCTCCATGACGTCGTTGATGCGCACCAGCAGCACCTCGTCGCGACCTGGCGCATTGGCCGCGCCGCCGGGCTGGTCGCTGCTGTAGCGGTTGTCGAGCAGGCTGTCGCGGAATTCCTGCAGCGCGTCGCGCTGCTCCTCGCTCAGGTGCTCCAGCTTGCGCAGCTGGATGCGCGCATCGAGCAGTCCTTCCCAGCTGGAAAAGCTGCGGCGCGAGTTCAGCAGCGCGCGCTGCCAGCGGTCGAGCTGGCGCGTCAGCGGCGCGCGCAGTTCCAGGTAGCGGTCGACCATGGCGTTGAGCAGCCGCAGCATCAGGTCTTCGGGCCGGCTGGGCGGGCGGATGCCGTGGAGCAGCGACTGGCCGTTGCCGCGCGCGGGCGCGGCTTGTGGACGCGGGGCCTGGCACAGCTCGAGCAAACGCTGGCGCACCTGGTCGATGGTGCGCGACGGCCCCGAGCGCACCGTCACCAGCACCGTGTCGAACATGAAGAACGTGACCGGCTGGGTATCGATCTTGGCCAGTGCCGGCAGGAAGCCGGGCGCATAACGCTTCTGCCGGGCCGCTGCCTCGGCCGCGGGCGGCTTGGCGGTGCTGGCGCCGCCGGGCGCATCCTGCGGCTCGGCTTCGGCGATGGCGCGGCTGGTTTCGAAGGTGAGCTTGCGGAAGATCACCATGTCGTACGCATGGGTCGTATCGAAGTACGACGGATGCGCGGCGTTGGTGGCGTCGGCCAGGTGCAGGTCGAGGATGGGCGCGCCGGCCAGCTGGCGCACCTGCTCGCGCCACGTGTCGGGCGCCGCGGTGACTTCTTCGGTGGAAAAATCCGCCCACACGAACAGCGACGCGGCATTGCCCGACAGAAAGCTGCCCGCGTCGGTGAGCGAGGCGAGCGGGTGTACCTGGCTCGCTGAAAACCCTAGCAACTCCATGCGCGCTCGGTCGGCCGTCAGGCCTGCAGCAGCCGCGCGGCGTCGCGCGCGAAATAGGTCAGGATGCCGTCAGCGCCGGCGCGGCGGAA
This sequence comes from Cupriavidus nantongensis, assembly GCF_001598055.1. Classification (NCBI taxonomy): domain Bacteria; kingdom Pseudomonadati; phylum Pseudomonadota; class Betaproteobacteria; order Burkholderiales; family Burkholderiaceae; genus Cupriavidus; species Cupriavidus nantongensis. The sequence goes on along the minus strand of NZ_CP014844.1, from coordinate 4,568,536 downwards.
CGCCAGCAGCGATTCCATCATGACCTTGTCGTGGTCCAGCCAGCCGTTCTGCGCGGCGGCCTTGAGCATCGCGTACTCGCCGCTGACCTGGTACACGTAGGTGGGGAAGCGGAACTCGTCCTTGACGCGGCGCACGATGTCCAGGTACGGCATGCCGGGCTTGACCATCACCATGTCGGCGCCTTCCAGGATGTCCTGCGCCACTTCGCGCAGGGCCTCGTCGGTATTGGCCGGATCCATCTGGTAGGTCATCTTGTTGCCCTTGCCCAGGTTCGCGGCCGAGCCCACCGCGTCGCGGAACGGGCCGTAGAACGCCGACGCGTACTTGGCCGAGTACGCCATGATGCGGGTATGGATATGGCCGTTGTCCTCCAGCGCGGTGCGCACCGCGCCGATGCGGCCGTCCATCATGTCGGACGGGGCGACGATATCGACCCCCGCCTCGGCCTGCGCCAGCGCCTGGCGCACCAGGATCTCCACCGTCGCATCGTTGATCACGTAGCCGTTGTCGTCGAGCACGCCGTCCTGGCCATGGCTGGTGTACGGGTCGAGCGCCACGTCGCACAGCACGCCCAGTTCGGGGAAGCGGTCCTTGAGCGCGCGCACGGCGCGCGGCACCAGTCCGTCCGGGTTGGTGGCCTCGATGCCGTCGGGCGTCTTCAGCGACGGGTCGATCACCGGGAACAGCGCCAGCACCGGGATGCCGAGCTTGACGCAGTCTTCAGCCACCGGCATCAGCAGGTCGACCGAGACGCGCTCCACGCCCGGCATCGAGGCTACGGCCTGGCGCTGGTTGTGGCCGTCGAGGATGAAGACCGGGTAGATCAGGTTGTCCGGGGACAGGCGATGCTCGCGCATCATGCGGCGGGAGAAATCATCGCGGCGCATGCGGCGCGGGCGGAAGTCGGGGAAGGTGGACATGGCGGCTTCTTGGCGGAAGAGGACGGAATGCAGGGCCGGCAAGCGCGGCGCGCGCAGCGTCGTGCGGCTGGCCGAAGAAAAACTAAACTTTTGTGCGTGCCCGCCATCATACTCGCGGACACTTTGCGTTGCGCGCTGCGTGGCGCGGTGTTCCCCGCTACTCCTCCCTGAGCGGGTACCCGCCCCACCGGCGGGAAAGTTTGTCCCCGTTGCTTGCGACGGGGCTTTTTTTTGCGCGCTCGCTGCCGGGGTCACGCGGCCGGATCGGACGCGGGGGGCGCGGCGGGGGGCGCGCCGTTCGCGGCGGCGGCCTCGCGTTGCTTCTGCGCTTCGGGCAGGTTCAGCCAGCCGGCGATCACGCCCTGGGCTTCTTCGATGCCGCGGCGCTTCAGGCTGGAGAACAGCTGCGCCGTCATCGGCACCGGCGTTTCCAGCTGCTCGGCATAGCCTTGCAGCATCTTGCGGGTCTCGCGCAGGGCCTTGGCGTTGTCGCTGTTGGTGAGCTTGTCGGCCTTGGTCAGCAGCACGTGGATCGGCCGACCGGTGGGCAGGAACCACTCGACCATCTGGCAATCGAGATCCGTGAAGGGCCGGCGCGCATCCATCATCAGGATCAGGCCGGCGAGCTGCTGGCGGGTCTGCACGTAATCGCTCAGCAGGCCCTGCCAGTGGTACTTGGCCGAGCCCGAGACCTCGGCATAGCCGTAGCCGGGCAGGTCGACCAGGAACGCGAGCGGGTCGGGCGCCTTGACCGGTGCCACCGAGAAATAGTTGATGTGCTGGGTGCGCCCGGGGGTGCGCGACGAGAACGCCAGCCGCTTCTGGTTGCACAGGATGTTGATCGCCGTGGACTTGCCGGCGTTGGAGCGGCCGGCGAACGCGACCTCGGGCACGGCCGTGGCGGGCAGGTCGCGCAGGTGGTTCACGGTGATGAAGAAGCGGGCCTGGTGAAGAAGGGACATGCGCTAGAGCGGTGGGGCGGGCCGCGGAGGGCGCGCGCAAGCGCGTGCCGGGGCCGGGGTCTCGCCAGGGTGGGATGGCTGCGGCGTGGGCCGCCCGCCGGGCTTGATCTGGCGCAGCCCGAAGCGGGCACGACAAGGCGCAAGGCATCAATCCGGCACATAACTTATTGTACAATACGCCGGTTTACGGTCTCCTGAGCGGGTGACGCGTGGCATCCATGCCGCGTGCCTCGGCTGCCGTCGTCCGGGCGGGAAGCCTAGTGTGTCGTTCCATCGTGGGCAAGGCCTTGCCCCGCATTGCGCGTTGCACCGGACGGTGCGGCGGCGGCGGGCGCGGGCTGGCGGGGTCTGCCGCCACGGCCAGCGTTGCGCGGATCGGTCAGCCGCACGCGGGTCGCCACGATTCCCAGCCTTTTGCACCGGCGCGTCCTCACCGCCGGCAAAGCGCCGGAGCGGCACGCATCACGGTATCCAAAACAATTCAGAGAAGGTGTGCGAATGAACCGCATTGCGAAGATTCTGGGTGTCCTGGCTCTGGCCGTTCCTGCCGCCGCCCTTTCCGGTCTGGCATCTGCCGCAGAGCAGGCCGCGCCGAAGGCGGACCCGGCCAAGGGTGAAACGCTGTACACGCAAGGTGCCCCCGATCGCAATGTGCCCGCCTGCCTGAGCTGCCACGGTGCCGCCGGCAACAGCGCGGCCGCCGCCAATCCCAAGCTGGCCGCGCAGCATCCCGAGTACGTGCACAAGCAGCTGGCCGACTTCAAGGCCAAGACCCGCAGCAACGCGATCATGGTGCCGATGGCGTCGGTGCTGACCGACGAGGAAATGCGCAACGTCGGCGCCTACCTGGCCAAGCAATCGCTCAAGCCGGCCACCGCCAAGAACAAGGACAGCATCGAAGCCGGCCAGAAGATCTACCGCGCCGGCATCGCCGCCAAGGGCGTGCCGGCCTGCGCTGCCTGCCATGGCCCCGCCGGCGCAGGCATTCCGGCGCAGTATCCGCGCATCGGCGGCCAGTGGGCCGACTACACCGAGGCACAACTGGTGGCATTCCGCCAGGGCACCCGCAAGAACAACCCGGTCATGACGACCATCGCCGCCAAGATGTCGGATGCCGAGATCAAGGCGGTGGCGGACTACGTCGCCGGGGTTCGCTGACGATCCGGGATTCCGCGACGCTGGCGCCTTTGCGCGCCGGCGCATCGGTTGAGCGGCCGCCGCCGGATGGCGCGGCCAGTCATGCAACCGAACGCGCTTGTCACAATCGAAAAGGGTGGCCTGCTTGCCAAAGCATGTCCACCCTTTATTCATTTCCAGGCCGTACGCTGTTTTAGGTTTCACTGCACATGTCGACCGCTTCCACTTCAGGGCTGCACCTGAAGACCTCTCACCGCGTGCTGCGCGACGCGGTCGAATTGTTGTCCTCGATGCGCTTTGCGATCGCGCTGCTGACGGTGATCTCCATCGCCAGCGTGATCGGCACCGTGCTCAAGCAGAACGAGCCATATCCCAACTACGTCAACCAGTTCGGGCCGTTCTGGGCCGATGTGTTCCACACGCTGTCGCTGCAGAAGGTCTACGGTTCGTGGTGGTTCCTGCTGATCCTGGCGTTCCTGGTGGTGTCGACCAGCCTGTGTCTGGTGCGCAACGCGCCCAAGATGATCGCGGACATGCGCTCGTGGAAAGACCATGTGCGCGAGCGCAGCCTGCGCGCCTTCCATCATCGCGGCGAATTCGACGGCGCGCGACCGCGCGCCGAGGCTATCGGCCGGCTGACGGCGTTGCTGCGCAACCGCGGCTACCGCGTCAAGGCGGTCGAGCATGACGGCGCCACGCTGCTGGCGGCCAAGGCCGGCGCCGCCAACAAGGTCGGCTATATCCTGGCGCACACCGCCATCGTGGTGATCTGCATCGGCGGGCTGCTCGACGGCGACCTGCTGATCCGCGCGCAGATGTGGCTGGGCGACAAGACCCCGATCCGCGGCAACGCGGTGATCAGCGAGATCCCGCCGCAGCACCGGCTGTCGGTGAACAACCCCGGCTTCCGCGGCAACGCCTACGTGCCCGAGGGCTCGACCGTCTCCACCGCCATCCTCAACATTGCCGACGGAGCGCTGGTGCAGGATCTGCCATTCGCGATCACGCTGAAGAAGTTCAAGGTCGACTTCTACGAGACCGGCATGCCCAAGCTGTTTGCCTCGGACGTGATCGTGACCGATCGCGCCACCGGCAAGCGCACCGAGGCCACCATCAAGGTGAACGAGCCGCTGATCATCGACGGCATCGCCATCTACCAGTCCAGCTTCGAGGACGGCGGTTCGCGCCTGAAGTTCGTCGGCTACCCGATGCAGGGCAGCGGTCACGCCACCTTTACCATCGACGGCGCGGTGGGCGGCAACAAGCCGCTGGCCGGCACCGGCACCAGCGCGGACAGCGACGGACTGACGGTGGAGTTCAGCGACTTCCGGCTGATGAATATCGAGAACGTCACCGATGCCTCGGGCAAGCCCGATGCGCGCGGCGTGGCGCGCAAGTCCTTCAACGAAACGCTGGACCAGCATCTCGGCGCGGCCGCCAGCACCGACCGCGCCAAGACCCTGCGCAATGTCGGCCCGTCGGTGCAGTACAAGCTGCGCGATCGCACCGGACAGGCGCGCGAGTACAACAACTACATGGTGCCGGTGCAGATGGACGGCCAGTCGGTGTTCCTGGCCGGCATGCGCGAGTCGCCCAGCGAGCCGTTCCGCTACCTGCGCATTCCCGCCGACGACCAGGGCAGCGTGGCCGACTGGATGCGCCTGCGCGCCGCGCTGCAGGACCGCGCGCTGCGCGGCGAGGCCGCGCGCCGCTTTGCGCTGGCGTCGATGCCCGGCGACGACAAGGCCGAGCTGCGCCGGCAGCTGGCCGAAAGCGCGCTGCGTGCGCTCGACCTGTTCGCGGGTGCGACGCGCCCCACGCCGGACTCGCCGCCGGGCGGCTTCACCGCCATCGCCGCCTTCCTGGAAAAGTCGGTGCCGCCGGCCGAGCAGCAGAAGGCCGCCGACGTGCTGCTGAAGATCCTGAACGGTTCGATGTGGGAGCTGTGGCAGCTCGCGCGCGCGCAGGACCAGTTGCCGGTGGTGGCCAACAGCGCGCAGAGCGGCGCCTTCCTGCAGCAGGCCATCAATGCGCTGTCGGATAGTTTCTTCTACGGCGCACCGGTGTTCCTGCAGCTCGACGACTTCCAGGAAATCAAGGCCAGCGTGTTCCAGCTGACCCGTGCGCCGGGCAAGAACATCGTGTATCTTGGCTGTCTGCTGCTGGTGCTGGGCGTGTTCGCGATGTTCTATATCCGCGAGCGCCGGGTCTGGATCTGGGTGAAAGACAAGCTCGCGGACCAGTCTGCCGCGGGCGACACCGGCGACGGCGATGCCGGCAGCCATGTGCTGATGGCGATGTCGACCCAGCGCCGCACCATGGATTTCGAGAAGGAATTCACGGCACTGCGCGACGACATCGGCCGCGCCGCAGGCGGCCGCAGCGCCGCCCATGAGCCCGCCGGCACTCCCCACTGAATCGAGCAGGTACGCTATGTCTTCTAATGTGAACCAGGCCGGTCCCGCCATGCGCGGCACTCCGCACGCCGACAGCGGCGCCGACGAGGCCTACCTCGAACCCTCTTTCCTGCGCCGGCTGAGCTGGGTGGACTGGCTGTTCGCGCTGGCGCTGGCCGCCGGCGCCGGCGTGGCGCTGGCGCAATACGGGCAATGGATGGACGGCTACGACAAGGCCGTGCTGATCGGCGCAGTGCCCACCTTCGCGCTGCTCGGCTGGCACTGGAAGCCGGTGCGGCCGCTGATGGTGGCGCTGGCGGTGCTGTCGCTGTTCGCGATCCAGCTCTACCAGGGCCAGTTGGCGCGTGCCGACCAGGCCTTCTTCCTCAAGTACTTCCTGTCGAGCCAGTCGGCCATCCTGTGGATGAGCGCGCTGGTGTTCCTGTCGACGCTGTTCTACTGGGTCGGGCTGGCCACGCGCTCGGGTACGGGCTACAGCATCGGCAGCAAACTGTGCTGGGCGGCAGTGGTACTCGGCTTTGTCGGCATGCTGGTGCGCTGGTATGAGTCCTACCTGCTCGGCGCCGACATCGGCCACATCCCGATCTCGAACCTGTACGAAGTCTTCGTGCTGTTCACGCTGATCACGTCGCTGTTCTACCTGTACTACGAAGGCCGTTACGCCACGCGCGCGCTGGGCCCGTTCGTGATGCTGGTGGTATCGGCCGCGGTGGCCTTCCTGCTGTGGTACACGGTCAGCCGCAATGCGCAGGAAATCCAGCCACTGGTGCCGGCGCTGCAAAGCTGGTGGATGAAGATCCATGTGCCGGCCAACTTTATCGGCTACGGCACCTTTGCGCTGGCGGCGATGGTTGCGGTGGCCTACCTGCTCAAGCAGCGCGGCATCCTGGCCGAGCGCCTGCCGTCGCTGGAGCTGCTCGACGACGTGATGTACAAGGCCATCGCGGTCGGCTTTGCCTTCTTCACCATCGCCACCATCCTGGGCGCACTGTGGGCGGCCGAGGCCTGGGGCGGCTACTGGAGCTGGGACCCGAAGGAAACCTGGGCGCTGATCGTCTGGCTGAACTACGCGGCCTGGTTGCATATGCGGCTGATGAAGGGGCTGCGCGGCACGGTGGCGGCCTGGTGGGCGCTGGTCGGCCTGCTGGTGACGACCTTTGCCTTCCTCGGCGTGAACATGTTCCTGTCGGGACTGCACAGCTACGGCGAACTCTGACGCGCGCATGCTGCAATGCAAAAGACCTGCCTCCGGGCAGGTTTTTTTTCGACTTTTTCAATTTTTTTGGCCGCTTTGGGAATAAAGAGATCACATCCAGTGTTTACTGGAGGGACGGTGCCGGCTGGCGGCGCCGAATTGCATGGAGAACAAGATCATGGCAAGTCTGCGTCGTAACGCTGCTGCATCCCTGGTTCGTCCCGGCGCGCTCGCGCTCGGCTGCGCGGCCGTCCTGCTCGCCGGTTGTGCCGGCATGGGCATGGGCGGCGGCAGCGCCGGCAATCTGCCGCCCACGGTGAAGGTGACCAATGGCGTGCTGACCGATCCGCAGGGCCTGACGCTGTACACCTTTGACCGCGACACCGCCGGCAGCGGCAAGAGCGCCTGCAACGGCCCCTGCGCGACCAACTGGCCGCCGCTGATGGCGGCCCCGGGCACCAGCGGCTCTGGCCAGTACACCATCATCACGCGCGACGACGGCAGCAAGCAGTGGGCCTACCGCGGCCAGCCGCTGTACCGCTTCGCCAAGGACGCCAAGCCGGGCGACCGCACCGGCGACAACGTCAACAACGTCTGGCACGTGGCCAAGCCCTGACGCGGCGGCAGCCACCCCCAGAGCCACCACAACCACCACGGCCACCCCGGCATGGAAGGGTTTGACGGCCAGCTCGTTGCGCTGGCGCCGCGGCTGCGGCGCCATGCGCGCGGCCTCACCGGCGACGCGGCGCTGGCCGACGACCTGGTGCAGGACACGCTCGAGCGCGCGCTGCGCTACCGCTGGCGCTTCCGCCTGCGCCCCGGCGCGTGGTGGGGCGACGGCGCCGATGGCCTGTTGCCGTGGCTGCTGACGCTGATGCACCGCCTGCGCCTGAACGCGTTGCGCCGCAATGACCTGGTGGTGACCACCGACACCCTGCCCGAGGTCAGCGGCCCCGCCGAAGACCCGGGCCTGCGCCGCGACCTGTCGCAGGCGCTGGCGCAGCTGCCCGAGCCGCAGCGCGCGGTGCTGCTGCTGGTGAGCCTGGAACAATTGACCTACGCCGAGGCCGCGCGCGTGCTCGACATCCCGCCAGGCACGGTGATGTCGCGGCTGGCGCGGGCACGCGAACAGATGCGGCGGCTGCTCGACGGCGCGGCGCCGACACGAACCCCCACGGCCGCCAATGCGCTGCAACGGGTGAAATGATGGCGGGCATCCACGAAGCCGATCTCCACGCCTATGCCGACGGCCAGCTGGCCGGTGCGCGCCGTGCCGCCGTCGAGGCCTACCTGGCGCAGCACCCGGACGCGGCGGCACAGGTTGCCGCCTGGCGCCGGCAGGCCGAGGCGCTGCACCGCGCGCTCGACCCCGTACTCAACGAACCGGTGCCGCTGGCGGCCTTGCCGCCGGCTTTGCACGGCGACCAGGGACGCAAGAGCGGCCGCGACGGCCGGCGCGATGGCGCCCGTCCCTGGCCGCGCTGGACCATGGCCCTGGCGGCCACCTGCGCGTCGGTCGCGCTGCTGGCCGTCGGCGGTACGCTGGGCTGGCTGGCGCACGACCGCCTTGGCGGCAGCACGCTGGTGCTGGCACCCGGCGAGCGCTTTGCGCGCGAGGCGCTCGCCACGCACGCGGTCTACGCCCCCGAGATGCGCCACCCGGTCGAAGTCGCCGCGACCGAAGAGGCCCACCTGGTCGCCTGGCTGTCCCGGCGCCTGGGCACGGCGCTGCAGGTGCCCGACCTGCGCGCCCAGGGCTTCCACCTGATCGGCGGCCGGCTGGGCGTGGCCGAGGGCGGCCCGTCGGCGATCCTGATGTATGAAGCCGACGACGGCACGCGCCTGTCGCTGCAGCTGCGGCGCATGGCGCAGGGCACGCCCGATACCGGCTTCCGCGTCGAGCGCATGACGGGCGAGGGCGCGCGGCGGCGAGCGCCGGGCCGCGACCCGATGATGGCGTTCTACTGGATCGACCGTGACCTGGGCTTTGCGCTGGCGGGGCCGCTGGAACGCGCCCGGCTGCTGACGCTGGCGCAGGTGGTGTACCAGCAATACCAAGGCGGATAACGCACCTGCACCGCGCTTGCGGCACATGGCCGGCGCAGGCCTGCGTCATTTCGACCCCATCACAAAAAACTGTCAGGACTGGCCAGCACTCCACGACCAAGCCCGGAGTCCAATCCTGCAAGCACGCGGCGCCGCCGGCGCCGGCACGACCGGGCAACCGAGGCAACCGAGGCAAACCATGCTGATTCCTTCCCCCAAATGGCTGCGCGGCGGCGACATTGCCGCCAGCGAGATCACGCCGCGCCATGTCTTCGAAGCGCGCCGCCGCATGCTGGCGCTCGCTGCCGCCGGTGCCGCCGGCGGCACGCTGGCGCCGTGGTTCGCGCGCCAGGCCTTCGCGCAAGGGCAGCATGGCGCCCGGCTGCCCGCCACGCCCAACAACGCCTATGTCATCACCGAGAAGCGCACGCCGTACGACGACGTGACCACCTACAACAACTTCTACGAGTTCGGCACCGACAAGTCCGACCCGGCGCGCCACGCCGGCACGCTGCGTCCGCGTCCGTGGCAGGTGGCGGTCGAAGGGCTGGTGAAGAAGCCGAAGGTCTATGACCTGGACGAGCTGACAAAGCTGGCGCCGATGGAGGAGCGCGTCTACCGGCTGCGCTGCGTCGAGGGCTGGTCGATGGTGATCCCGTGGATCGGCTATCCGCTGGCCGAACTGATCCGCCGCGTCGAGCCGCAGCCGGGGGCGAAGTACGTGCAGTTCATCACGCTGGCCGACAAGAAGCAGATGCCCGGGCTTAGCAGCGGCGTGCTCGACTGGCCGTACAGCGAGGGCCTGCGCATGGACGAGGCCATGCATCCGCTGGCGTTGCTGACCTTCGGCCTGTACGGCGAGGTGCTGCCCAACCAGAACGGCGCGCCGGTGCGCATGGTGCTGCCGTGGAAATATGGCTTCAAGAGCGCCAAGTCGATCGTGAAGATCCGCTTTGTCGACAAGCAGCCGCCGACCAGCTGGAACCTGGCCGCGCCGCAGGAATACGGCTTCTATTCGAACGTGAATCCGGACGTCGACCATCCGCGCTGGAGCCAGGCCACCGAGCGCCGCATCGGCGAAGAGCGCGGCAGCGGCTTTGGCGCGCTGTTCGCGCCCAAGCGGAAGACCTTGCCGTTCAACGGCTATGGCCAGCAGGTGGCGGCGCTGTACCAGGGCATGGACCTGAAGAAGTTCTTCTGATGCAAGGCGAGCGTATGGCTACCTCCTCCCCCGCGGCCGCGGCAGCGGCACGCAAGCCCGCCGGCCAGGCCACGCTGTCGCCGCAGCGGGTGCGCGCGCTCAAGCTGGTGATCTGGGTGCTGGCGCTGCTGCCGTTCGTGCGGTTGCTGTACCTGGGCGCGACCGGACAATACGGCGCCAACCCGCTCGAATTCGTCACGCGTTCCACCGGCACCTGGACCCTGGTGATGCTGTGCCTGACGCTGGCGATCACGCCGCTGCGCCGCCTGACCGGCTGGAACTGGCTGATCCGGATGCGGCGCATGCTGGGCCTGTTCGCGTTCTTCTATGGCCTGCAGCACTTCCTGCTGTGGATCGGCGTCGACCGCGGCTTCGACCTCGCCTACATGATCAAGGACGTGTACAAGCGGCCCTTCATCACGGTCGGTTTCACCGCGTTCATGCTGATGGTGCCGCTGGCGCTGACCTCGACCAACGGCATGGTGCGCCGCCTCGGCGGCAAGCGCTGGCAGGCGCTGCACCGGCTGGTCTATGCCATCGCGGTGCTGGCCATCCTGCACTACTGGTGGCACAAGGCCGGCAAGAACGACTTCGGCGAGGTCTCGATCTACGCCGCGGTGGTGTTCGTGCTGCTGGGGATGCGGGTGTGGTGGCGGCTGCGCAAGCCAGCCGCGGGGACGCGCCAGCCCGCCGCGTAAGCAGCGGCGGGCCGGGCCTGTGGGGCTCAGTCCTGCAGCAGGCGCTCGTCGCGGAACATGTCTTCGACCAGCTCGCGCTCGCGCACCAGATGCACCTTGCTGCCGTCGACCATCACTTCGGCGGCGCGCGGGCGGGTGTTGTAGTTGGAACTCATGGTGAAGCCGTAGGCGCCGGCCGACATCACCGCCAGCAGGTCGCCGGGCTGCACCGCCAGCGCGCGGTCGCGGCCGAGCCAGTCACCCGATTCGCACACCGGGCCGACGATGTCGTAGGTCACGGCCGCGCCATCGCGCAGCGCCACCGGCTCGATGCGGTGGTAGGCCTCGTACATGGCCGGGCGCGCCAGGTCGTTCATGGCGGCATCGACGATGCAGAAGTTCTTGGCCGCGCCCGGCTTGAGGAACTCGACCTGTGTCAGCAGCACGCCGGCGTTGCCGACCAGCGAGCGGCCCGGCTCGAACAGCACCTCGCGATGGCCATGGCCGCGCGCGGCAACGCGCTCCAGCAGGGTGGTGGCGAAGCCGGTGATGTCCGGCGGGGTCTCGTCGGTGTAGGTGATGCCCAGCCCGCCGCCCACGTCGATGTGCTCCAGGCTGATGCCTTCGCGCTCGAGCGCCTCGACCACGTCCAGCACCTTGTCCAGCGCTTCCAGGTAGGGCTCGACCTCGGTGATCTGCGAACCGATATGGCAGTCGATGCCGGTCACCGCCAGGTGCGGCAGCGCGGCGGCGGCGCGGTAGGTCGGCAGCACGTCTTCGAAGGCGATGCCGAACTTGTTGCCCTTCAGGCCGGTGGAGATATAGGGATGGGTCCTGGCGTCGACGTCGGGGTTGATGCGCAGCGACACGCGCGCGCGCTTGCCGGCGCGGCCGGCCACTTCATTGAGGCGGTCCAGCTCGGGGATCGACTCGACGTTGAAGCAGCGCACGTCCTGCGCCAGCGCCAGTTCCATTTCGGCGGCGCTCTTGCCCACGCCCGAGAACACCACCTTGCGCGGATCGCCGCCGGCGGCCAGCACGCGCTTGAGCTCGCCGCCCGAGACGATGTCGAAGCCCGCGCCCAGGCGGGCGAACACCTGCAGCACCGCCAGGTTGGAGTTGGCCTTCATCGCGTACTGGACCTGCGCCTTGCGGCCCGCGCAGGCGGCGGCGTAGGCCTGGTACGCGGCGGTCAGCGCCCCGCGCGAATAGACGTAGGTCGGCGTGCCGAACTCGGCGGCGATGCGCGCCAGCGGCACCTGCTCGACGGCAAGCGCGCCGTCCTGGCGATGGAAAAATGCGGTCATGGTTATCGGGTGGTGGGGGCGGCGGGGGACGATGCCGGTGCCGGCGTGGCCGCTGCAGGCGGCACGGCATCGGCACGGCCCAGCCCAGGATCCGGCACGGTCGGCGGGGTTGGTTCGGGCGGCACCTTGGGCAGGGTCAGCGGCCCGCGGATACCGCATCCGCCCAGCAGGGGCATCGCAAGGGCGGCGGCAAACGCCGATACAATCGCAACACGACGCAGCATCGGGTCGTCCTTTTGGCTTGTTGGCAAGGCGTTGGAGGGCCCGGCGCGATGGCCGGCCATCCGGAGGATTCTTAACAAAAAAAGCCGTTCGCGCCACGTACGCCCGGTCCGGGCAGCGGCGGCAACGGCGGTCTCGGAGTTTAGCATGCCCCCCTTGAGCGAAAGCGAGTTCCTGGCCCTGGCCACGCGCGAGCTGGACCGCATCGAAGCCGCGGTCGAGGCGGCCGCCGACGCGGCCGATGCCGACATTGAAATCAGCCGCACCGGCAACGTGATGGAACTGGAATTCGAGAACGGTTCCAAGATCATCATCAACAGCCAGGCGCCGATGCAGGAACTGTGGGTGGCCGCGCGCGCGGGCGGTTTCCACTTCCGCCGCGAGGGCGAGCGCTGGGTCGATACGCGCAACGGCGGCGAGCTGTACGCGGCGCTGTCGGGCTATGTCAGCGAGCAGGCGGGCGCCAGCCTCAGCCTGCACTGAAGCCGGCATTCCGGGGCGGGTCCCCGAGCGCAAAAAAAAAGCCGGCCTCGCGGCCGGCTTTCTGCTGTCTGGCGAGCCCGTTCAGGCGCCGCCGAACATTTCCAGGATCTTGCGTTTCTCGGACTCGGTATCGACCGGCGGGGTGGAGGACTCCTCCGGCTTGCCCGGCCACGGATCGCCCAGGCCCACCGATGCCACGCCGGCGCCGCCGGCGTTCTCTTCGAAGGTCCAGTCGCCGCCCACCATCAGCACGCCTTCGGGCGCGGGCCGTTCCGGAGATTCCGGCACGCCCTTGAGCGCCTTGCTCATGTAGCCGACCCAGATCGGCAGCGCCAGGCCGCCGCCGGTCTCGCGCACGCCCAGGCTCTTGGGCTGGTCATAGCCCATCCAGGCGATCGCCACCAGGTTGGGGGTGTAGCCGGCGAACCAGGCATCGACGGCGTCGTTGGTGGTGCCGGTCTTGCCGGCCAGGTCGTTGCGGCCCAGGCGTTGCTTGGCGCTGTTGGCGGTGCCGTAGCGCACCACGTCGCGCAGCATGGTGTCGGCGATAAAGGCGGTGCGGGCGTCTAGCACGCGCACGGCGTCGGTGCCGGCGCGCTGCGGACGGGTTTCAGAGATCACGTTGCCGCGCGCGTCGACCACCTTCTGGATCAGGTAAGGGTTGACGCGGTAGCCGCCGTTGGCGAACACCGAGTAGGCGCCCGCCATCTGCAGCGGCGTCACCGCGCCGGAGCCCAGCGCCATCGGCAGGTAGGCGGGGTGCTTGTCGGCCTCGAAGCCGAAGCGGGTGATGTAGTCCTGCGCGTACTGCGTGCCGATCGCGCGCAGGATCCGCACCGAGACCAGGTTCTTGGACTTGGCCAGCGCGCGGCGCATGGTCATCGGGCCCTCGAAGCGGCCGTCGTAGTTCTTCGGTTCCCACACCTGGCCGCCGGTATCGGGCCCGATCGACAGCGGCGCGTCGTTGATCACCGTGGCCGGCGAGAAGCCCTTTTCCAGCGCCGCCGAGTAGATGAACGGCTTGAAGCTGGAACCGGGCTGGCGCCAGGCCTGGGTCACGTGGTTGAACTTGTTGCGGTTGAAGTCGAAGCCGCCCACCATCGAGCGGATCTCGCCATCCTGCGGGTTGATCGACACGAACGCCGCGGCCACTTCGGGCAGCTGCGTCACCGACCAGTTGTTCTTGTCGTCCTGCGTCACGCGGATCACCGCGCCCGGGCGCATCTTCATCTTGGGCTGCGCGTTGGCCGACAGCGACGGCGCGATAAAGCGCAGCGCCGAACCTTCGATGGTCGCGACTTCGCCGGACAGCAGCGTCGCCTTGACCTGCTTGGGCGACACGCTGGTGACCACGGCCGAGCGCAGGTCGCCGCTGCCCGGGTGCTCGACCAGCGCATCGTCGATGGCCTGCTCGCGCTCGGCCGGGTCGGAGGGCAGGTCGATAAAGGCCTCGGGACCGCGGTAGCCGTGCTTGCGCTCGTAGTTCATGATGCCGGTGCGCACGGCTTCATAGGCGGCGTCCTGGTCGGTCTTGGTCAGCGTGGTGTAGACCGTCAGGCCGCGCGTGTAGGTTTCCTCGCGGTACTGCGCGTACATCAGCTGGCGCACGATCTCTGCGACGTATTCGGCGTGCGTCGAGAACTCGTTGCCTTCGGTGCGTACCTTCAGCTCGGCCTGCACGGCTTCGTCGTACTGCTCGGGCGTGATGTAGCGCAGGTCGCGCATGCGCTGCAGGATGTATTCCTGGCGCACCTTGGCGCGGCGCGGATTGACCACCGGGTTGTACGCCGACGGCGCCTTCGGCAGCCCGGCCAGCATCGCCGCCTCGGCCGGCGTCACATCGCGCACCGACTTGCCGAAGTACACGCGCGCGGCACTGTCAAAGCCGTAGGCACGCTGGCCCAGGTAGATCTGGTTCATGTACAGCTCGAGGATCTGGTCCTTGCTCAGGTTGGCCTCGATCTTGTACGCCAGCAGCATCTCGTAGATCTTGCGGGTGTAGGTCTTCTCGCTGGACAGGAAGAAATTGCGCGCCACCTGCATGGTGATGGTCGAGGCGCCCTGCGACAGCCCGCCGCGCAGGTTGGCCAGGCCGGCACGCATCACGCCGACGAAGTCGACGCCGCCGTGCTCGTAGAAGCGGTCGTCCTCGATCGCCAGCACTGCCTTTTTCATCACGTCGGGGATTTCGGCGATGGGCACGAAGTTGCGCCGCTCCTCGCCGAATTCGCCGATCAGCACATTGTCGGCGGTGTAGATCCGCAGCGGAATCTTGGGCCGGTAGTCGGTGATGGTGTCCAGCGAAGGCAGGTTGGGCGCGGCCACCAGCAGCGCGTAGCCAAGCAGCAGCGCAATCACGACGGCACCGGCAACAACCAGTCCCACCGCCCAGAACATGAGCCGCGTCCAGATCGAACGGCGGGCAGGGTGGGGCGGCTTGTGTTGTGCTGTGGCCATAAGGGAAATACCTAGTCAGGGGTGCCCGCGATTATATCTTCCGGCATCGGCCGGCCCGGGCGCACAGTGGCGGGGGCGCCGCTATCGCGCTGTTACAAGATGTAAGGCCACGGATGCCGGCGTGCAGGGCGACGTTGGGGACCACTACGGGGGAAGCGCGCGGCACAGGCAGGCATGGAAGGGAACCCGACGACCGTGGGGTTTTGACAACGGATTGATGAGGGCCTTCTCAAAAACAAGTTCGGCCCAGTTCGGCACGTTGCCACCAATGCTGGATTTTGTGAGAATCGGCCAACATAAAAAGCAGACGTTTCATTCAAGAAACTAGGCTCGCCCGATTAGAGCGTTCAAGCCAGGGGCGAGTTCAAAAGTCAGGGGGTCACCTTGCGTCGGGGCATTTTGTCGGGGCTTCTGCGCCGGACTACGGTCGGCGTGGATATCGGGTCGTCCAGTGTCAAGGTAGTCGAGCTCTCCGTGGGGGGCAGCAGGCAAGACTACCGGCTGGAAAAATGCGCCAGCGAACTGCTGGACCGCAATGCCGTTGCCGATGGCAACGTCATCAACATCGAGGCAGTCGGGATCGCGCTCAGGCGTGCGCTCGGCAAGGCCGGCATCCGCTCCAAGGACGTGGTGCTGGGCGTTCCCTCCATGCTGACCGAATCGCAGACGGTCAGCCTGCCGGACAACCTGTCCGAAGACGAACTCTATTCCCAGGTCGAATCCGAGGCGCACCGGCTCTATCCGCCGTCGCAGGCGGTCAACTTCGACTTCGCCGTGATCGGCCCCAGCGAGACCGAGGGCGGCATCGGCGTGCGCGTGACCGCGGCCAACAGCGACCGCGTGCAGGAACGCGTGACCGCGGCTGAAATGGCCGGCCTCAAGCCGCAGGTGATGGACGTCGAGGAATACGCGGTGCAGCGCTCGATCGTGCAGATGCTGGGCGTGCCGCACGAGATGTCCGAGGCCGACGCGCGCGCGCTGCCGGTGGTGGCGGTGGTCCACCTGGGCGGCAGCCGCTCCAAGGCCATCTTCTACCAGGGCTGGAAAGAACTGTACGAACAGCCGCTGAACAGCTACGGCGACCAGCTCACGCAAAGCGCGGCGCGCATGTTCACGCTCGACGCGCTCAAGGCCGAGATCAAGAAGCGCAAGAACACGCTGCCCGAGGCCTGGCGCGCGCAGCTGCTCAAGCCATCGCTCGATGCCCTCGCCATGGAAGTGCAGTCAGCGATCGGCAACTTCATCGCCAGTTCCAGCCTGGGCCGGGTCGACGAGATCCTGCTGTCCGGCGGGCACGCCTCGCTGTTCGGCGTGCAGGCGGCGATCCAGCACCAGACCAAAATCACCACCACGCTGGCGAATCCGTTCGCCAACATGGCGACCAACGCCAAGGTCAATGAGCGCTACCTGCAGCGCGACCTGCCGGCGTATATCGTCAGTGCCGGCCTGGCCCTGCGCGGCCTGCAATAACGCACCGGAGGCAACAGATGTCAACGAACACACTGCCTTCGGTCAACCTGCTGCCCTACCATGAAGCCCGCAAGGCGGCGCGGCGCAAGAAGGTCTTCACCATGCTTGGCGCAGCGGCGGGGGCCGGCGCGGCCGTGGTGCTGCTGGGCGGGGTCTATATCGACGGGCGCATCGCGTCCGTGGTGGCGCTCAACCAGGTGCTGAGCGCGGAAAACGCCAGGCTCGACGGGCAGATCCGCGAGGTCAACACGCTGAAGAAGGACATCGACGCGCTGCTGCAGCGCCAGAAGGCCGTCGAGAGCCTGCAGACCGAGCGCAACCGCCCGGTGCAGCTGCTCGAGGAACTGGTGCGGCAGGTGCCCGAAGGCGTCTACCTGACCAGCCTGAAGCAGGCCGGCGAGGCCTTCACCATCGCCGGCGTGGCGCAGTCCAACGAACGTATCTCGGAGCTGCTGCGCAACCTGGGCGGCGTGGCCTGGCTCGACAAGGCCGAGCTGGTCGAGTCCAAGGCGGTCACCATGACCAACAACCTGCGCGAGCAGCGCCGGCTGTTCGATTTCTCGATGCGTTTTGCGTACCGTGCGCCGGAGGCCCCGGCCGACGGCAAGAGGGCTGCGCCGGGCGCTTCGGCGCCATCCGCCGCACCCGCAACAGTACCCGTAACCGCACCCGCCCCCGCGGCCGGAAAGGCCTGACCATGGCGCTCAATACCGAAATCGACCTGGCTGACCTGACCAGCCAGTTCCGCGGGCTCAACCTGAACGAGCCGGAGACCTGGCCGGCCGCGCCGCGCGTGCTGTTCGCGGTGCTGGCCGCGGCGGTGGTGCTGCTGCTGGGCTGGCAGTTCTACTGGAGTGCAAAGTTCGACGAACTCGAGCGCCAGCGCCAGGAGCAGGAAAGCCTGAAGCAGGCGTACCAGTCCAAGGTGGCGCAGGTCGCCAACCTCGAGGCGCTGCGCGAGCAGAAGAAGCAGGTCGAGCAGCGCGTGGCGCTGTTGGAGCGGCAACTGCCCAACAAGACGGAAATGGATGCGCTGCTGGCCGACGTCAACCATGCCGGCGTCGCGCGCGGGCTGCAGTTCGAGCTGTTCAAGCCGCAGGCGGCGGTGATCAAGCCCTACTTTGCCGAGATCCCGGTGAACCTGCGCGTGACCGGGCGCTATCACGAGGTGGCGCAGTTCAACGCCGACGTCGCGGCGCTGTCGCGGATCGTGTCGATGCAGAACCTGCAGCTGGCCAATACCAAGGAGGGCGGGCTGTCGATGGAGGCGGTGGCGATGGCCTACCGCGCGCTCGATGCCGAAGAACAGGCGGCGCAGCGCAAGGCCGCCGCGGCCGCGGCTGCAGCCAAGGCGGGAGGCGCGAAATGAGCCGCATCGTTCGAACCCGCGCCCTGGCCCGGAGCGCGTCGCGGCGCACGCTGGCGGCGGCGCTGGCGCTCGGCCTGCTGGGCGCCTGCGGCGCCAGCGACGAGGACGCGCTGCGCCAGTGGATGGACGCCACCCGCAGCGCCCGCGCCAAGCCGCCCGAGCCCGTGCCCGACGCCCGCCCCTACGTGCCGCGCGAATACGCCGCGGCCAGTGCGCCCGAGCCGTTCGCGCAGGCCAAGATCGGCGAACTGAACAAGACCCTGGCCGATTCGCCCGAAGCCGGCCGGCGCCGCGAGCCGCTGGAAGACTATCCGCTCGAAAACTTCAAGATGCTCGGGATGATGAAGAAGCAGGGGGAAACCTTCGGCATCGTCCGTGTTGATAACAAGATCCACCATGTGAAGGTGGGTCAGTATCTCGGCCAGAGCTATGGCCGGGTGGTCCGCATCACCGATCAGGAGATCGTGCTGCGCGAATTGGTCCGGGAGGGGGTATCCGAGTGGAAAGAGAAAATGACCAGCCTGAAGCTGGACGTGGCGGCATGACCCCCGCGCGCTGGTATCGTGCGCGCGCGGGCGCCGTGGTCAGGACCGTGGCCACCGCGCTGGCGCTATGGCTTGCGCTTGGCGCACCGGAGGCGCTGGCACAGGGCAACCGGATCAAGTCGGTCGACGTCAGCACGACCGGGGAGCAGACCGTGCTGGTGGTCGAGCTGGAACGGCCGCTGGCGCAGAAGCCGGCGGACTTCACCACGCAGAACCCGGCACGGCTCGCGATCGATTTCTTCGATACCGGCTTTGCCGAGCGGCGCGCGCAATATGAATACGGCGGCAAGCTGGTCAAGGCCGCCAATGTGATGCAGATCGGCGACCGCACGCGCGTGATCCTCGACCTGACGCGCAGTGCCACCTATCGCACCGACCAGCGCGGCAATGTCTTCGTGGTGTCGCTCGATAACGTGGCGCCGGCGGCCAAGAGCGCCGCGCCGACCTTCGCGCCGGCCGCGACGGCGCCTGGCGCCGCGGCGGGGCGGCCGTCGGTGCGCGCGATCGACTTCCGCCGGGGCGCCGACGGCGCCGGGCGCGTGGTGGTCGACCTGTCCTCGCGCGAGTCGGGCATCAATATCGCGCAACAGGGCAAGAACGTGGTGGTCGATTTCCTCGGCACCACGCTGCCGGAGAACCTGCGGCGGCACTTCGACGTCAGCGACTATGGCTCGCCGGTGCAGGGCATGCGTGCCTCCGACGCCAATGGCAACGCGCGCCTGACCATCGAGCCGCGCGGCAACTGGGAATACAGCTCGTACCAGACCGACACCCAGTTCGTGGTCGAGGTCCGCCCGGTCAGGGAAGACCCGACCAAGCTGATCAGCGGCCCGGGCTACCGCGGCGAGCGCCTGTCGCTGAACTTCCAGAACATCGACATCCGCTCGCTGCTGCAGGTGTTCGCCGACTTCACCAACCTGAACATCATCACCAGCGAAAGCGTGCAGGGCAACCTCACGCTGCGGCTCAAGGACGTGCCGTGGGACCAGGCGCTGCAGATCGTGATGGATGCGAAGGGGCTGGCCTCGCGCCGCAACGGCAATGTGCTGTGGGTGGCGCCCAAGGCCGAGCTGCAGACCAAGGAAAAGCTGGAGCTCGAGTCGCAGCAGCAGATCAACGACCTCGAGCCGATCCGCAGCCAGGTGTTCCAGCTCAATTACCAGCGCGCCGAGGACGTGCGCAGGATGCTGCTGGGCATGGGCGCCGGCGGCGGCGCGGCCGCGCCCATCGCGCCCATCGGGTCCGCCGGGGCGGCGGGTGCCAGCACGCGCATGCTGTCCAGGCGCGGTTCGCTGACGGCCGATGCGCGCACCAACCAGCTCTTTGTGTCGGATATCGCTTCCAAGCTGGAAGAGGTGCAGAACTTTATCGGCAAGATCGACATCCCGGTGCGCCAGGTCATCATCGAGGCCCGCATCGTCGAGGCCACCGATACCTTCAGCCGCAACCTGGGCGTCAAGCTGGGCTTTGCCGGGCAGTACAACAATGCCCGCGTCGGCAACACCTACAACAACGTGCTGCCGGGCTCGACCTCCGACAACGGCCCGTTCCTGAGCCTGCCGGCCGGATCCATCAACGGCACCAACCCGGCCAATATCGCGGTGAGCCTGTTCAACAGCGCCGCCACGCGCTTCCTGGCGCTGGAGCTGTCGGCGCTGGAGGCGGACGGCAAGGGCAAGATCATTTCCAGTCCGCGCGTGGTCACGGCCAACAACATCAAGGCGCTGATCGAGCAGGGCACCGAACTGCCTTACCAGGCGGCCACGTCCAGCGGCGCCACCTCGGTGCAGTTCCGCAAGGCCAACCTGAAGCTCGAGGTGACGCCGCAGATCACGCCCGAAGGCAATGTGCTGCTCGACGTCGACGTGAACAAGGACAGCGTGGGCATCCAGACCACCTCGGGTTTTGCCATCGACACCAAGCACGTGCAGACCCAGGTGCTGGTCGAGAACGGCGGCACCGTGGTGATCGGCGGCATCTATACCCAGACCGAGTCCACCGATGTCGACAAGGTGCCGCTGCTGGGCGATATCCCGGTACTCGGCTACCTGTTCAAGAACAACGCCAAGGTCCGCAACCGGACCGAGCTGCTGGTGTTCCTGACCCCGCGCATCCTCAACGAAAGCGTATCGCTCAGGTAGGGTCGGGGCGCCGGATACAGTAGACTGGCAGGCCGCATCGACCGATGCGGCCTTTTTTTGCGCCGCGCGCCGCGAACCGCCGGGCCAGAATGCCGGCGCGACGGCAGGAAATGCGGTCTATGCCGCATTCGGCACTTGCCGGCCGCGCCACAACATAAGAAGATGATGCAGTTCCCAACCGGGGAGGACGGCCCGCATGCCGCGCTCCCGAACCACAGTCCCGTGACAGCCTCAGCGACAGGGCCGGCGGCGCAGCGCCAGGCGCCGGATCGGCGCGAAGCCGAACGATCCGGTGCCGAGCGCCCCGAATCCGATCGACCCAACCTCTTTTTCGTCGGCCTGATGGGCGCCGGCAAGACCACCGTGGGCCGCACGGTGGCGCGGCGCCTGCACTATCCGTTTTTCGATTCCGACCACGAGCTGGAGGCGCACTGCGGCGTGCGCATCCCGGTGATCTTCGAGCTCGAGGGCGAGGTCGGCTTCCGCGACCGCGAGGCCGCGATGATCCGCGAACTGGCGCAGCGCCAGGGCATCGTGCTGGCCACCGGCGGCGGCGCGGTGCTGCGCGCCGAGAACCGCGAGGTGCTGAAGGCCCGCAGCACGGTCGTGTACCTGCGCGCCAGCCCGCACGACCTGTGGCTGCGCACCCGGCACGACCGCAACCGGCCGCTGCTGCAGACCGAGGACCCCAAGGGCAAGCTCGAGGCGCTGTACGCCGAGCGCGATCCGCTGTACCGCGAAGTCGCCGACTTCATCATCGAAACCGGCAAGCCCTCGGTGGCGCAGCTTGCTAATATGGTGTTGATGCAACTTGAAATGGCCGGTTTCCGGATCGATCCCCCGCAGCCGGCGTCGCCGCCCGCGGGCGATGCCGGGCCGCCGGCGCAGGACCCCAATCCATGATTACCCTTGAAGTCGACCTGGGCGAGCGCAGCTACCCCATCCATATCGGCACCGGGCTGCTCGACAACGCCGAGCTGCTGCGCCCGCATGTGCGCGGCCAGCACGCCGTCATCGTCACCAACGAAACCGTCGGGCCGCTCTATGCGGCGCGGGTCGAGGCCGCGCTGGCGGCGCTGGGCAAGACCGTGCGCACCGTGACGCTGCCCGACGGCGAGGCCTTCAAGCACTGGGAAACGCTGAACCGCATCTTCGACGCGCTGCTGCAGGCCGGCGCCGACCGCAAGACCACGCTGGTGGCGCTGGGCGGCGGCGTGGTCGGCGACATGACCGGGTTTGCGGCCGCCTGCTACATGCGCGGCGTGCCCTTCGTCCAGATGCCGACCACGCTGCTGGCGCAGGTCGATTCGTCGGTGGGCGGCAAGACCGGCATCAACCACCCGCTCGGCAAGAACATGATCGGCGCGTTCCACCAGCCCAACGCGGTGATCGCCGACATCGACACGCTGCGCACGCTGCCGCCGCGCGAACTGGCCGCCGGCATGGCCGAGGTGATCAAGCACGGCGCCATTGCCGACGCCGATTACTTCGCCTGGATCGAGCGCAACATCCAGGCACTGAATGCCTGCGACCCGGAACTGATGGCGGTTGCCGTGCAGCGCTCGTGCGAGATCAAGGCGGGCGTGGTGGCGCAGGACGAGCGCGAGGGCGGGCTGCGTGCCATCCTCAATTTCGGCCATACCTTCGGCCACGCGATCGAGGCCGGCATGGGCTACGGCGCCTGGCTGCACGGCGAAGCGGTGGGCTGCGGCATGGTGATGGCCGCCGACCTGTCGCACCGGCTCGGCTTTATCGATATCGAGACGCTGGCGCGCGTGCGCACGCTGACGCAGGCGGCGATGCTGCCGGTGGTGGCGCCGGAACTGGGCGCCGACCGCTATATCGAACTGATGAAGGTCGACAAGAAAGCCGAGGCCGGCAGCATCAAGTTCATCCTGCTGAAGAAGCTCGGCGAGGCGTTCATCACCAGCGTGCCGGACGCGGATCTGCGCGCGACGCTGGCCCACGCCGTGCTGAAACCTCCCACCGAGGCACCGGTCGCCTGACCGATCGGTTATGCCTCGCCACCCCGACCCAGCCACCGGACGCGCTGCATGACCGACTTTGAAAGCCACCTCGCCCCGTACGCCGCCCGCTCCGCGCAGACGCGCGGGCGCGTGCACGCCGAACCCGCGTCGCTGTCGCGCAGCGAATTCCAGCGCGACCGCGACCGCGTGATCCACAGCACGGCGTTCCGGCGGCTCGAGTACAAGACCCAGGTCTTCGTCAACCATGAGGGCGACCTGTTCCGCACTCGGCTGACGCACAGCCTGGAGGTGGCGCAGATCGCCCGTTCGATCGCGCGCAACCTGCGCCTGAACGAGGACCTGGTCGAGGCGATCTCGCTGGCGCACGACCTGGGCCACACGCCCTTCGGCCACGCCGGGCAGGACGCGCTGAACCAGTGCATGAAGAACCACGGCGGCTTCGAGCACAACCTGCAGAGCCTGCTGGTGGTCGACGAGCTCGAAGAGCGCTACGGCGGCTTCAACGGCCTGAACCTGACCTTCGAGACGCGCGAGGGCATCCTCAAGCATTGCTCGCGCGTCAATGCGTCGGCGCTGGGCGAGCTGGGGCGGCGCTTTCTGGAGGGCACGCAACCGTCGCTGGAGGCCCAACTGGCCAACCTTGCCGACGAGATCGCCTACAACAACCACGATATCGACGACGGCCTGCGCTCCGGGCTGCTGACGCTGGAGCAGCTCGACGAGGTGCCGATGTGGGGCCGCCACCGCGCCGAGGTGACCGAGGCCTTCCCCGGCATCAATGGCCGGCGCGCCATCAACGAGACGGTCCGGCGCATGATCAACACGCTGATCGTCGACCTGATCGAAACCACCAGCCGCAATATCGCCGACGCCAACCCGCGCAATATCGACGCGGTGCGGGCTGCCGGCCCGCTGGTCGGCTTCAGTACGCAGATCCACGAGGAAGCCGCGGCGCTCAAGCGCTTCCTGTTCCGGCACCTGTACCGGCACTACCTGGTGATGCGGATGTCGGCCAAGGCCCAGCGCATCGTCGGCGACCTGTTCCAGGCGTTCATGTCCGACCCGCGCCTGCTGCCGCCGCAGTACCAGGCCAGCCATGGCGGCGACCAGTCGCGGCTGATCGCCCATTACATTGCCGGCATGACCGACCGCTACGCCATCCGCGAGCATCGCCGCATCTTCGCGGTGAGCGAGGGCACCTCGCCCTGAAAATTGGGGACGGATCAGGCTATGATGCGGGCATCGCAGCCCGCACGATCCTGTCATGGCCCGCCTTCCCCGTTTTTCCCCCACCGGACTGCCCGCGCTGGTGTTGCAGCGCGGCAACAACCGCCAGCCCGTCTTCCTGCGCCCCGATGACTACCTGCATTACCTCGATTGCCTCCGCATGGCCGCGCGCGAGCACGACCTCGCCGTCCACGCCTATGCGCTGCGGCCCAACCATGTACACCTGGTGGCAACGCCGAAAAGTGAGGACGCGCTTAGCCTGACCATGCAGGCGGTCGGGCGCCGCTACGCGCGCTACTTCAATCGGGTCGCGGGCCGCACCGGCACCTTGTGGGAGGGGCGCTTCCGCTCCGCCGTGTTCGATCCGGCGCAATGGATGCTGCCGGCAATGCTCTACGTCGAGGGCAATGCGGTGCGCGCGGGGGAGGTCAGCACCCCTGAGGCCGACCGCTGGAGCAGTTACCGCCACCACGCCGGCATCGAGGCCAGTCCCTTTGTCAGCGACCACGCCGCTTACTGGGAACTGGGCAATACCCCGTTCGAGCGGCAATCGAATTACCGGATGCTCAGCGCCGAAGGCCTGTCCGGCAAGACCCTGGAGGTGTTGCGCGCCCATGCGCATAGCGGCTGGCCCCTAGGAGACGAGGCATTCCTGGCGCAGCTGGAGAGACATGGCTCAAGACGCGTTCAGCCCTTGCCGAAGGGACGCCCCAAAAAGGTGCAATCGCCACCAGAAAATGCGGCAAAAACGTCATAAAAATAATGTGTCCCCATTTAATCGATTCACCGAAACGGTGCGTTATTTAATGTATTCCGACCCCATTTAATTTTTTTGCGAGCCGCAGGCGATTCCCATATAGTTGCTCCACCCACAGTCATTGTGCGGCGCGTCACGCTCGTGTACGCCGCTGCGGCCCGCTGACAGCTTCGTCCCCATTTCCCTTCCCGCCGGTCCACCGGTTTGGGTGGATTTAAAGAAAGCGCGCGGTCCCCGTTCCGGTAGTCCAGCAGTTCGCGCAGCCTTCACCGGAATTCAGCCCGTGGACCAAATGAAGAACCTTTCGGCCCAAGCGCAGACCAGCGAGCAAATCAGCGAGTCTTCCTCCGCCATCGACCTGCGTCCGCAGGCGCAAGGCATGTACGACCCGAGCAACGAGCATGACGCCTGCGGCGTCGGCATGGTCGCGCATATCAAGGGCAAGAAGTCGCACGAGATCATTTCCCAGGGCCTGAAGATCCTGGAGAACCTGGACCACCGCGGCGCCGTCGGCGCCGACCCGCTGATGGGCGACGGTGCCGGCATCCTGATCCAGATCCCCGACCAGTTCTACCGCGAGGAAATGGCGGCGCAGGGCGTGAGCCTGCCGCCCGCCGGCGAGTACGGCGTGGGCATGATCTTCCTGCCGAAGGAACACGCTTCGCGCCTGGCCTGCGAGCAGGAACTGGAGCGCACGGTCCGCCTGGAAGGCCAGGTCGTGCTGGGCTGGCGCGACGTGCCGGTCGACGCCGCCATGCCGATGTCGCCCACGGTGCGCAAGACCGAGCCGGTGATCCGCCAGATCTTCATCGGTCGCGGCCGCGACATCATGACCACGGACGCGCTGGAACGTAAGCTCTACGTCATCCGCAAGACCGCCAGCCACGCCATCCAGGCGCTCAAGCTCAAGCACGGCAAGGAATACTTCGTGCCGTCGATGTCGGCCCGTACCGTGGTGTACAAGGGTCTGCTGCTGGCCAACCAGGTCGGCGAGTATTACCTGGACCTGCAGGACCCGCGCGCCGTGTCGGCGCTGGCCCTGGTGCACCAGCGCTTCTCGACCAACACCTTCCCGGCCTGGGAACTGGCCCACCCGTACCGCATGGTCGCCCACAACGGCGAAATCAACACGGTCAAGGGCAACGTCAACTGGATCAACGCGCGTACCGGCGCGATCTCGTCGCCGGTGCTGGGCGACGACCTGCCCAAGCTGTGGCCGCTGATCTACCCGGGCCAGTCCGATACGGCATCGTTCGACAATTGCCTCGAACTGCTGACGATGGCCGGCTACCCGCTGGTCCACGCGATGATGATGATGATCCCGGAAGCGTGGGAACAGCACACGCTGATGGACGATAACCGTCGCGCCTTCTACGAATACCACGCCGCCATGATGGAGCCGTGGGACGGCCCGGCCGCAATCTGCTTCACCGATGGCCGCCAGATCGGCGCCACGCTGGACCGCAACGGCCTGCGCCCGGCACGTTTCTACGTGACCGAGGACGACGTCGTGGTGCTGGCCTCGGAAGCCGGCGTGCTGCCGTTCCCCGAGTCGCGCATCGTGCAGAAGTGGCGCCTGCAGCCGGGCAAGATGTTCCTGATCGACATGGAGCAGGGCCGCATCATCGACGACAAGGAGCTCAAGGACAACCTGGCCAACGCCAAGCCGTACAAGAGCTGGATCGACGCCGTGCGCATCAAGCTGGACGAGATCGATGCCAAGCCGGAAGACGTCGCCGCCGAGAAGAAGCCGGTGGCCAAGCTGCTGGACCGCCAGCAGGCCTTCGGCTACACCCAGGAAGACGTCAAGTTCCTGATGGCTCCCATGGCGCTGGCCGGCGAGGAAGCCACCGGCTCGATGGGCAACGACTCGCCGCTGGCGGTGCTGTCGTCGAAGAACAAGACGCTGTACCACTACTTCAAGCAGCTGTTCGCCCAGGTCACCAACCCGCCGATCGACCCGATCCGCGAGAACATGGTGATGTCGCTGGTGTCGTTCATCGGCCCGAAGCCGAACCTGCTCGAGCTGAACAACATCAACCCGCCGATGCGCCTCGAAGTGTCCCAGCCGGTGCTGGACTTCAAGGACATCGCCAAGATCCGCAACATCGAGCACTACACCGGCGGCAAGTTCCGTTCGTACGAACTGAACATCTGCTACCCGACCGCGTGGGGCAAGGAGGGCATCGAAGCGCGCCTGGCCTCGCTGTGCGCCGAAGCCGTGGATGCGGTGCGTTCGGGCTACAACATCCTGATCGTGACCGACCGCCCGGTCGATGCCGACCATGTCGCCATCCCGGCGCTGCTGGCCACCTCCGCGATCCACCACCACCTGGTGGAGAAGGGCCTGCGCACGTCGACCGGCCTGGTAGTCGAGACCGGCACCGCGCGTGAAGTGCACCACTTCGCGCTGCTGGCCGGCTACGGCGCCGAAGCCGTGCACCCGTACCTGGCGATGGAAACCCTGGCCGACATGGCCAGCGGCCTGTCGGGCGACCTGTCGCCGGAAAAGGCGGTCAAGAACTTCGTCAAGGCGATCGGCAAGGGCCTGTTCAAGGTGATGTCCAAGATGGGCATCTCGACCTACATGTCGTACACCGGCGCGCAGATCTTCGAGGCCATCGGCCTGTCGCGCGAGCTGGTGCAGAAGTACTTCCACGGCACGCCGTCGAACGTCGAGGGCATCGGCATCTTCGAGGTCGCCGAGGAAGCGCTGCGCCTGCACAAGGACGCCTTCGGCAACAGCCCGGTGCTGGAGAACATGCTCGACGCCGGCGGCGAATACGCCTTCCGTATCCGCGGCGAAGAGCACATGTGGACCCCGGACTCGATCGCCAAGCTGCAGCACTCGGTGCGCGCCGACGACGGCAAGGGCGCCTACCAGACGTACAAGGAATACGCCAACATCATCAACGACCAGAGCAAGCGCCACATGACGCTGCGCGGCCTGTTCGAGTTCAAGGTCGATCCGGCCAAGGCGATTCCGCTGGAAGAAGTCGAGCCGGCCAAGGAGATCGTCAAGCGCTTCGCCACCGGCGCGATGTCGCTCGGCTCGATCTCGACCGAGGCCCACACCACGCTGGCGCTGGCGATGAACCGCATCGGCGGCAAGTCCAACACCGGCGAAGGCGGCGAGGACGAGAAGCGCTACCGCAACGAACTGCGCGGCATTCCCATCAAGCAGGGCGACACGCTCAAGGGCGTGCTCGGCGACGGCGTGATCGAGAAGGACCTGGAACTGCAGGCCGGCGACTCGCTGCGCTCGAAGATCAAGCAGGTGGCGTCGGGCCGTTTCGGCGTGACCGCCGAATACCTGGCCTCGGCCGACCAGATCCAGATCAAGATGGCGCAGGGCGCCAAGCCGGGCGAAGGCGGCCAGCTGCCGGGCCACAAGGTCTCGGACTACATCGGCAAGCTGCGTTACTCGGTGCCGGGCGTGGGCCTGATCTCGCCGCCCCCGCACCACGACATCTACTCGATCGAGGACCTGGCGCAGCTGATCCACGACCTGAAGAACGTCAACCCGTCGTCGGATATCTCGGTCAAGCTGGTGTCCGAAGTGGGCGTCGGCACCGTGGCCGCGGGCGTGTCCAAGGCCAAGGCCGACCACGTCGTGATCGCCGGCCATGACGGCGGCACCGGCGCCTCGCCGTGGTCGTCGATCAAGCACGCCGGCACGCCGTGGGAACTGGGCCTGGCCGAAACCCAGCAGACGCTGCTGCTCAACGGCCTGCGCAACCGCATCCGCGTGCAGGCCGACGGCCAGATGAAGACCGGCCGCGACGTCGTCATCGGCGCGCTGCTGGGCGCCGACGAGTTCGGCTTCGCCACCGCGCCACTGGTTGCCGAGGGCTGCATCATGATGCGCAAGTGCCACCTGAACACCTGCCCGGTGGGCGTGGCCACGCAGGATCCGCAGCTGCGCAAGAAGTTCCAGGGCAAGCCCGAGCACGTGGTCAACTTCTTCTTCTTCGTTGCCGAGGAAGCGCGCGAGATCATGGCCCAGCTGGGCATCCGCACCTTCGACGAGCTGATCGGCCGCGCCGACCTGCTCGACACCAGGGCCGGCATCGAGCACTGGAAGGCGCGCGGCCTGGACTTCAGCCGCATCTTCCACCAGGTGTCGCTGGGCGCGGACGTGCCGCTGTACCACACCGACGTGCAGGACCACGGCCTGTCGGCCGAGGCCGGCAAGGCGCTCGACCACGTGCTGATCGCCAAGGCCCGTCCGGCGATCGAGAAGGGCGAGCGCGTCTCGTTCATCCAGCCGGTCAAGAACGTCAACCGTACCGTCGGCGCGATGCTGTCGGGCGTGGTGGCCAGGCAGTACGGCCATGAAGGCCTGCCCGACGACACCATCCACATCCAGCTGCAGGGCACCGCCGGCCAGTCGTTCGGCGCGTTCCTGGCGCACGGCATCACGCTGGACCTGGTCGGCGACGGCAACGACTACGTCGGCAAGGGCCTGTCGGGCGGCCGCGTGATCGTGCGCGCCCCGCACGAGTTCCGCGGCGATCCGACCCGCAATATCATCGTCGGCAATACCGTGCTGTACGGTGCCATCGCCGGCGAGGCGTTCTTCAACGGCGTTGCCGGCGAGCGCTTCGCGGTGCGCAACTCGGGCGCCGTGGCAGTGGTGGAAGGCACCGGCGACCACGGTTGCGAGTACATGACCGGCGGCACGGTGGTGGTGCTGGGCGGCACCGGGCGCAACTTCGCGGCCGGCATGTCGGGCGGCGTGGCCTACGTCTACGACGAGGACGGCCTGTTCGACAAGCGCTGCAACACCTCGATGGTGGCGCTGGAAGCGGTGCTGGCCTCGGCCGACCAGGAGAAGGGCCAGCCGCAGGCTTCGTGGCACAAGGTCGACGGCAAGCGCGTGCTGGATGAAACCATCCTGCGCAGCCTGATCGAGCAGCACTTCCGCTACACCGGTTCCGAGCGCGCCAAGGCGCTGCTGGCCGACTGGACCACGGCACGCCGCAAGTTCGTCAAGGTCTTCCCGACCGAGTACAAGCGCGCGCTGGGCGAGATGTACGCCAAGGAACAGGCCGCCCGCGACAGCGACCGCGAAGCCATCGCGGCCTGAGCCAGGCGAACGCAGCAAACCAACGTAGCGAAGGGCCGCGGCTAGCCGCCGCGGCCCCGACAAGATACTGACCCCACCGCAGGGCCGGCGACGCCGCCGGTCCCGCGCAGCATGACCAAGGACGCAACATGGGTAAGGCGACTGGCTTTCTCGAATTTCCGCGCCAGAATGAGGGCTACGAACCGGTAGTCAAGCGCGTGAAGCACTACAAGGAATTCGTGTTCGCGCTGTCCGACAGCGAAGCGAAGCTCCAGGGTGCGCGCTGCATGGACTGCGGCATCCCGTTCTGCAACAACGGCTGCCCGGTGAACAACATCATCCCCGACTTCAACGACCTGGTGTACCGCCAGGACTGGAAGTCGGCGATCGAGGTGCTGCACCAGACCAACAACTTCCCGGAATTTACCGGCCGCATCTGCCCGGCACCGTGCGAGGCCGCCTGCACGCTGGGCATCAACGAGCTGCCGGTGGGCATCAAGTCGCTCGAGCACGCCATCATCGACAAGGCCTGGGAAGAAGGCTGGGTCAAGCCGCAGCTGCCGCGCCACAAGACCGGCAAGACCGTCGCCGTGGTCGGCTCCGGCCCCGCCGGCATGGCCGCCGCGCAGCAGCTGGCACGCGCCGGCCATGACGTGACCGTGTTCGAAAAGAATGACCGCATCGGCGGCCTGCTGCGCTACGGCATTCCCGACTTCAAGATGGAGAAGTCGCTGATCGACCGCCGCATGGAGCAGATGCAGGCCGAAGGCGTGACCTTCCGCCCCGGCGTGATGGTGACCGACGGCGAACTGCCGGCCGGCATCAAGAACTATGCGCGCGAAACCATCCCGGCCCAGGCCCTGATGGAACAGTTCGACGCCGTGGTGCTGGCGGGCGGCTCGGAAGTGCCGCGCGACCTGCCGGTGCCGGGCCGCGACCTGGCCGGCATCCACTTCGCGCTGGAATTCCTGATCCCGCAGAACAAGGAAGTCGCCGGCGACGGCGCCAACGAGATCCGCGCCGAGGGCAAGAACGTGATCGTGATCGGCGGCGGCGATACCGGCTCCGACTGCGTCGGCACGTCCAACCGCCACGGCGCCACCTCGGTGACCCAGTTCGAGCTGCTGCCGCAGCCGCCGGAAGAAGA
This sequence comes from Cupriavidus nantongensis, assembly GCF_001598055.1. Lineage (NCBI taxonomy): Bacteria > Pseudomonadati > Pseudomonadota > Betaproteobacteria > Burkholderiales > Burkholderiaceae > Cupriavidus > Cupriavidus nantongensis. The sequence continues at coordinate 4,537,799 of NZ_CP014844.1, read as the reverse complement.
GAACAAGCCGCTGGTGTGGCCGTACTGGCCGATCAAGCTGCGCACCTCGTCGTCGCACGACGAAGGCTGCGAGCGCGACTGGTCGGTCGCCACCAAGGAATTCATCGGCGAGAACGGCAAGGTCACCGCGCTGAAGGCCTGCCGCGTCGAATGGAAGGACGGCCGCATGCAGGAGGTGGAAGGCAGCGAGTTCATCCTGCCGGCCGACCTGGTGCTGCTGGCGATGGGCTTTACCAACCCGGTGGGCTCGATGCTGGAAGCCTTCGGCGTCGACACCGACGCGCGCAAGAACGCCAAGGCCTCGACCGAAGGCGAGCGCGCCTACCACACCAACGTGCCCAAGGTGTTCGCCGCCGGCGACGTGCGCCGCGGCCAGTCGCTGGTGGTGTGGGCGATCCGCGAAGGCCGCCAGGCCGCGCGCTCGGTCGATGCGTTCCTGATGGGGCATAGCGACCTGCCGCGCTGATTCGGCTTCGTCATCCCAACAAAAAGCCCGCCTGGCGCAAGCCGGCGGGCTTTTTGTCTGCGCGCTTGCGGCGTTCAGCCGGCCAACGTCCGCTCCATCAGCACCGCGCTGGCACCGTATGCCGCCAGTTTGCCGGCATGTCGCGCGGCAATTTGCGCCGGCACCGGGGCGTACCCGAGCCTGCGCCACCACGGCGCCGCCGATTGCACCGCGATCAGCCGCGAGCGCCGCAGGCCGGGGGCGTGCGCGGCCGCCTGCGCCGCCGCGTACAGGCGCGGCGCCAGCCCGGCACCGCGGCCGGCCGGCGCCACGGCCATGTCGTGCACGAACCAGGTCAGGGTGTCCGGGGCGGCATGCGCGCGCCAGCTATCGTCGAGCAGGCCGTCCAGCGGCGGCAGGCTGTCGTCGGGCCAGGCGTGGGTGAACAGGTAGGCGGCGAGGGTGCCGCGCTGCGCGGGATCGTGCGCGACCCAGCAGGTGGCCGGCGCCAGCGCCAGCCGGCTGGCCAGCGCCGCCTCGCTTTCCAGCAGTACTTCGGTATAGCAGCTGGCCTGCACCGCCAGCACGGCAGGCAGGTCGGACAAGACCATCGGCCGAACGGTGAATTTCATCATCGGCGGATTATAGCGGCGCGCTTTGCGTGGCCAGGCGCGAGGGCGCATTTGGCAAGGCGCAGCAAGGCCTTCAGGGTTCTCCCGGCTATGGTTTACGTGCCTGTGGCGGCCCGGACATTGTCCTTACAATTTTCAAAAACAGATAACGGAAACTGCCTCGCCAATCCTTTTTCCCCAGAACCAGTTTGCCGTCTCCTCAGGAGACGGGCCGGAGGAAAACGATGTCCGAAGTGCGCAACTTGTCGCGACTTTGGCGAGGTAAAGCGAAAATCGCGCCGCGCCTGCCCGCGGCCGCTGCCCGGCGCTGGCTCCCGCCCGTGCTGTGCCTGGTCGCGCTGGGATGCGCCACGCTGGCGTTCGCCGTGCCGGCCGCGCCAGCGCATGCCGGCACCCAGCCGCTTGCGCGCAGCATGTCGTTCCCGGATCGGCCGATGCGCCTGATCGTGCCGTTCCCGGCCGGCGGCGTCGCCGACGCCGTGGCGCGGATGCTGGCCGAGCGCCTGTCGGCCAGGCTCGGCGTGCCGGTCGAGGTCGACAACCGTCCCGGCAGCGCCGGCACCATTGCCGGCGATGTCGTCGCCAAGGCCAGCTCCGACGGCCATACGCTGTTGTTCCACCAGGCCAACATGCTGATCCAGCCGGGGCTGGAGCCGGTGCCCTACGACGTCGTGCGCGATTTCACGCCGGTGGCGCGCGTCGCCACCACGCCGCTGTTCCTGGTGATCGACGCCCGGCTGCCGATGCGCACCCCGGAGCAGTGGATGACGGCGGTCAGGTCTAATCCCGGTTCCTACAGCTACGGCTACGGCCAGCCCGGCAGCCCTTCGCACCTGTACGCCGAATACGCGGTGCGCGGCCTGCGCGGCGGCGTGCCGCTGGTCACCGGCAAGGGCGAGGCCGCGGTGGTGCAGGAGATGCTGGCCGGCCGCATCAGCGCCTGCTTCTGCTCGTACGCGGCGGTCCAGAGCCAGGTCAGGAACGGCGGGCTGCGGCTGGTTGGCGTGACCGGCGTGGCGCGTTCCCCGCTGGCGCCGCTGGTGCCGACGCTGCAGGAATCCGGGCAGGACGGCTACGCCGCGGCGGCCTGGTTTGGCGTGATGGCGCCGGCCAAGACGCCGCGCGCGATCGTGGCACGGCTGGCCGGCGAGCTCGACGGCGTGATGGCGGAACGCGAGGTGCGCTCGCGCCTGCAGGCCGCCGGCCTGACGCCGCTGCGCGACTCGCCGGAGGCGTTTGCCACTGCGATCCGCTCGGAATCGATCCAATGGCAGGTCATCCTGAAGGACGTGCCGATCGCGCAGGAGCCCTGAGCGGCACTGCGGCGCGGCGGGACACCGGCCGGTTTCGGGCGGAAACCGGCCGGTTTGTCTGGCGGCCAGGAGAATTCTGAGGCACCACAGGCACGCTTCATGTGGCGCGGGACACACGGGTGCCAGCAGGGCTAGGTAGTACACCTTATAATGCGCCCCTGTCCCGACCGGTGCCAACGTGACCGATTCTGCTCAAAACCTTGTCGAACTGACTGCGGTGGATTTCGCCTACGCGGACCACGGCAAGCCGATCCTGTCCGGCCTGACCATGCAATTCCCGCGCGGCAAGGTGATCGCGGTGATGGGCGGATCGGGCTGCGGCAAGACCACGGTGCTGCGGCTGATCGGCGGCCAGGTGCGGCCGCAGGCGGGCGCGGTGCGCTTCGCCGGCACCGACATCCACCAGCTCGACACCGCCGGCCTGTACGCCGTGCGCCGCCAGATGGGCATGCTGTTCCAGTTCGGCGCGCTGTTTACCGACCTGTCGGTGTTCGACAACGTCGCCTTCCCGCTGCGCGAGCACACCGACCTGCCCGAGTCGATGATCCGCGACCTGGTGCTGATGAAGCTCAACGCGGTCGGCCTGCGCGGCGCGCGCGAGCTGATGCCGTCGCAGATCTCCGGCGGCATGGCGCGGCGCGTGGCGCTGGCGCGCGCGATCGCGCTGGACCCGGCGCTGCTGATGTATGACGAGCCCTTCGCCGGCCTGGATCCGATCTCGCTGGGGCTGACCGCGCGGCTGATCCGCAGCCTCAACGACGCGCTCGGCGCCACCACCATCATCGTCTCGCACGACGTGCACGAGACCTTCCAGATCGCCGACTACGTCTATTTCATTGCCGACGGGCGCATTGCCGCCGAAGGCACGCCCGAGGCCCTGCGCGCCTCCACCGATCCGTTCGTGCACCAGTTCGTCCACGCCGAGGCCGATGGCCCGGTGCCGTTCCATTACGCCGGACCGTCGCTGGCCGAGGATTTCGTCGGAGGGGCGCGATGACCGGCTTGGTGACGGGCTTCTTCAGCGCCATCGGCGCGGCGGTGCGACGCAGCATTGCCGGCCTGGGCCACGCCACGCGCATGTTCCTGACGGTGCTGGCACTGTCGCCGGCGCTGCTGCGCCGCTTCCGGCTGGTGACCGACCAGGTCTTCTTTGTCGGCAACCTGTCGCTGGTGATCATCGCGGTGTCGGGCCTGTTCGTCGGCTTCGTGCTGGGGCTGCAGGGCTACTACACGCTCAACCGCTACGGCTCCGAGCAGGCGCTGGGGCTGCTGGTGGCGCTGTCGCTGGTGCGCGAGCTGGGCCCGGTGGTGACCGCGCTGCTGTTCGCCGGCCGCGCCGGCACCTCGCTGACCGCCGAGATCGGGTTGATGAAGGCGGGCGAGCAGCTTACGGCGATGGAAATGATGGCGGTGAACCCGCTGCAGCGCGTGGTCGCCCCGCGTTTCTGGGCGGGCGTGATCGCCATGCCGGTGCTGGCTGCGATCTTCAGCGCGGTGGGCATCCTGGGCGGCTACGTGGTCGGGGTGCAGCTGATCGGCGTCGACGCCGGCGCCTTCTGGTCGCAGATGCAGGGCGGCGTCGATGTGCGCGCCGACGTGCTCAATGGCGTCATCAAGAGCTTTATCTTTGGCATCGCGGTGACGTTCATTGCGCTGTACCAGGGGTTCGAGGCCAAGCCCACGCCGGAAGGCGTCTCGCGCGCGACCACCCGCACCGTGGTGATCGCGTCGCTGGCGGTGCTGGGACTGGATTTCCTGCTGACGGCGCTGATGTTCAGCAACTGAGGCGGGCGCTCGCGGCAACCATACGGGAAGTACGATAACAAGCAGCGATAACAAGCATCAACAACAAGCCGCGATAACAAGCCGCGATAACAAGGCAGCGACAGACACTACGGGGTTGAAGAAAGAGATTCCAATGAAAAAGAACACACTCGATTTCTGGGTGGGGCTGTTTGTGGTGGCGGGATTCGTCGCCTTGCTCTTCCTGGCCCTCAAGGCGGGAAACATGAGCGCCTTCAGCTTCCAGGACACCTATAGCGTGCAGGCCCGCTTCGACAATATCGGCGGGCTCAAGCCGCGCGCGCCGGTCAAGAGCGCGGGCGTGGTGGTCGGCCGGGTCGCCGCGATCCGCTTCGACGACAAGACCTACCAGGCCACCGTCGAGATGAGCCTGGAGACGCGCTATCAGTTCCCCAAGGACACCTCGGCCAAGATCCTGACCTCGGGCCTGCTGGGCGAGCAGTACATCGGCCTCGAGGCCGGCGGCGACACCGCCATGCTGGCCAACGGCGCGCGCATCACCATGACGCAGTCGGCGGTGGTGCTCGAAAACCTGATCGGGCAGTTCCTGTACAACAAGGCCGCCGATGCCGGCGGCGGCTCGTCCCCCGGCGCCAGCGCGCCGGCCCCGGCTGGAGATCTCAAGTGAACGCCGCCCGCCCCATCCGCAACCTGTTGGCAACGGCCGCCGCCGCCGCGGCGCTTGCCGGTTGCGCCACCGGCCCCACCGCCAACCCGAAAGACCCGCTGGAGCCGTTCAACCGCGAAGTCTCGAAGATCAACGAGGACTTCGACAAGGGCATCATGCGCCCGGTGGCCGAGCTCTATGCCGATTACATGCCGACGCCGGTGCAGCGCGCGGTGGAGAATTTCTTTTCCAACGTCAGCGATGTCTATTCGGCGGTGAACAACCTGCTGCAGGGCAAGCCGACGCGCGCGGCCGAAGACACCATGCGCGTGGCGATGAACACCGTGCTCGGCATTGGCGGCCTGATCGATATCGCCACCCCGGCCGGCCTGCCCAAGTACAAGGAAGACTTCGGCCAGACGCTGGGCGTGTGGGGCGTGCCGGCCGGTCCGTACCTGGTGCTGCCGCTGTTCGGGCCCAGCACCTTCCGCGACACCGCCGGCATGCTGGTCGACCGCCAGGCCGATCCGTCGGCGTACTTCTATCCGGTTTCGCTGCGCAATTCGCTGGTCGGGGTGCGCATCGTCGCCGGCCGCGCCCAGCTGCTTGGTGCCAGCAACCTGCTGGAGCAGGCGGCGCTGGACAAGTACTCGTTCCTGCGTGACTCCTACCTGCAGCGGCGCCAGTACCTGATCTACGACGGCAATCCGCCGGGTGGCGAAGACGACGCCGACGCCGACGGCGCGGCGCCGCCCGCCACGACCGACACCGGTGCCGCGCCGGCAACGGCCCCGGCTCCGGCTCCGGCTCCGGCTCCGGCAGTGGATGGCGCTTCCGCCCCCGCCGCCGAGCCGCCCAAGCCCGGCGCCGCCGGCGAAACCCAGCCCGAGGGCCAGAGCATGCCGCTGCCGCCGGTGCTGCCGGGCGGCCTGCCGGGTGTACGCTTCCGTTAAGGCGCTGAAGGCGTCACTGGCGCTGTGAATGCGCTGTGACCGCTGAAACAAATTGTTTGTAGGTGGCGTCCGATGCGCTTTCGATGGCAACGCGCGCGACGCCGCTATGTTCCAATCTGCAAGGACCCGTGGCTTTCCAGCCGCGTTTCGACGCGCAGGCGCGGGTCACGACCTCTTTGATAAAGAAGGAAAACTCACATGCTCAAGCGACTGTTGCTCCCCCTCCTGACGGCGGTTGCCTTCGCGGGGACCGCGCAGGCCCAGGTATCGGCTCAGGACGCGGCCACCCCGGACGGGCTGGTCAAGGCCGTGGTCAATGACGTGATGTCGACTGTCAAGGCCGACAAGGACATGCAGGCCGGCAATATCGGCAAGATCACCGCGCTGGTCGAACAGAAGATCATCCCCAACGCCAACTTCCAGAAGACCACGCAGATCGCCATGGGCCGCAACTGGTCCAAGGCCACGCCCGAGCAGCAGAAGCAGATCACCGAGGAATTCAAGACCCTGCTGATCCGCACCTACGCCGGCGCCATCGCGCAGATCCGCGACCAGACCGTGCAGTACCGTCCGTACCGCGGCACCGCCGACGATACCGATGCCACCATCCGCACCCAGGTCATCAACAAGGGCGAGCCGATCCAGATGGACTACCGCCTGGAAAAGACCGCGCAGGGCTGGAAGGTCTATGACATCAACGTGCTGGGCGCATGGCTGACCGAGGCCTACAAGGGCAGCTTCAACACCATCGTCGGCCAGCAGGGCGTCGAGGGCGTGATCAAGACGCTGCAGGACCGCAACCGCCAGCTCGCCAACGCCAAGAGCTGACGGGCAGGCCCGCGGCGCGCCGCTGCAATGCAGCACGGCGCGCCCAAGTTGCACTACAATGGCCGTTCGCGACACAGGCTCCCGCTCCGCGCGGGAGTCTTCGTTTCAGACCTCAATCTTCTTTCCGCATCCAGGCCACTGACGCCATGCTTTCGCCGGGTAACTCGCTGACCAACCAGAATGCCGCCGCGGTGCTGCGCGACGGGCTGGCACGCGTGGCGCAGGGCGACGTCGAAGTGGACTGCGCCGGCCTGGCGCAGGTAGATTCCTCCGCCGTCGCCGTGCTGCTGGCATGGCATCGCGCCGCCGTGGCGCGCGGCCAGGCGCTGGTGCTGCGCGGCGTGCCGGCGCAGCTGGCGCAACTGGCCAGCCTGTATGGCGTCGACGGCCTGCTCGGCCTGGCGCCCGCCGCCATCCCACCGGCGCACCATCACCGACATTGATCCGGCATCGCCGGTCGCCAGCCAGGCGGCCGCACGCGATGCCGCGGCGACCGCTGGTGCGGCCGCCGAGCCCCCGGGGCGGATCCGGCGGGGATCAAGCGGGACCGACCCCGCATCCCCTATAATTCCGGGTTGTTCGCCCATCCCCCCGCCTGTTGCCGGTCCAGTCCATGCCGGAGCAGGATATCCGGGCACGCTTTGCTCCCCATTTCCTGGCGGCCGGCCCTGAAAGAGCCGGACCCGCCACAAACAATCGGCCATGAAAGCCATTGAAATCCACGACGTTCGCAAGCGCTACCGCAACCTGCAGGCGCTCAAGGGCGTCAGCTTCACCGTCGAACGCGGCGAATTCTTCGGCCTGCTCGGGCCCAACGGCGCCGGCAAGACCACGCTGATCTCGATCCTCGCCGGCCTGAACCGGGCCGATTCCGGCCGCGTCAGTGTGCTGGGGCACGATGTCGTCGCCGATTACCGGATGGCGCGGCGTATGCTGGGCGTGGTGCCGCAGGAGCTGGTGTTCGATCCGTTCTTCACGGTCCGCGAGACGCTGCGGCTGCAGTCAGGCTATTTCGGCCTGACCCGCAACGACGACTGGATCGACGAAATCATGGCCAACCTGGACCTGACCGGGAAAGCCGATGCCAATATGCGCCAGCTGTCCGGCGGCATGAAGCGGCGCGTGCTGGTGGCGCAGGCGCTGGTGCACCGCCCGCCGGTGATCGTGCTCGACGAGCCCACCGCCGGCGTCGATGTTGAGCTGCGGCAAACGCTGTGGAAGTTCATCTCGCGCCTGAACCGCGAAGGGCACACCATCATCCTGACCACGCACTACCTCGAAGAGGCCGAGGCGCTGTGCGACCGCATCGCCATGCTCAAGTTCGGCGAAGTGGTGGCGCTGGACCGCACCAGCAACCTGCTGACGCAGTTTGCCGGGCTGCAGCTGGTGCTGACCTTCGCGCGCGGCAGCCTGCCGGCCGCGCTGGAGCCGCTGCGCATGCCGGCCAACCCCGGCGAGCGCGCGGTGCGGCTGCGGCTGTCGGGCTACCAGGCGGTCGAACCGATCCTGGCCGCCTGCCGCGAAGCGGGCTGTGACATCGAAGACATGGAAATCAACAAGGCCGACCTCGAGGACGTATTCGTGCAGATCATGCGCCGCGAGGGGCATATGCCCGGCGCGCTGCCCGACCCGGCGATGGAGGCCGCGGCATGAAGCAGCCTGGCGACATCGAAATCCTCGACGACACCCGCCTCGGCGCGATGGCCGTCGGCGGCCTGGTGGGCTTCCGCACGCTGCTGTACAAGGAGGTGCTGCGCTTCTGGAAGGTCAGCTTCCAGACCGTGGCCGCGCCGGTGCTGACCGCGGTGCTGTACCTGCTGATCTTCGGCCATGTGCTGGAAGACCGGGTCAAGGTCTATGACCAGATCAGCTACACCGCTTTCCTGGTGCCCGGGCTGGTGATGATGAGCGTGCTGCAGAACGCGTTCGCCAACAGTTCTTCATCACTGATCCAGTCGAAGATCACCGGCAACCTGGTGTTCGTGCTGCTGCCGCCGCTGTCGCACTGGGAGATGTTCGGTGCCTACGTGGTGGCCTCGGTGATCCGCGGCCTGACCGTCGGCCTGGGCGTGCTGCTGGTGACGGCGTGGTTCGCCAACCTGCATTTCGCCAACGTCGGCTGGATCCTGGTATTCGCGCTGCTGGGTGCGGGCATCCTGGGCACGCTCGGCCTGATTGCCGGCATCTGGGCCGAGAAGTTCGACCAGCTCGCCGCATTCCAGAATTTCCTGATCATGCCGGCGACCTTCCTGTCCGGCGTGTTCTATTCGATCCATTCGCTGCCGGCCTTCTGGCAGGCGGTGTCCCATGCCAATCCGTTCTTCTACATGATCGACGGCTTCCGCTATGGCTTCTTCGGCGTCTCGGACGTGTCGCCGCTGTTCAGCCTGGCGGTGGTCGGATCGGCGTTCGTAGTGCTGGCCGCGCTGGCGCTGCGCCTGTTGAGGTCCGGATACAAGCTGCGCCACTGAGCCGCGGCCGGCCCTGTTGAATCAAGCTGAATCACGCTGAAGAGAACCCCATGCTGCCTACACCGGAACAAGTCAGGGACTACATTGCCCAAGGACTGCCCTGCGAACACCTGCAAGTCGAGGGCGATGGCCAGCATTTCTTTGCCACCATCGTCAGCAACGAATTTGAAGGCAAGCGGTTGATCCAGCGCCACCAGCGCGTCTACGCGGCGCTGGGCGACCGCATGCGCGCCGAGATCCATGCGCTGTCGATGAAGACCCTGACCCCCGCGGAGTGGCAGGCGGGCGAAGGCAAGTAAGAATCGTGCGCCGCGCGAACGCGCGGCTCCAGAACAATGACGCCGGGCGCGTGCCCGGACCAGACCACAGAACATGGACAAATTCCAGATTCACGGCAACGGCCCGCTCAAGGGTGAAATCCGCGTCTCGGGCGCCAAGAACGCCGCCCTGCCGATCCTGTGCGCGGGCCTGCTGACGGCCGACACCGTCGCGCTGGACAACGTGCCCAACCTGCAGGACGTGCGCACCACGCTCAAGCTGCTGCGCCTGATGGGCATGCAGGCCGAGTTCGACGGCGCGCGCGTGACCCTGAACGGCGCCGACGTCAATGTGCTCGAGGCCCCGTACGAGCTGGTCAAGACCATGCGCGCCTCGATCCTGGTGCTGGGCCCGCTGGTGGCGCGCTTTGGCGAGGCCCGCGTGTCGCTGCCGGGCGGCTGCGGCATCGGCGCACGGCCGGTCGACCAGCACATCAAGGGCCTGCAGGCGATGGGCGCCGAGATCACCATCGAGCATGGCTTTATCCATGCGCGCGCGAAACGCCTGAAGGGCGCGCGCGTGGTCACCGACATGATCACCGTCACCGGCACCGAGAACCTGCTGATGGCGGCGACGCTGGCCGAAGGCGAGACCGTGCTGGAAAACGCCGCGCGCGAGCCCGAGGTGACCGACTTGGCCCAGCTGCTGGTGAAGATGGGCGCGAAGATCGACGGCATCGGCACCGACCGCCTGGTGGTGCATGGCGTTGAGCGCCTGCACGGCGCCAGCCACAGCGTCATCGCCGACCGCATCGAGGCCGGTACCTTCCTGTGCGCGGCGGCCGCGACGCTGGGCGACCTGGTGCTGCGCGGCGTGCAGCCCGAGATCCTCGACACCGTGCTCGACAAGCTGCGTGAAGCCGGCGCCAGCATCGAGACCGGCGCCGACTGGATCCGCCTGGCGATGCCGCACCGCGCCCGCGCGGTGAGCTTCCGCACCTCGGAATATCCCGCCTTCCCGACCGACATGCAGGCCCAGTTCATGGCCCTGAACGCGGTCGCCGAAGGCACCGCGCGCGTGACCGAGACCATCTTCGAGAACCGCTTCATGCACGTGCAGGAACTGAACCGCCTGGGCGCCGACATCGCCGTCGAGGGCAATACCGCGGTGGTCAACGGCGTGCCGCGCCTGTCCGGTGCCAACGTAATGGCGACCGACCTGCGCGCCTCGGCCAGCCTGGTGATCGCCGGCCTGGTGGCCGACGGCGAGACCGTGATCGACCGCATCTACCACCTGGACCGCGGCTACGACCGCATGGAAGACAAGCTGTCGGCAGTGGGCGCGAAGATCCGCCGCATTGCCTGAGCACCAAGGACTGAAGCCCGATGAGCCCCGCTTTCAACGCATCGCCCAACCAGCTGACGCTGGCTTTGTCCAAGGGCCGCATCTTCACCGAGACGCTGCCGCTGCTGGAAGCGGCCGGCATCCGCGTCACCGAGGATCCCGAGACCTCGCGCAAGCTGATCCTGCCGACTTCCGATCCGGCGGTGCGCGTGGTGATCGTGCGCGCCTCGGACGTGCCGACCTACGTGCAGTACGGCGCGGCCGACTTCGGCGTGGCCGGCAAGGACGTGCTGATGGAAAGCGGCATGGCCGGCCTGTATGCGCCGATCGACCTCAACATCGCACGCTGCCGCATGTCGGTGGCGGTGCCGGCCGGCTTTGACTACGCCAAGGCCGTGCGCCAGGGCGCGCGCCTGGCCGTGGCCACCAAGTACGTGCAGACCGCGCGCGAGCATTTTGCGAAAAAGGGCGTTCACGTCGACCTGATCAAGCTGTACGGTTCGATGGAGCTGGGCCCGCTGGTGGGCCTGTCCGATGCCATCGTCGACCTGGTCAGCACCGGCAGCACGCTGCGCGCCAACAATCTGGTGGAAGTGGAAGAGATCGTGCAGATCTCGTCGCGGCTGGTGGTGAACCAGGCCGCGCTCAAACTCAAGCGCGAGCGGCTGGCACCGATCCTCGACGCCTTCGAACGCGCTTCAGCGGCGCTGGCCTGAGGCCGGGTCGCCGCCTGACAGGAACAGAAGTCATGAACCCAACCGAAATGGAAAGCCTGCCGATCCGCCGGCTCGATTCCAGCGAGCCGGGCTTTGCCGAGGCGCTGCGCCAGGTGCTGGCCTTCGAGGCCGGCGAGGACGAGGCCATCGATCGCGCCGCCGCGCAGATCCTGGCCGACGTGAAGTCGCGCGGCGATGCCGCGGTGCTGGAATACACGCGCCGCTTCGACCGCGTCGAGGCAGCGTCGATGGGCGCGCTCGAGGTCTCGCAGCAGCAGCTCGAAGCCGCGCTCGAAGACCTCGAGCCCAAGCGCCGCGCCGCGCTGGAGGCGGCCGCGGCGCGCGTGCGCGCCTACCACGAGAAGCAGAAGATCGAATGCGGCAGCCACAGCTGGGAATACACCGAGGCCGACGGCACCATGCTGGGCCAGAAGGTGACGCCGCTGGACCGCGTCGGCATCTATGTGCCGGGCGGCAAGGCCGCCTACCCGTCGTCGGTGCTGATGAATGCGATCCCGGCGCGGGTGGCGGGCGTCAAGGAGATCATCATGGTCGTGCCCACGCCCGGCGGCGTGCGCAATGAACTGGTGCTGGCCGCGGCGCAGATCGCCGGCGTCGACCGCGTCTTCACCATCGGCGGCGCACAAGCCGTGGGCGCGCTTGCCTACGGCACCGCGACGCTGCCGCAAGTCGACAAGATCGTCGGCCCCGGCAACGCCTACGTGGCCGCGGCCAAGCGGCGCGTGTTCGGCACCGTCGGCATCGACATGATCGCCGGCCCGTCCGAGATCCTGGTGATCTGCGACGGCACCACCGACCCCGACTGGGTGGCGATGGATCTGTTCTCGCAGGCCGAGCACGATGAACTGGCGCAGTCGATCCTGCTGTGCCCGGACGCGGACTATATCGCCCGCGTCGAAGCCAGCATCCAGCGCCAGCTTGGCACCATGCCGCGCCGCGACGTGATTGCCGCGTCGATCTCCGGCCGTGGCGCGCTGGTCAAGGTGCGCGACATGGAGGAAGCCTGCGAGATCGCCAACGCGATCGCGCCGGAACACCTCGAGATCTCGGCCGAGAACCCGCGCCAGTGGAGCGAGAAGATCCGCCATGCCGGCGCCATCTTCCTGGGCCGCTATACCAGCGAGTCGCTGGGCGACTACTGCGCCGGCCCCAACCACGTGCTGCCGACCTCGCGCACCGCGCGCTTCTCGTCGCCGCTGGGCGTCTATGACTTCCAGAAGCGCTCGAGCCTGATCGAGGTGAGCGAGGGCGGCGCGCAGATGCTGGGCCAGATCGCCGCAGAACTGGCCTATGGCGAAGGCCTGCAGGCCCACGCCCGCAGCGCGGAATACCGTTTCAAACGTAGCTGAACCCCTGACCCACCCCACACTGGAGCTTCCATGTCAGCCGTAGAGCCCTCCCTGATCGAACGCATCATCCGTGACGACGTGCGCGCCATGGGCGCCTACCACGTGCCGGATTCGCACGGTCTGGTCAAGCTCGACGCGATGGAGAACCCGTACCGCCTGCCGCCCGCGCTGCGCCAGCAGCTGGCCGAGCGCCTCGGCGAGGTGGCGTTGAACCGCTACCCCGTGCCGAGCAGCGAAGCGCTGCGCGCCGCGCTCAAGCGCGTGATGCAGGTGCCGGCCGGCATGGACGTGCTGCTCGGCAACGGCTCGGACGAGCTCATCAGCATGCTGGCGCTGGCCGCGGCCAGGCCGGGCGCGAAGGTGATGGCGCCGGTGCCGGGCTTTGTCATGTACGCGATGTCCGCGCAGTTTGCCGGCCTGCAGTTCGTCGGCGTGCCGCTGCGCGACGATTTCACGCTGGACCGCGCCGCGATGCTGGCGGCGATGGCCGCGCAGCAGCCCGCCATCATCTACCTGGCCTACCCGAACAACCCCACCGGCAACCTGTTCGACGCCGCCGACATGGAGGCCATCATCCGCGCCGCGCAGGGCGAGGTCTGCAACAGCCTGGTGGTGGTCGACGAGGCCTACCAGCCGTTCGCCCAGCACAGCTGGATGCCGCGCCTGACAGACTTCGGCAACCTGCTGGTGATGCGCACCGTATCGAAGCTCGGCCTGGCCGGCATCCGCCTGGGCTACCTGGCCGGCGCGCCGGAATGGCTGTCGCAGCTGGACAAGGTGCGCCCGCCCTATAACGTCAACGTGCTGACCGAGGCCGCCGCGCTGTTCGCGCTCGAGCATGTGGCGGTGCTGGATGACCAGGCCGCGCAACTGCGTGCCGAGCGTACCCGCGTGGCCGACGGCATGGCCGCGCAGCCCGGGGTCACCGTGTTCCCCAGCGCGGCCAACTTCCTGCTGGTGCGCGTGCCGGATGCCGCACAGACCTTCGAGCGCCTGCTGGCGCGGAAGGTATTGATCAAGAACGTGAGTAAAATGCACCCGTTGCTGGCCAATTGTCTGCGCGTCACGGTCAGCACGCCCGAAGAAAACGCGCAGTTCCTTGAGGCATTCGCAGCTTCGCTGCAGGATTAACACCATGCGTGTTGCAGAGGTCACCCGCAATACTTCGGAAACGCAGATTCGCGTTTCCTTGAATCTCGACGGCAGCGGCCGCCAGAAACTGGCGTCGGGCGTGCCGTTCCTCGACCACATGCTGGACCAGATCGCCCGCCATGGCATGTTCGACCTGGAGGTCGAAGCCACCGGCGACACGCATATCGACGACCACCATACGGTGGAAGACGTGGGCATCACGCTCGGCCAGGCCGTGGCCAGGGCCATCGGCGACAAGAAGGGCATCACCCGCTACGGCCACAGCTATGTGCCGCTGGACGAATGCCTGTCGCGCGTGGTGATCGATTTCTCCGGCCGCCCGGGCCTGGAGTTCCACGTTCCGTTCACGCGTGCGCGCGTGGGCAGCTTCGACGTGGACCTGACCATCGAGTTCTTCCGCGGCTTCGTCAACCATGCCGGCGTCACGCTGCATATCGACAACCTGCGCGGCATCAACGCCCATCACCAGTGCGAGACCGTGTTCAAGGCCTTCGGCCGGGCACTGCGCATGGCGGTGGAGCTGGATCCGCGCGCGGCCAACACGATCCCGTCGACCAAGGGTACGCTCTGAGCTTGCTGAAACCGTAGGCGTGCCGGCTGGTTGCGGCGCCCGCTGACCTTCCCCGAACCTGGCCAGCGACGCTGGCGACCCGCAACCAATGGATACGCTCAAGTCGTTTATCTCGCTGCTGGCGCTGATCAACCCGATCGGGGCGATCCCGTTCTTCATCAGCCTGACCAGCCAGCAGACTGAAGCGGAAAAGCTGCGTACGATCAAGATCGCGTCGATCTCGGTGGCGATCGTGGTGGCGGTGTCGGCGTTGCTGGGTCAGCAGATCATCGAGTTCTTCAATATCTCGGTGGCATCGCTGCAGGTGGGCGGCGGACTCATCATGATCATGATGGCCATGAACATGCTGAATGCGCAAACCAGCCGCACCAAGGCGACGCCGGAAGAAGAGGACGAGGCCGGGGTAAAGTCGAGCATTGCGGTGGTGCCGCTGGCGTTGCCGCTGCTGACCGGGCCGGGCTCGATCAGCACGGTGATCGTCTATGCCGGCAAGACCCAGCACTGGTACCAGTTGCTGATCCTGGTCGGCATCGGTGCGCTGCTGGGTTCGGTGGTGTACCTGGTGTTCCGCGCGGCGGACCCGATCGCCCGGGTCATCGGGCGCACCGGCATCAATATCGGCACGCGCCTGATGGGCTTGATCCTGTCGGCGCTGGCCGTGGAATTCATCGTGGACGGGCTGAAGACATTGTTGCCTGTTTTGAAATCATGACTACCATAGCAATTGTGGATTACGGCATGGGCAACCTGCGCTCGGTGGCGCAGGCGCTGCGCGCCGCGGCACCGGAAGCCGATGTCCGGGTGGTGGATGCGCCCGAAGGCATCCGCTCGGCGGACCGCGTGGTGCTGCCGGGCCAGGGCGCGATGCCCGACTGCATGTCGGCGCTGGGCGCGTCCGGCTTGCAGCAAGCGGTGGTCGAGGCTGCCGCGAGCAAGCCGATGCTGGGCGTGTGCGTGGGCGAGCAGATGCTGTTCGAATTCAGCACCGAAAGCCGCGCCGGCACGGATCGCACCCCGGCGCTGGGGCTGATGCCCGGGCAGGTCGTACGGTTTGCGCTGGATGGCATGACGCAGCCCGACGGCTCGCGCTTCAAGGTGCCGCAGATGGGCTGGAACCGGGTGCGCCAGGCCGGGCCGCACCCGCTGTGGAACGGCATTCCGGACGACAGCTGGTTCTATTTCGTCCACAGCTACTATGTGCAGGCGCAGGATCCGGCCCATATTGCCGGCGAAACGGAATACGGAGTCGTATTTACCAGCGCGGTAGCGCGCGATAATATTTTCGCGACGCAGTTCCACCCGGAGAAAAGCGCGGCCATGGGCCTGCAGCTGTACCGGAACTTCGTCCACTGGAATCCCTGAAGCGCAGCTTGCCGATTCGCGATTCGCTTGTTTTCGCTTGTTGACCCGATGCTCGACCGCTGACCGACCCGGCACCTGACCCGTATCCGATCGACTATCGACCCGACCTGACCGGCATGCGCCGGTCTCGCTCAATCTCACTCACTCAACCACGCTCGTCACGCATATGTTGCTCATTCCGGCCATCGACCTGAAGGACGGTCAGTGTGTACGCCTCAAACAAGGCGACATGGACCAGGCCACCGTCTTTTCCGAAGATCCCGCCGCCATGGCACGCCACTGGGTGGAGCAGGGCGCCCGCCGCCTGCACCTGGTGGACCTGAACGGCGCGTTCGTGGGCAAGCCCCGCAACGAGGCCGCCATCAAGGCCATCATCGCCGAGGTCGGCGACGAGATCCCGGTGCAGCTGGGCGGCGGCATCCGCGACCTGAATACCATCGAGCGCTGGCTGGACGACGGGCTCTCGTACGTCATCATCGGCACCGCGGCAGTGAAGAACCCTGGCTTCCTGAAGGACGCGTGCTCGGCCTTCGGCGGCCATATCATCGTCGGGCTCGATGCCAAGGACGGCAAGGTGGCCACCGACGGCTGGAGCAAGCTGACCGGCCACGAGGTGGCGGACCTGGCGCGCAAGTACGAAGACTACGGCGTCGAGGCCATCATCTACACCGACATCGGCCGCGACGGCATGCTGCAAGGGATCAATATCGATGCCACCGTCAAGCTGGCGCAGTCGATGTCGATCCCGGTGATCGCCAGCGGCGGGCTGTCCAACCTGGCCGATATCGACAACCTGTGCGCGGTCGAGGGCGAGGGCGTGGAAGGGGTCATCTGCGGCCGCGCGATCTACTCCGGCGACCTCAACTTTGCCGACGCGCAGGCGCGCGCCGACAAGCTGCGCGACGGGCAATAAGGCAACGGCGCCGCGGGCGCGGCCGCCGGCCGCTGCCGGCACGGCAGCGGTGGCGGACAAGGAATCTCATGCTAGCCAAACGTATCATCCCCTGCCTGGACGTGACCAACGGGCGGGTGGTCAAGGGCGTCAACTTTGTCGAGCTGCGCGACGCGGGCGATCCCGTCGAAATCGCGCGCCGCTATGACGAGCAGGGCGCCGACGAAATCACATTCCTCGACATCACCGCGACCAGCGACGGGCGCGACCTGATGCTGCATATCATCGAGGACGTCGCCTCGCAGGTATTCATCCCGCTGACGGTGGGCGGCGGCGTGCGCACCGTCGAAGACGTGCGCCGGCTGCTCAATGCCGGCGCCGACAAGATCAGCGTCAATTCGTCGGCAATCGCCAACCCGCAGCTGGTGTCGGACGCCACCGCGCGCTATGGCTCGCAGTGCATCGTGGTGGCGATCGACGCCAAGCGCAGCTCCGCTCCGGGCGAAGCGCCGCGCTGGGAAGTCTTCACCCACGGCGGGCGCAAGGCAACGGGGCTGGACGCGGTGCAATGGGCGCGTGAAATGGCGACGCGCGGCGCCGGCGAAATCCTGCTGACCAGCATGGACCGTGACGGCACCAAAAGCGGCTTCGACCTGGAACTGACGCGCGCCGTCAGCGACGCGGTGCCGGTGCCGGTGATCGCCTCGGGCGGCGTCGGCGGCCTGCAGGACCTGGCCGACGGCATCACCCAGGGCCGCGCCGACGCGGTGCTGGCCGCCAGCATCTTCCACTACGGCCAGCATACCGTGGGCGAAGCCAAGGCATTCATGGCCCGCGAGGGCATACCCGTGCGGATCTGATCATGCCGAAGAAGTGGCTCAACAAGGTTAAGTGGGACGACAACGGCCTGGTGCCGGTGATCGTGCAGGAAGTCGGCTCGAACGACGTGCTGATGTTCGCGTTCATGAACCGCGAGGCGCTGCTGCGTACCGTGGAGCTGGGCGAGGCCGTGTTCTGGTCGCGCTCGCGCAAGCGCCTGTGGCACAAGGGCGAAGAATCGGGCCATGTGCAGAAGGTGCACGAGGTCCGTCTGGACTGCGATGAAGACGTGGTGCTGCTGAAGGTGACGCAGATCGACAGCATCGCCTGCCATACCGGGCGCCATTCCTGCTTCTTCCAGAAATTCGAGGGCGATGCCGATACCGGGGACTGGCAGACGGTCGAGCCGGTGTTGAAGGACCCTGCCCAGATCTACACCAAGCCATGAGCGACAACGCACTCAGCAGCAACGATGTCCTGGCGCGCCTGGCCGAGGTGCTGGAATCGCGCAAGCCCGCCAACGGCGGCGACCCCGACAAGTCCTACGTGGCGCGCCTGTTCAGCAAGGGCGACGACGCCATCCTGAAGAAGATCGGCGAGGAGGCCACCGAGACCGTGATGGCCGCCAAGGACGCGCGCGCCGCCGGCGAGAGCGGCGCCGCCGCCGGCAAGGTAGTCTATGAAGTGGCCGACCTGTGGTTCCACAGCATGGTGCTGCTGGCAAACTTCGGCCTGACGCCGGCGGATGTGGTCAACGAGCTGGCGCGGCGCGAAGGGCTGTCCGGCCTGGAAGAGAAGGCCCGGCGCAAGGACTAGCCGGCGCGGGTGCCGGCCGGTTTCCCGCCTGCCGCGAGGCAGGCTTTCAACCGAGGGCGATGATGGCGAACGACTACACCGGGCAGGTCACCACTCCCAGCGGCGAACAGCTGGGCAGCCTGCGCAAGCTGCTGCACATCCTTTACGCGTTGTATGCGATCTTCTGGCTCACTGGCGGCATCACCGCGCTGATCGCCATCGTGATCGACTACGTCAAGCGCGATGACGCACGCGGCTCGCTGTATGCCTCGCACTTCGCCTGGCAGATCCGCTCGTTCTGGTGGTCGGTGGCGTGGGGCGTGCTGGGCGGAGTGCTGTTCGCGACAGTCGTGCTGATGCCGCTGGCCTTTGCCGTGTGGGGCGTGCTGTCGCTGTGGATGCTGTATCGTATCGTCAAGGGCTGGCTGTATCTGAACGACAGCAAGCCGATGTACCCGGACCAGCAGTTCTGAGCTCGGGCAGACCGATGCATCAGGTGGTAACCGGAGCCGCGGCCGTCGCAATGAAATTTTCATGAACGCTCAGGATAATTGCATCTTCTGCAAGATCGTGGCCGGCCAGCTGCCGTCGAACAAAGTCTATGAAGACGACGACATGCTGGCTTTCCACGATATCCATCCCAAGGCGCCGGTACACTTGCTGGTCATTCCCAAGGCACATGTCGACTCGCTGGCCGATTGCGGCGCCGGCGAAGGAGAGGTGCTTGCTAGAATGATGCTGAAGGTGCCAGAACTGGCGCGTGCGGCCGGCTGTTCCAACGGCTTCAGGACGGTGATCAACACCGGCCCGGACGGCGGACAGGAGGTCTACCACCTGCACCTGCATGTGCTCGGTGGACCGCGCCATGCCTGGAAGGGACCGCTGCCCTGACCGGGCAGCCTTGGCAGGGGAGTGTCCGCGGCGGCAACGCCCGGGCAGAAGCTGTGCCGGCAACCGTCGCCCGGCGCGGCCATCACGGGACGGAACAACGGGTCCGGGCATCAATGATTGCGCCCGCGGCTGCATCAGGAGCAAGAGATGGGTTCGTTTAGCATTTGGCACTGGCTGATCGTGCTGGTGATCGTCATGCTGGTGTTCGGCACCAAGAAGCTGCGCAATATCGGCCAGGACCTGGGCGGCGCGGTCAAGGGCTTCAAGGACGGCATGAAGGACGGCGAGGACAAGGCTGCCCAGCCGGGCGCGTCCAAGGAACTGCGCGATTCCACCACCATCGACGTCGACGCCAAGGAAAAGTCCCGCCAGCAATAAGCCGGCGGTGTGCCCTCCCTTCCACGCAAATCTCGCTGCGCGTGTCGTTGCGCGCCCCGCGCTATTCCGCATGTTGTCCGCATGATGTGTCCGCATGATTGATCTCGGCATTTCCAAGCTGGCGCTGATCGGCGCCGTGGCACTGATCGTGATCGGTCCCGAACGGCTGCCCAAGGTCGCGCGCACGGTAGGCGCGCTGGTTGGCCGCGCGCAGCGCTACATCAACGACGTCAAGGCCGAAGTCAGCCGCGAGGTCGAACTGGAAGAACTGCGCAAGATGCGCACGGAATTCGAGGACGCCGCGCGCGATGTCGAGCGCACCATCCACAAGGAAGTCAGCGAGCAGACCCAGGCGCTCAACGAAGCGCTCGGCGGCGCAGAAGCCAGCGGCGCCACCGGCGCAGGCGGCAGCAGCGACGCCAGCGGCGGCTTCGTGCCCAGCTGGGACGCGGCGCACAAGGCGCACAACGGGCGCAAGAGCTGGCGCGTCAAGCAGGGCGCGCGTCCGCTGTGGTTCAAGCGCCAGCACAATGTCCGCGTCTGGGTGCAGTCGGGCGCGGCGCGCGTCAAGCGGCACCGGCCGGCGAGCCGGCCCTCCCGTTCCTTCTTCGAATAAGCATGGCGCGCGGCGAAGTCCTGCCGGCCGCGGTGGCCGCTGTCGTTGTGTCCGCCTCCCCACGCCGCCACGTTGCGGTTTCATCGATCCACTTGCCAGCCCTCGCGGCTGAGCGGTTCACGCCATGAGCGACACCCGGTCCTCCGATCCCCAAGACCCGCAAGACGAGTCGCAGCAGGAAACCTTTATCTCCCACCTGATCGAGTTGCGCCAGCGACTGGTCAAGGCGGTGGCCGGCATCATCCTGGTGTTCGTCTCGCTGGTCTACTGGGCGCCGGTCATCTTCAACCTGTTCTCCGCGCCGCTGATGGAATCGCTGCCCAAGGGCGGCAAGATGATCGTCACGGACGTGACCGGCTCGTTCTTCGTGCCGATGAAGGTGACCTTGCTGGTAGCGTTCCTGATCGCGCTGCCCTGGGTGCTGTACCAGGTCTGGCAGTTTGTCGCGCCGGGCCTGTACCAGCATGAGAAGCGCCTGATCCTGCCGCTGGTATCGAGCAGTTATTTCCTGTTCCTGTGCGGCGTGGCGTTTGCGTATTTTCTGGTGTTCCCCACGGTGTTCCATTTCATGGCGCACTACAACGCGCCGCTGGGGGCGGAGATGTCCACCGACATCGACAAATACCTCAGCTTCGCCATGACCACGTTCCTCGCTTTCGGGATTACCTTCGAAGTGCCGGTGGTGGTGATCGTGCTGGTGCGGTTCGGTGTGGTCGAGCTGGAAAAGCTCAAGCAGATCCGCCCCTATGTGATCGTCGGGGCCTTCATCATCGCGGCCATCGTCACGCCGCCGGATGTGCTGTCGCAACTGTTGCTGGCGGTTCCCCTGGTGGCCCTCTATGAACTTGGGCTGATACTCGCCCGTTTCATCGGCCGTCCGGCAGCCGAGCAGGCCACTTCCGCAGAAACGCAACCGGACGAATCGCGCTGAGGCAGGCTTTTTTTCGCAAGCCGCGCGCTGGTTTGCACCAAAATGGGGATTTTTGCCCGCATTCCTGTTGCTCCCCCACAACAAAAACCGCCGGTAAGCATGGTTTACGCCGAAAAAGCCTTCTGACGGCCGGGGGGGCTGGCACATAATACGCAGCAGACGTGAATGTAAATGCGTCGCCCAAGCACTTGGGCAACCAAGATTTCCCAATCAGTTGACAAGGAAAGTGTCGATATGAAGATGAAACTGTTTGCTGCTGCCGTCGCCGCTCTGGCCGCTGGTGGCGCGTATGCCCAGTCGAGCGTGACCCTGTACGGCGTGGCTGACGTCGGCCTCGAATACGTCAGCAAGGCCAACGCTGCCGGCGACGATCTGTTCCGCATGTCGTCGGGTAACCAGTCCGGTTCGCGCTGGGGCCTGCGTGGCGTGGAAGACCTGGGTGGCGGTCTGAAGGGCGTGTTCGTCCTGGAAAGCGGTTTCGACCTGGATGACGGTCGTTCGTCGCAAGGCGGTCGCCTGTTCGGTCGTCAAGCCTACGTCGGTCTGCAAAGCAACTTCGGTTCGCTGCTGCTGGGCCGTCAACAGACCGCCTTCTACGACTTCGGTCTGATCTATGACCCGATGGCCATCTCGTCGCGCTACGGTATCCTGGCTCAGGACGCCGCCTTCGCTTCGCGCGCCGACAACACCGTCAAGTACATCGGCAAGTTCGGTGGCCTGACCGCTTCGGCCTTCTACAGCTTCAACAACAACGGCCAAGAAGTCGCCGGCGCCTTCCGCCGCGGCCAAGAGTACGGCGCAATGCTGAACTACGCAGCTGGCCCGTTCTCGGTTGGTGCTGCTTATGACGAAGTGCACGGCACGACCACCGGCACCGCCGCTGCTCCTGTCGACGCAAGCGGTCAGCGTATCCGCCGCGCCACCGTGGGTGCCAACTACGCCTTCGGCCCGGCCAAGGTCTACGCTGGCTACCGTTGGGCCAAGGCTGCCGACGGCGCCGCTCTGCCGGGCCAAGTGGCGACTGCCGCCAACCCGCTGGGCATCAACGGTACCTCCAACCTGTACTGGCTGGGCCTGGGTTACCAGCTGACCCCGGCGTTCTCGCTGTCGGGCGCTGCGTACTACCAAGACTTCCGCAAGACCGACGCCGATCCGTGGCAATTCGTCGTGACCGCCGACTACGCGCTGTCGAAGCGTACCGACGTGTACACCTCGCTGTCGTACGCTCTGAACGACAACGGTTCGCTGCTGGGCGTGAACGGCTTCAACACCGTCCAAGCTGGCAAGGACCAGTTCGGTGCTGTGGTCGGCCTGCGCCACAAGTTCTAATCTGACGCGGGCTTCCGCCCGCTTAAGGTTGACTTGAATAACGCCGGCATCCGCAAGGATGCCGGCGTTTTCTTTTGTGCAATTCGATGGCGGCAATCAGCGACACGGCTGGGGCCTTGCGCCGCTTACGCATTGCCGCCGGACCGCGCGACGGTCCATTGGTCCTCGGGGCCGAGAAGCTCGCCGGCGCGCCACACGGATCGTGGCCGCCAAGCATGGCATGCCGGTGGACCGGTCCCGATGGGCTGCAATCGCCTGAACAACCGGCGTCGTGCGGCATGACGCCTGCGGCTATGCTGCAAGTCGAAGCACGCCGACTCGTCCTGCCGCCGCCACGTCCCCCGGGAATGCGGCCATAAAAAACCCGCCATCGCTGGCGGGTTTGCTGACTCCGGTGGGGAAAAAAACCCGCTTACTCTTCCTCTTCAAACGGCAGCGACCGGCGCGGCGGCGGTGGCCGCTTGCCGATGGTGACCGTCAGGTCCGTCGGCTTGCCACGCCGGATCACCGTCATCTTGATGTCCACGCCGGGCTTGAGCTGGGCAATCGCATTCAGAAGCGCGGTGGTGTCCGTGATCGACAAGCCATCCACCTTGGTCAGCACATCGCCGGGCCGCACGCCTGCCTTGTCCGCCGGGCCGCCCTGGACCACGGCGGCGATCAGTGCGCCTTCCTTGGCATCGAGCCCGAACGATTCGGCAATCTCCGGCGTCATGTCCTGCGGTTCGACGCCGATCCAGCCGCGCGTCACGCTGCCGGTCGAGATAATCGACTCCATCACCTGCTTGGCCGTCGATACCGGGATGGCGAAGCCGATACCCAGTGAGCCGCCCGAGCGCGAATAGATCGCCGTGTTGATGCCGAGCAGGTTGCCCTGCGCATCCACCAGCGCGCCGCCCGAGTTGCCGGGGTTGATCGCGGCATCGGTCTGGATGAAGTTCTCGAAGGTGTTGATGCCCAGGTGGCTGCGGCCCAGTGCGGACACGATGCCCATGGTCACGGTCTGGCCCACGCCGAACGGATTGCCGATGGCCAGCACCACATCGCCGACCTTCACGTTCTCGAGCCGGCCCAGCGTGATCGCAGGCAGGTCCTTCAGCGTCACCTTCAGCACGGCCAGGTCGGTTTCCGGGTCGGAGCCGACCACCTTGGCATTGGCCTTGCGGCCATCGGTCAGCGCGATCTCGATCTCGTCGGCGCCGTCGACCACGTGGTGGTTGGTTAGAATGTAACCCTCGGCACTGACAATGACGCCCGACCCCAGGCTGGAAACCGGCTCCTGCCGCTCGGGCAGGCGGTCGCCGAAGAAAAAGCGGAACCACGGATCCTCGGCCTGCGGGTTGGGCGAGCGCTTGTTGCCGTTCTTGCTGGTAAAGATATTGACCACCGCCGGCATGGCCAGCTGAGCGGCTTCACTGTATGACCCTTCGGCCGCAGGACCGGACACGTTGGGCACGACTTCCTTGAGCGCCACGATGGGCGAGCCGGATTGGACCGCGACGCGCCCCCTCTGCAGCCATTCAGGCTTGAGCGTTGCCACGACGAACCAGACCGCCAGCACGACGGTGACAGCCTGGGCAAAGAACAGCCAAAAGCGCCGCAACATATTGGAGTTTTGAGCAGAAAATGAAAACAAAAGAGCTTGAATTGTACTTGAACGACCTGTTGGAAGTTTCCCGCTACAAGGACTATTGTCCCAATGGGCTGCAAGTGCAAGGTCGACCTGAGATCACACATGTGGTGACCGGGGTGACGGCAAGCCTGGCGCTGGTCGAGGCCGCGGTCGAGGCGGGCGCCGACGCCATCCTCGTGCATCACGGCTATTTCTGGAAAAACGAGGACGCGCGCGTGGTGGGGCAGAAGCATGCGCGCCTGAAGCGCCTGCTCGGGGCCGATATCAATCTGTTCGCCTATCACCTGCCGCTGGATAATCACCCGGAATTCGGCAATAACGCGCAACTTGGCCTGCAGCTCGGATTCACTCCCACCGGCCGCTTCAGCGACGACCAGCTGGGCTGGACCGGCACGCTGCCCGCGCCGATGCCGCTGTCCGCGCTGGCTGCGCATGTCGGCGGCGTGCTCGGGCGCGAACCGCTGGCGATCGGCGCGCCGGAGCAGATGATCCGCACCGTTGGCTGGTGCACGGGCGGGGCGCAAGGGTACTTCGATGCCGCGGTGGCCGCCGGCGTCGATGCCTATCTGAGCGGCGAAGTCTCGGAGCAGACCACGCACCTGGCGCGCGAGAGCGGCGTGGCGTATCTGGCGGCGGGCCATCATGCGACCGAGCGCTATGGCATTCGCTCGCTGGGCGAGCATGTGGCCGAGCGCTTCGGCCTGCGCCATACCTTTATCGATATTCCGAATCCGGTCTGATCTGACAAAAAACAAAACGGCCCCAGCGGGGCCGTTTTATCGTTCGGGATTCGAAATCAGCGGGCTTTCAGGCTGTCGCGGATTTCACGCAGCAGCGCCACTTCCTCGGGCGGTGCGGCGGGAGCCGGCGCCGGTTCCTGGGCGCGCATCCGGTTGAAGGCGCGCACCATCAGAAAGATGATGAAGGCCAGGATGATGAAGTTGACGACGATGGTGAGGAAATTGCCATAGGCAAACACCGGTACGCCAGCTTTCTTCAGGGCATCGAGCGTCAGTGGTGTCCCGGGAGGGGGATCCGCCAGAACGATGAACATGCTGGAGAAATCCAGCTTGCCCACCACACGGCCCACCAACGGCATGATCAGGTCGTTGACCACCGAATCCACGATCTTGCCGAAGGCCGCACCGATGATCACACCGACAGCGAGGTCGATGACGTTGCCGCGTACGGCGAAGGTTCTGAATTCCGAGATCATGCCCATGGGGGGTTCTCCTTCTTGTGGCGATGGCTGAACGGTTTCAAGCTGGAAGCCTGCCGCATCACTCACCGGAAATCAAGCGTGCAGGGGATTTCCGGGATGCATGTCCGATAATCGCGCGAGGCCGTGGCATTTTCTGCCTATCTAGTGCGCAGGTGTCTAAGGTACACTTTATGGTTGACGCAAAATCTAAATTGACTTCCCCTGGGGTTTGGAATGAGTGACCAGCAAGACGTGAAGAGCGTGGATAAAGGTCGCCG
Source organism: Cupriavidus nantongensis (assembly GCF_001598055.1). Classification (NCBI taxonomy): domain Bacteria; kingdom Pseudomonadati; phylum Pseudomonadota; class Betaproteobacteria; order Burkholderiales; family Burkholderiaceae; genus Cupriavidus; species Cupriavidus nantongensis. The sequence goes on along the minus strand of NZ_CP014844.1, from coordinate 4,512,211 downwards.
CAATTGGTTGATCGCGACATCCGTCGCTGGCGGCGTCGGAGGCGTGGCGGTAGCGGTTCCTTTCGTCAGTACCTTTGCACCATCGGAGAAGGCCAAGGCCGCGGGTGCCCCAGTCGAGGCGGATATCGGCGCCCTGAAGCCGGGCGAGATGATGACCGTCGAGTGGCGCGGCAAACCGGTCTGGATCATGCGGCGCACGGAGGAGCAACTGGCGTCGCTGAAGAAGACGGACGGCGAAGTCGCCGATCCCAATTCCGATATCCCATTCACCATGCAGACGCCCGAGTACTGCAAGAACGAAACCCGTTCGCGTCCGGAGCACAAGGACGTGCTGGTGGTAGTGGGCATCTGTTCCCATCTCGGCTGTTCCCCCTCGGGCCCCTTCGCCCCCGGTGCCAACCCTCAGCTTGGCACTGATCCCGGTTTCCTCTGCCCCTGCCACGGATCGACCTTCGACCTGGCCGGGCGCGTCTTCAAGAACAAGCCGGCTCCGCAGAATCTCGATGTTCCCCCCTACCAGTTCCTGTCCGACAGCAAGATCGTGATCGGCAAGGACGAGAAAGGAGAAGCCTGATCATGGCGGCCGAAAAACAAGTCAAGACGACCGGCCTGCTGGGCTGGATCGACGCCCGCTTTCCCGCGACCCAGCTGTGGGAAGACCACCTGTCCCGCTACTACGCGCCGAAGAACTTCAACTTCTGGTATTTCTTCGGTTCGCTGGCGCTGCTGGTGCTGGTGATCCAGATCGTCACCGGCATCTTCCTGGTGATGAACTACAAGCCGGACGGCACGCTGAACGCCGCCGGCATTCCGGTGGCCTTTGCCAGCGTGGAATACATCATGCGCGAAGTCCCGTGGGGCTGGCTGGTGCGCTACATGCATTCGACCGGCGCCTCGGCCTTCTTCGTCGTGGTCTACCTGCATATGTTCCGCGGCCTGCTGTACGGTTCGTACCGCAAGCCGCGCGAGCTGGTCTGGATCTTCGGCTGCCTGATCTTCCTGTGCCTGATGGCCGAAGCCTTCATGGGCTACCTGCTGCCGTGGGGCCAGATGTCGTACTGGGGCGCCCAGGTGATCGTGAACCTGTTCTCGGCCATTCCGGTGATCGGCCAGGACCTGTCGCTGTTTATCCGCGGCGACTACGTGGTCAGCGACGCGACCCTGAACCGCTTCTTCTCGTTCCACGTCATCGCGGTGCCGCTGGTGCTGCTGGGCCTGGTGGTCGCCCACATCATCGCGCTGCACGAAGTGGGCTCGAACAACCCGGACGGCGTCGAGATCAAGGCCAAGAAGGACGAAAACGGCATCCCGCTGGACGGCATCCCGTTTCATCCGTACTACTCGGTGCATGACCTGCTCGGCGTGGGCGGCTTCCTGATCGCGTTTTCGGCCGTGATCTTCTTCTTCCCCGAAGTGGGCGGCTATTTCCTGGAAGCCAACAACTTCTTTCCGGCCGATCCGCTGAAGACCCCGCCGCACATCGCGCCGGTCTGGTACTTCACGCCGTTCTACTCGATGCTGCGCGCCACCACGTCGAACTTCCTGCCGATCCTGTGGGTGTTCTTCGCGCTGCTGCTCGGCATGGTGTTCCTGCGCAGCAAGGATGCGCGCGTCAAGATCGGTGCCATCGCCGTCGCGGTGATCCTGGCCGTGGGCTTCTACTTCATCGACGCCAAGTTCTGGGGCGTGCTGGTGATGGGCGGCTCGGTGGTGATCCTGTTCTTCCTGCCGTGGCTCGACTGCTCGCCGGTCAAGTCCATCCGCTATCGTCCCGCTTTCCACAAGACCATCCTGATCGTCTTCGTGGTGGTGTTCCTGGTGCTCGGCTATCTCGGCGTGCAACCGCCGTCGCCGGTGGGTGAGAAGGTGTCGCAGCTCGGTACGCTGCTGTACTTCGCCTTCTTCCTGACCATGCCGCTGTGGAGCCGTGTCGGCGAGTTCAAGCCGGTCCCGGAGCGTGTCACGTTCCACCCGCACTGAGCGAAGCGAACCCCGACAAGAGCACAAGGACACAAGATGAAAAAGCTGCTTTCGATCCTCGCGCTGGCCGGCGCCTGCATTGCCGGCGCGCCCGCCATGGCTGCCGAGGGGGGCTTCCCCCTCGAGCCGGCGCCGGTGAACACCGCCGACCTGTCGTCGCTGCAGCGCGGCGCCAAGGTGTTCGTCAACTACTGCCTGAACTGCCACGGCGCATCGATGATGCGCTACAACCGGCTCAAGGACATCGGCCTGACCGACGACCAGATCCGCGAGAACCTGCTGTTCACCGCGGACAAGGTGGGCGAGACCATGAACATCGCCATGCAGCCGAAGGAAGCCAAGGCCTTCTTCGGTGCGCAGCCGCCGGACCTGTCCGTGATCGCGCGCGCCCGTGGCGACGACTGGCTCTACACCTACCTGCGCACGTTCTATCGTGACGACAGCCGCGCCACCGGCTGGAACAACCTGGTGTTCCCGAGCGTCGGCATGCCGCACGTGCTGTGGGAACTGCAGGGCCAGCGCGCCGCCAAGTTCACCGAAGTGGAAGAGCATGGCGAGAAGGTGCACAAGTTCGCCGGCTTCGAGCAACTGAGTCCGGGCAAGCTGAGCAAGGTCGAGTACGACCAGATGACCGCCGACCTCGTCAGCTTCCTCGACTGGATGGCCGAGCCCGCGCAGAACCACCGCAAGCGCCTGGGCGTCTGGGTGCTGCTGTTCCTGGGCGTGTTCACCGTGTTCGCCTGGCGCCTGAACGCGGCGTACTGGAAAGACGTGAAGTAAGACCGTGACAGGGCCCGATCGGGCCCTGATCCAAAAAGGCCAGGGGCGGTCGCTGCGAAAAGGCAGCGCCGCCCCTGGCCTTTTCTATGTTGTGAACGCTAAAAAGCGCCTTATTTGTCACTTATTTGCTTTTCGGTAGCCGAGTTTGGCAGAATGGCAGACCTTACTGTCCGACCCAGCTCCGGCTAAGCCCAAGGAATCCAACCATGATGGTGTTGTATTCGGGTACGACTTGCCCGTTTTCCCAACGTTGCCGCCTTGTCCTGTTCGAAAAGGGCATGGATTTTGAAATCCGCGACGTCGACCTGTTCAACAAGCCCGAAGATATTTCGGTGATGAACCCGTACGGCCAGGTGCCCATCCTGGTCGAGCGCGACCTCATCCTGTATGAGTCGAACATCATCAACGAGTATATCGACGAGCGCTTCCCGCACCCGCAGCTGATGCCGGCCGACCCGGTGCAGCGCGCCCGCGCTCGCCTGTTCCTGTTCAACTTCGAAAAGGAACTGTTCACCCACGTGTACACGCTGGAGAACGAAAAAGGCAAGGCTGCGGAAAAGAACCACGAACGCGCCCGCGCCGCGATCCGCGACCGCCTGACGCAGCTGGCACCGATCTTCGTCAAGAACAAGTACATGCTGGGCGAAGAGTTCTCGATGCTCGACGTCGCCATCGCGCCGTTGCTGTGGCGCCTGGACCACTACGGCATCGAGCTGTCGAAGAACGCCGCGCCGCTGCTGAAGTATGCTGAACGCATTTTCAGCCGTCCCGCGTACATCGAAGCGCTGACCCCGTCCGAAAAGGTGATGCGCCGCTAACCGGCACCGGCCCGACGGCAACCGCCCTCGGGCCATCGCGGCGCCATTGGAAGCACAATGCCTGAAACCTCCACCAAGCCCTACCTGATCCGCGCCATCTACGAATGGTGCACGGACAACGGCTTCACGCCGTACATCGCCGTCTTCGTCGACGCCAACACCAACGTGCCGCGCGAGTTCGTCAAGAACAACGAGATCGTGCTAAACGTCAGCTTCGACGCCACCAGCGGCCTGGACATGGGCAACGAGTGGATCACCTTCAGCGCGCGCTTCGGCGGTGTATCCCGCAAGATCGACGTGCCCGTCGAGAACGTGCTGGCGATCTACGCGCGCGAGAACGGCCAGGGCATGGCGTTCCCGGTCGAACGCAGCCTGCCGGAAACCCAGGCCGCCACCGAGCGTGAAAACAATCCGCCGCCCAAGCTCGCCCCGGTCGAAGCCGAAACCCCGGCAACCCCCAGCGACACCGGCCCCGGCGACGACGACACGCCGCCCCCGGTGCCCCGCATCGGCGGCAAGAAGCCCGCACTGAAAGTGGTGAAGTAAGCCATCCCAAAGCCGACCGCAATGCAGTAGAATCGCGGTCTGCACCAGACATGCCGGCTTAGCTCATCAGGTAGAGCAGTTGATTTGTAATCATCAGGTGGCGGGTTCGAGTCCTGCAGCCGGCACCAGAATTGAAAGACGGGCTACGCATTGCGTGGCCCGTTTTGTTTTTGGGGTGTCCGAGGCATTGTCACAGCGGTAGCCGGCCCGCACCCCGGGCATCGACGCCTGATTCCCGTCGTTTCACGCCGCCATCCTGTCGATTCCCGGCACCCGCATATCAGCCTCTTTGGCCTGGTGGTAATCTGCGCCCAATTGCCGCCCCAACCACCGCCCGTGCCTTTTCCCCATTCCCGCCTCTGGCGCGCCGCCCCCGAGCAGCGTGCCTATGAAGAAGCCCGCCACCGCGTGCGCGCGTTGCGCTTCTTCTATCTGCACGCCATGGTCTACGTGGTAGTGAACGCGATGCTGATCGGCTTTCACCTGATGGGATCGTCGCACCGGCCCTGGGCGGGGGGCCCGCTGATGGGATGGGGCATCGGACTGGCGGTGCACGGCATCATGACCTGGGGCCGTGTGGGCTTGCTGGGACGGCGGTGGGAAGAGCGCAAGATTGCCGAGTACATGGCGCAGGAACAGGTGCGCACGCTGTCGACGGAGAAGCAGCTGGTCGAGGCGCGCATGAAGCTGCTGCAGGCGCAGATCGAGCCGCACTTCCTGTTCAATACGCTGGCCAACGTGGTCAGCCTGATCGAGCCCGCGCCGCAGAAGGCGACGATGATGCTGGAGCATTTCATCGCCTATCTGCGCGCGTCGCTCGCCGCCAGCCGCGCGACGCAAGGCACGGTGGCGCAGGAGGCGAAGCTGCTGCGCGATTATCTGGCGCTGATCCGTATTCGCATGGGCGAGCGCCTGCACTACACGGTCGATGTCGATCCCGAGCTCGAAACGATGCCGCTGGCGCCGATGCTGCTGCAGCCGGTGGTCGAGAATGCGATCAAGCATGGCCTGGAGCCGAAGATCGAAGGCGGGCGGCTGCTGGTCCGGCTGGAGCGGCGTGGCCCGCGCATGCTGGCGACGATCGAGGACGATGGCATGGGATTCCGGCCATCGGCGGGCGCCGGGGTCGGCCTGTCGAACCTGCGCGAACGGCTGGCGGTGTTGTATGACGGCGATGCCCACGTCCGGATCGAAGAGCGCTCGCCGGGCACCGCGGTGCTGATCGATCTTCCGCTGTCGCCTGAATCCTGAACCGGAGACACCCGATGACGCCCACCGCCCTGATCGCCGATGACGAAGAGCACCTGCGCGCGTACCTGCGTGGCAAGCTGCAGCGCCTGTGGCCGGAGTTGCAGATCGTTGCCGAAGCGACCAACGGCATCGAGGCCGCCGAGGCCATCGCACGGTGGTCGCCGAGCGTGGCCTTCCTCGATATCAAGATGCCGGGCCTGTCCGGGTTGGAAGTAGCGCAGGGCATCGAAACCGATACGCGGCTGGTGTTCGTCACCGCCTATGACGAATTTGCGCTCGATGCCTTCGAGCGCGCGGCGGTGGACTACCTGGTCAAGCCGGTCAGCGAAGAACGGCTCGGCCGCACCATCGAACGTTTGCGCAAGTCGCTGCAGGAGGCCGCGCCCCTGCCCGAACTGGCGCAGTTGCTGAACCAGCTGACCCGCGCCCAGCCGCGCGCGGAAGGCGGCGGCCAGTTGCGGTGGGTCCGCGCCAGCCGCGGCAATACCACCAGCCACGTGCCGATCCAGGAGGTGATGTACTTCCAGAGCGACGACAAGTACGTGGTGGTCCATACCCGCGATGGCGAGCACCTGATCCGCACGCCGCTGGCGGAACTGATGGCCGGCCTGGACCCGGAGGTGTTCTGGCAGATCCACCGCTCCTCCATCGTCAATATGGAATACGTGGCCGGCACGCGGCGCGACGAGTCGGGCCGGCTCTTTGTCCGGATGCGCGGCAGCGATGCCGAACTGCCGGTGTCGCGCGCGTATATGCATCGGTTCCGGCAGATGTAGGCCGGCCGGCGCCGTGCGCCGGCGGCCAAGGGGTGTGGCTAGTGCCGGTCCATGAATTCCTGGATCTTGCGCTGTTCCCAGTCGCGGCCGCGGCGCGACAGCCGCGTCCAGACCAGCAGCCCGTGCAAGGCCAGTCCCAGGCCCCAGGCCAGCGTGGTGGTCAGCGGCCACGGCCAGCCGGTGGTGGCGTAGTGCGACCATGACGGCGACGGGAAGTAGAAGAAGCGGAACCACAGCCACGCATTGACCACGGCGTAGACCAGCAGGTGGATATACCAGCCGCGCAGCGCGCGCACCATGCGGCGCGCGCGCCAGTAGGCCATGGCGTTGGGATCGTTGGGCGGGAAGGCGTGGTGCATGGGATACCTCGTCGTCAGGAAGATTGGCATGCGACAGGTATAGGCCACCACCAGGCGTCGTTCCAGGCCCGTGGGCTGAATCGACGGATTTCGTTCGCGAGCGGGCGCGCAGTCGGCGCGAATGAGGCAACGTAAATGTCGCGGCGACGCCGCTTTCAAGCTTTCGCCTTCAGCGCATTCCAGACGGCTTGCACGCCTGGAAGCGGTGCCACGGCGCCTTGACCCATGGTGGCCAGCGCCGCCGCCACGCAAGCCCATCGCGCAGCGGACACGACATCATCCCCGGCCACCAGCCGCGCCAGATAAGTGCCGTCGAAGCAGTCGCCGGCGCCGGTCGCATCGACTGCGTCGACGCGGAAGGGCGCCACGGCAGTCGGCGGTCCGCCGTCGGATACCAGGCAACCCTGGCTGCCAAGCTTCAGGACCACCTGCCGCGCGCCCATCCGGTGGCACCAGTCGACGATGCCTGCGGGATCGTCGATGCCGGCAAGCTGGCGCACGTCGTCCAGGCTGGGCAGGAACAGATCGCACAGCGGCAGGGTGGCGAGGATGACGTCACGCGCGCGCTCCAGTGGCCACAGCGCAAGCCGCAGATTGGGATCGTAGGACACCCTGGTGCCGGCCTGGCGGGCGATGCGGATGGCCTCGCGTACGGTACGTGCGGCAGACGCGCTGATGGCCTGGCTGATGCCGGAAACGTGGATGTGAATGGCTGTCTAAAACCGGCACTAAACGGCGGCGCGGCTTAAAGATGCGGAGCAACTCCTGCATTGCAGGATTGTCTCGAGGTCTTCTGATTCGATATTGAAGGTGGCCACCGGGCGCGTCGGAGCGAGCCCGTAGGGCGAGTGCAGACGCGCCCGGTGATGGGCATTCCGCAAGGTGGTGACGTCGCAGTGGGGATGCGGTAAAAAGGTTGGCTTTACCGCCGAAAAGAAACAGGCACGACACCGGTCCAAACCGCCAAGTTCATCCCGATGTCGTGCCCCACTCGTGCCAAGGGCGCGCGTGCCGAGCCAGTATGGCACGGCTCGTCCATCCCGTCGAGGCCGTTTCGGCATGACTGGGGGATCGCCGATGCCGGCCACGGGCCGCCTCTTTGTGTGCGCCCATTGCCGGGCGCAGGTCGTTGTTTGCCGCCGCTGCGACCGCGGTCAGATCTACTGCAATGGCGGCTGCTCGCAAGCAGCGCGTCGCGCCAGCCTGCGCGAGGCCGCTCAGCGCTATCAACGCAGCCGCCGCGGCCGCTTGGCGCACGCGGAGCGGATGCGCCGCTACCGCTGTCGCCAAAAGAAAGTGACGCATCAGGGTTCCGCCGCGCAGGCCGCCGATGCTCTACTGCCGCTGACCTTGACGACGCCGGCCAGAGCACCGGCGCCCGCTGGCGCCTCAACACCGGTGCCTGAGCATTGCCACTTCTGCCGTTGCACATATTCGGGCTTTGTCCGCCTCGGACCACTGCGTCGTCGGGTCTTCCGTGATGTTCGTACGACTGACCGCACAGGACACGACCCATGACCATTGGAGTAGAACTTGAAGCCCAGATCCTGCGTTACTACCACGTCGAGAAATGGCGCGCCGGCACCATCGCGCGCCAGTTGCATGTGCACCGCGACACCGTCCAGCGTGTGCTGGCGCAGGCCGGCCTGCCCAGGATTGGCAGCGTGCAGCGGCCGTCGCAGATCGACGCCTACCTGCCATTCATCCATGAGACGTTGAAGAAGTTCCCGTCGCTCACGGCCAGCCGCCTGTATGCGATGGTGACCGAACGCGGCTACCGCGGGAGCCAGCACCACTTCCGGCACATGATCGCGCTGCACCGGCCGCGCCCACAGCCGGAAGCCTATCTGCGTCTGCGTACCTTGCCGGGCGAACAAGGGCAAGTCGATTGGGGTCACTTCGGCCATCTGCAGATCGGCCGCGCACGCCGGCCGCTGATGGCCTTCGTGATGGTGCTGTCATGGTCGCGGCAGATCTATCTGCGCTTCTACCTTGATGCACGCATGGACAGCTTCCTGGCCGGCCATGCCGGTGCCTTCGAAGCCTGGTCCGGCCTTCCCAGGGTCCTGCTCTACGACAACCTGAAGAGTGCCGTGCTGGAACGCCAGGGCGATGCGATCCGTTTCCATCCGACACTGCTCGCGTTCGCGGCGCATCACCGCTACGAGCCCCGGCCGGTTGCCGTCGCCCGTGGCAACGAGAAGGGGCGCGTCGAGCGCGCCATCCGCTATGTACGCGAGAGCTTCTTCGCCGGACGCACCGTGACCGACCTCGATGAGCTCAACGCCCAAGCCGCCCATTGGTGTGCGGGACTTGCGGCCGATCGTCCCTGCCGGGAAGAACCGACGATCAGCGTACGCGAGGCGTTCTCCCGCGAGCAGCCCAGCCTGCTCGCCTTGCCGGAGAATCCCTATCCATGCGAACTGCAACTGGCTGTCAAGGTCGGCAAGACACCGTATGTGCGCTTCGATCTGAATGACTACACGATCCCGCATACGCATGTGCGACGCACGCTCACGGTGCGGGCCAGTCCCCGGCAGGTACGCATCCTCGATGGCACGGAACTGCTCGCCACTCATGAGCGCAGTTACGATCGCGGCGCGCAGATAGAGATTGCCGCGCACATCAATGCCTTGGTCGAACGCAAACGCGAAGCCCGCCACCATCGCGGACTTGACCATCTGGCTCGGGCGGCGCCGGCCAGCCAGGCGCTGCTGCAGCGCGCAGCGGAACGGGGCGGCAATCTGGGCAACATCACCACCCACCTGCTGCGGCTGCTCGACCGCTATGGCGCCGCTGAATTGCAAGCGGCGATCGAGGAAATCCTCGCCAGCGATGCGGCGCCTCACCAGAATCCGGTGCGCCTGGCGCTGGAGCGCCGGCGCGAGGCGCGCCAGGCACCGCCGCCCGTGGGTATCCATCTACCTGAACACGTCCGGCACAAGGACAAGCTGGTGATACCCCACCGCCTCGACATCTACGATCAGCTCACGGGAGATGCCAATGAACACGCCTGAGAACCTGCAAAGCCGTGCGAACGCCTTGCGCCTGCATGGGCTACTGGCACACTGGCCGGAGGTCGCCGACGCCGGCTGGGTGGCGCCGCTGCTGCAATGGGAAGAAGAGGAGCGCTCGCGCCGCTCGCTGGAGCGACGCATCCGGGATGCCCGACTGGGCAACTTCAAGCCCTTGTGCGACTTCGACTGGGCCTGGCCGACGCGCTGCGACCGGGCCGCCGTCGAAGAATTGATGTCGCTGGAGTTCGTCAAGGACTCGGCCAACGTCGTGCTGATCGGCCCGAACGGCGTCGGCAAATCGACCCTGGCGCTGAATCTGGCCTATCAGGCGCTCGTCCAAGGGCACACAGCGCTGTTCACCACCGCCGGCCAGATGCTCGGCGAGCTGGCCGCCCTCGACAGCGATTCGGCCTTGCGTCGACGCCTGCACCGCTATGCCTCGCCGGACGTTCTGGTCATCGACGAGGTCGGCTACCTGTCGTACTCGAACCGACATGCCGATCTGCTGTTCGAGCTCATCAGTCGCCGATATGGCGCCACCAGTACGGTGGTTACAACAAACAGACCATTCGCCGAATGGTCGGAGGTGTTCCCGAACGCCGCCTGCGTCGTCTCGCTGGTTGACCGACTGGTGCATCGTGCCGAAGTCATCGCGATCGAGGGCGAGTCGTATCGCGTCAAGGAAGCGCGTGAGCGGGCCGATCAGCGAGCAAAGAAACGCAGCGTGGCCCGGGCGGAGAAAAAGCCATCATGACGCATCTGCACCTGCCTTCAGGAATCACCAACGGGCTGGACTTCCTGATCCCAGACAACTGGTCCCCAGAACAGGCCCTCGCCGTCGTCGAACTCATCGACGATCTACGCGAGCGAATCTGCGCGCACTACCAGCTCGCACTGCATGACCTGCTGCGTGAGCAGCGCTCGCCCCCCGAGAAAAGCCTCGACGATCCGTTCTAGCCTGCACCATCCAACCCAAACAGCAAGGGGCCGCATGCGGCCCCTTGCTGTTGACCTTCTGACCCAACCATACGCCGCCATTTACTGTCGCTTTTACACCGCCGTCAACAGTGGAGCCACGTAGCCCGTTCCAGCAATGCCACCGGCAGGTCAGCGGGCTGCATGCGGCTCGCGGCGGAGCCTGCGCGCCGATAGGTGAAGGCGTGGCCTGCCGGCCCGTGATGGACGAAGTAGAGGCCGGTTGGTGCCGATGGGTCGATGACCACGCCGCTGGTGTCGACATGCTCGGTGCGCAGCAGGTACAGGCACATGCGGCCAAACTCGTCGTCGCCCAGCCTGGTCACGTAGGCGCACCGCGCACCCTGGCGGGCCGCGGCGATGATGGCGTTGGAGGTATCGCCGCCAAAACCCTGCACATAGGTACGCGAATCGCGCGGGCCGGCGTGGTTGAACTCCACCATGGGCTCGCCGAGCGCGACGATGTCGAAGGTCGCGCGCATGTCAGGCGTCCTCGCCCAGGTCGAGCAGTACCTTGCAGCAGGCGCGCGGGTGGCTTTCGGCGAGGTCGAAGGCGCCCGCCACGTCGCGGAAGTTGATCTGATGCGTAACGATGCGGCCCGGATCTACCAGCCCGCGCACGATCCAGTCGATCACGGTGGGAAACATCGCGCAGTTCAGGCGCGACGCGTACAGGGTCAGCTCCTTGCTGGTCAGCGCCTGCTGCGGCACGGCCGACGGCGTGGCCGAAAACCCCAGCACGCCGATGCGGCCTGCCGGCGCGGCTATGGCCACGGCTTCCTCCAGGATGGCGGGATGGCACACCGCGTCGTAGATCAGCGTTGGCCCGCCCGCCACGCCGCGCCGTTCGAGCGCGCGGGCCAGCGGCTCGCGCGCGGTGTTGATGATCTCGTCCTCTTCCGCGCCGCAGCCGCGCGCCAGGGACAGCCGTTCATCGACATGGTCGGTGATGAAGGTGCGCATGCCATACACGCGCTTTAGCACCTGCAGCAGGTTAAGGCCGACCGGTCCCGCACCGTAGATCAGCGCCACGTCGGAGGGCAGCACGCCGGTGCGGTGGGTGACGTTGGCCGCCACGGCAAACGGCTCTATCACCGCGGCACTGGCGCTCGGCATGCCGTCAGGCACCGTGTAGGCGTTACGTGCCGGCACGCATGCAAACTGGCTGAAGCCACCATCGCGGTGCACGCCGATCACCTGCAGCCGCTGGCAGACATTGTGCCGGCCGATGCGACAGGCATGGCACTGGCCGCAACTGACCACCGGATCCACCACCACCCGCTCGCCGATGCGGTCCTTGCCGACGCCAGCGCCGACCGCATCGATATGGCCGACAAACTCGTGACCGATCACGCGCGGATACGTCGCGAACGGATTCCTGCCATGGAAGATATGCAGGTCCGAACCGCAGATGCCGGCGAGGCGGACGCGCACCCGCACCTCGCCTTCGGCAGGGCATGGGTTGGGCCGCTCGCGCACGGCCATGCGGTTCGGTTGCTCTACGACTATGCTCAACATGCTTGCTCCTTGTTCCGGTCAACTGGCCCAAGCGCTACCAGTTCCACATCGCGCCGTCGCGCAGCCGGGCCACCGGCAAGTAAGCGCGCTCGTACGGATACCGGGCCGCCAGCGCCTCGTCGATATCGACGCCCAGGCCGGGCACGTCGTCCATCACCAGGTAGCCGTCCTCCAGCCGGTAGTTGTGCGGAAACACCTCGTCGATCAGCGCGCCATGCGGCATCAGTTCCTGGATGCCGAAGTTCGATGCCCACAGCCCGAAGTTGACCGCCGCCGCCATGCATACCGGTGACAAGTCGGTGGCGCCATGGAAGCCGGTGCGGACCTGGTGGATCGCGGCGAAGTCCGCGATGCGGCGCACATGCGTGATGCCACCGGCGTGGACGATGGTGGTGCGAATGTAGTCGATCAGCTGATGGCCGATCAGGTCCTTGCAGTCCCACAGGGAATTGAAGATCTCACCGACCGCCAGTGGCGTGGTGGTGTGCTGGCGGATCAGCCGGAACGCCTCCTGGTTCTCGGCCGGCGTTGGGTCTTCCAGCCAGAACAGGCTGAATGGCTCCAGCGCCTTGCCCAGGCCGGCCGCCTCGATCGGTGTCAGCCGGTGGTGCGCATCGTGCAGCAGGTGCGGGCCGAAGCCGACGGCCTCGCGCACCTTGCGGAACAGTTCCGGCGTGTGGCGCAGGTACAGCGACGTGTCCCATGGCTCTTCCGGCGGCAGCCCCTTCTTCGCCGGTTCATAGTGGCCGGGCTGGGTGCCGACGCCGTACACCTTGGACAAGCCTGGCACGCCCGACTGCACGCGGATTGCCTTGTAGCCTTGCTCGATATGGCGGTGCACCGCGTCGATGGCTTCGGCGTGGTCGCGGCCGGTAGCGTGGCCGTACACCATCAGGCCATGGCGGCTGCGCCCGCCCAGCAACTGGACCACCGGCATGCCGGCCAGCTTGCCCAGGATGTCCCACAGCGCCATGTCGATGGCGGCGATCGCGGTCATCGTGACCGGCCCGCGCCGCCAGTACGCGCCGCGGTAGAGGTATTGCCAGATGTCCTCGATGCTGCGCGGATCGCGGCCGATCAGGCACGGGATCACATGCTCGTCCAGGTACGCGCGCACCGCCAGCTCGCGGCCGTTGAGCGTGGCGTCGCCCAGCCCGTACACGCCCGCATCGGTGATCACCTTGACCGTCACGAAGTTGCGCCCCGGGCAGGTGACGATGGTTTTTATCTGTTCGATCTTCAAGGGTGTCTCCGGCCGGATCGTCGTTGTCGTAGCCCGATGGCGCCGTATGGTGGCGCAACGCCTGCATCGGTGTGGATGCGGCCCAGAGTACTGCGGGCGGATTGCGGCGGAGTACGGCCGATTCCGCAATCAAATGCAGCGCTTGCCGCAGTGAATCGCGAAAGCACCGCATGTCGGACACCACGGCTGCGTGCAAACTTCTTCGCATCGAAGACAACGCCGGATGCACGCACGATGCTGCTGCCAACAGACCTGCCGAGGGACCGCCGATGAGGCTCACACAACGCAACTGCTGCCGCGCCAACGCTGAAGTGCAACAGCCCGGCTACGACCGCGGCCGCTTGTCGCGCGGCATGCTGCATCTGGGCCTCGGCGCGTTCCATCGTGCGCACCAGGCGCTGTACACCGAGGCGGCGATACGCGCCGGGGACCACCGCTGGGGCATCGTCGGCGTCAGCCTGCGGGAGCCACGCACACCCCGCACGCTGGCGGCGCAGGACTTCCTGTATTCGGTGACAGAGTGCGAAGGCGCGGCCGCCACGACGCGCATCGTAGGCGCCGTGGTGCAGGCGTGGTACGCCCCGCATGCGCTGGAGGAGGTGCTCGGCGCGATGGCCGATCCCGGTGTCGCCGTGGTGACCAGCACCGTGACAGAAAAGGGCTACTGCCAGCATCCGTCCAGTGCCGACCTGGATGCGGACCATCCCGATATCCGCCACGACCTGGCCCATCCGGACACACCCAGAAGCACGCTCGGCGTGCTTGCTGCAGGACTGCGCCGCCGGCCCGCCGGGGCGCCGCTGAGCATCGTCTGCTGCGACAACATGGCAGCCAACGGCGACACGCTGCGCAGGCTGCTGGCGCAGTACGCAGCGCTGACGGACCCCGCGCTGGCTCGCCGCGTGCGCGACGACGTGGCATTCCCCAACACCATGGTGGACCGCATCGTCCCCGCCGCCACGCCGGCATCGCGCCGCGACGCGCAGCGCCGCCTGGGTTTGCGCGACGAGGCCGCGATCGTCTGCGAAGCCTTCACGCAATGGGTGATCGAGGACCGCTTTGCCGGGCCCCGGCCGGCATGGGAGGCGGGCGGCGCGCTGCTGACCGGGGATGTTCGTCCGTTCCAGGCGATGAAGCTGCAGCTGCTCAACGGCACGCATTCCGCCATCGCGTATGCCGGACAACTGTGCGGGCTGCAGACCGTTGCCGAGGCCATGGGCGATCCGCTGGTCGGCGCCTTCGCGCGCGGCGTGATGGCAGACCTGCGCGCCACCGTGCAAGCGCCGCCAGGGTATGACGTGGCCGCTTACAGCGAGGCCTTGCTGCAGCGCTTGCGCAATGCTGCGCTCGACCATCGCACCGCGCAGATTGCAGCCGACGGCACGCAGAAGGTGCCGGTGCGCTGGTTGCCCGCGCTGCGCGCCAGCGCCGGCACCGAGCGGCCGTGGCTCGAACGCGCGCTTGCGGCGTGGCTGCATTGCCTGCGCAGCGGACGCAGCGATAGCGGCCACGCGCTTGCCTTTGATGACCCCGGCGCGCCCGCGCTGGCGGCGTGCCTGCGCGATGCCCACAGCGATGCCGACGCCGTCAGACAGGCACTCGCCCACGCACCTGTCTTTGGCAGCGAGCCGTGGCCCGCACCGCTGGCTGACCGCCTGGCCCGCCACCTGGCGGTGCTGCGCGCCGGCGGCGCCGCCGCGCTGCTGTCGTCCTGAGCCATCCCCAACCGACAACGAGGAGACCACCCCACCATGGCCGTTCTGTTAACCCGACGCCGTTTCGGCGCGCTGGCCGCCGGCACGCTGGCGATGACGCTGCCGGCAGCCCATGCACTGGCCCAGGCCGCCACCATTCGCCTGAAGTACGGCACCTCCTTTCCCGCCGATCATCCGGGCACGCTGCGCATCCAGCAGGCGGCGGTGGCGATCCGCCAGGACACCGGTGGCAAGGTCGACCTGCAGGTCTATCCCAACAGCCAGCTGGGCAGCGAGCCCGACATGATTGCGCAGGTGCGGACCGGCGCGATGGATTTCATGTCGACGGCCGGCACCAACCTGCAGACCCTGGTGCCGACCGCCGGCATCAACGGCGTGGCCTTTGCCTTCAAGGACTACGCCACGGTCTGGGCCGCGATGGACGGCGATGTCGGCGCCTATGTGCGCGCTGCGCTCGGCAAGGTGAACCTGCACGTCTTCGACAAATGCCTGGACAACGGCTATCGCAACATCACTTCGGCGAGCCGGCCGATCAACACGCCGGCGGACCTGAAGGGCTTCAAGGTGCGCGTGCCCGGCATCCCGCTGTGGATTTCGATGTTCAAGACACTGGGCGCGTCGCCCACAGCCATCCCGTTCGGCGAGCTTTACTCGGCGCTGCAGACGCGCGTCGTCGACGGACAGGAGAACCCGCTCGCGCTGATCCGCAGCGCCAAGCTCTATGAAGTGCAGAAATTCTGCGCGCTCACCGGACACACCTGGGATGGGCACTTCATCTTCGGCAACGCGAAGAAATTCCGGGCGCTGCCGGCTGAAGTCCAGGCCGCCATCACGACCCACTTCACCGCGGCGGCGCTGAAGCAGCGCGAGGACATCGCGCGCCTGAATACCGATGCGCAGGCCGAGCTGAGCCGCCTCGGCATCGTCTTCAACCAGCCCGATCCCGCGCCGTTCCGTGCCTTGCTGGAAGGCGCCGGCTTCTATACCGAATGGAAGAAGCGGTACGGCGACGAAGCGTGGTCCAAGCTGGAGAAATACGCGGGCCGTCTCGCATGACGGCTGGTACCAATGATAAAGAAGGAAAGGAGACATCGATGGAGCACACCGCTGAAGCCATTGCGCCAGCGCCCTCGGCGCGTTCAGCGCCGTCAGCCGCCGCGGCGTGCTGGCGCCGCCTGATCGCGTGCGTGGTGGAAGTGCCGGCCGCGCTGATCGTGCTGGCAGAGATCCTGTTACTGGGCGGCGGCGCGTTCGCGCGCTACGCCCTGCATCAGCCGGTGCCCTGGACCGATGAACTGGCCAGCATCCTGTTCCTGTGGCTGGCGATGCTCGGCGCCATCATCGCGCTGGACCGCGGCAGCCACATGCAGCTGACCACCTTTATCAAGAACCTGTCGCCGGCCCGGCGCGCCTGGGTGGATGCGCTCGGCATGTGGCTGGTGGTGGCATTCCTGTCGCTGTTGCTGCGGCCGGCATGGGAGCACCTGACCGAGCATCTCGAGGTGTCGACACCGACGCTGGAGATCAGTGAAGCCTACCGCGCCGCCGCGGTGCTGGCCGGTGTCGTGCTGATGCTGCTCGCGGCAAGCTTGCGACTGCTTGCGGCGCACTGGAAGCCGGTGGCGGCGACCGGCCTGATGGTGGCGTTGTGCGGCAGCCTGCTGTGGCTGCTGTCGCCGACGCTGATGACGCTGGGCAATGTCAATCTGGTGATCTTCTTCCTGCTGATGCTGGTCGCATGCGTCGCGATCGGCGTACCGATCGCCTTCGCCTTCGGACTGGCCACACTGTGCTATCTGTCGCTGTCCACGGCCACGCCGCTGTCCATCATCCCGAACCGCATGCAGGAAGGCATGTCGCACCTGATCCTGCTGGCGGTGCCGCTCTTTGTCTTCCTGGGCGCGTTGATCGAGATGACCGGCCTGGCGCGCGCGATGATCCATTTCCTGGTCAGCCTGATCGGTCATCTGCGCGGCGGCTTGCAGTATGTGCTGCTGGGCGCGATGTATATCGTTTCCGGAATCTCCGGCGCCAAGGCCGCCGACATGGCCGCCGTGGCGCCCAGCCTGTTTCCTGAAATGAAGCGGCGCGGTGCCAACGATGGCGACCTGATCGGACTGCTGTCGGCGTCGGGCGCGATGTCCGAGACCATCCCGCCCAGCATCGTGCTGATCACGGTCGGATCGGTAACGGGGGTGTCGATCACCTCGCTGTTCATCGGTGGCCTGATGCCCGCGGCAGTGGGCCTGGTGATGATGTCGCTGGTGGTCTGGTTCCAGACCCGCAAGGAAGACATGAGCCGCGTGCCCCGGCCGTCGCGCTCGGCGATCGTGAAGGCCTTGCTGGTTGCGCTGCCAGCGCTGGCGCTGCCCGTCATCATTCGCACCGCCGTGGTGGAGGGCGTCGCCACCGCCACCGAGGTGTCCACCATCGGCGTCTTCTATGCGGTGGTGGCAGGGGTCCTGGTGTACCGCCAGTTCGACTGGCGCCGGATCTACCCGATGCTGCTGGATACCGCGGCGCTGTCCGGGGCAATCCTGCTGATCGTCGGCTGCGCCACCGCGATGGCCTGGTCGCTGACCCAGTCCGGCTTCGCGCAAGACCTGGTCGAAATCCTGTCGGCCGTCCCCGGCGGCAAGACCGGCTTCCTGCTGGTATCGGCGCTGGCGTTTGTCCTCCTCGGTAGCCTGCTGGAAGGCATCCCGGCAATTGTGCTGTTCGGGCCTTTGCTGTTCCCGATTGCGAAGCTGGTCGGCGTGCATGAGGTGCACTACGCCATGGTGGTGATCTTTGCGATGGGGCTCGGGTTGTTCGCGCCGCCTTTTGGCGTGGGATTTTATGCGGCCTGCGCGATTGGCCGCGTGTCGCCCGACGTGGCGATGCCAAAGGTATGGCCGCATATGGCGGCGTTGTTTGTGGCGCTGGTGCTGTTGACGTTGGTGCCTTGGTTTTCGATTGGGTTTTTGTGATTCGACTTTACGTGACGCGGCACTCAGGAAGCGGGCCTTAACGCAGAGTGAACCGGTGAGCGCGCTGCTGTCGCGGATGAGCACTTAGAACCTTTTTCCTCCCGCCTGTTTGCTCCCCTCTCCCGCTTGCGGGAGAGGGGCGGGGGAGAGGGCCAGCGCATCAACGAAGTCATCAACTAGCCGACATGGAAGATGTACCACTACACAGACAGCGGTCTCAAGAACGTATGGCTGGCCAATGGATACAAAATCCTAAACACGCCCTACGGTAAAGGTGTGTCCATCATAGATTTGGATGGCGTTTTCGTTGCCATCTGCCTCGCTCTGGCAAAGAAGCCATCTTCGCTCACCGGTTCGGAATTTCGCTATGTCCGCAGTGTTGGCTTGATGCAATCGCAAGGCGGTTTGGCGAAACTGCTGGGAAGCAATGAAGAGGCCGTCACCCGTTGGGAAGCGCGCGGCAAGGTGCCAAGCTGGGCCGACAAACTGATGCGTCGGCTTTACCCGACGAACGCAGAAGGCAGAGTGTTGAAGGCCACGGAATGTGAACGAATCAAGGTAACGAAGAGCACGGCGCAGCACAGGATCGTATTGCGTAGAGCGAAGACGGGATGGGCCATCAAGGCGGAGTCACAGTGCGGTGACGCTGGCTCTGCGGCATAGGAAGGCGCGGTCTTACGCTTCGTGGTGCTCGGCGCGATAAGACCCTTCGCACGCCGATTCACTTTGTTGATGCTCTGGCCCTCGCCCCTCTCCCGCAAGCGGGAGAGGGAAGAAAACAAGCAAGAGAAGACACGCTTAACCGCAATGCCAACCGTTGGTGCCGGCAAGCGGCCAGCATCAAGCGGCCGGCAACTCGTCCTCCAGCACCCGCTCCAACTGCGCCTTCACCAATTCCAACAGGCAAAACGCCGCAAAGCCGCCTTCCCACCATTCACTCTGCTGCTCCAGCAAGGCAAGCACCCCATCAATGCCCGCTGCCACCGCCAAGAGACTGTACCGCGCCGTAGATAGATCGATTTCCGACATAGGACCTCCAATCGTTGCATGAAGGTCCGCCGCGCGACGCAAGAGGAGGGCGGCGGGCCTGACGACGAGGGTGGAAACCGGTGCTTACCCCAATCCCGGTCAGCCTGACGGCTGCCTCGCCCGGCCCGCCATAAAGGTGGCTTTCGCGCGTAAGCGGATGCGGGCAATCGCCAGAGCGATTGCCGCAGGGGTAAGCGTTCGAGTTTCCACACTCGGTCACCGTTGTTCGATGACAGCCTCAGTCTCTCGCGCCACGGCACGCGGCGCGATAAGACAGTTCGCATTCCGATACGGACGCCGCATCCTGCCCGAGCCTTCCTCGCCAGCAAATAGCCGAAATACTAAGAGCGCATTCCAAGTGAGATCACGTGCCGTTGAGAAGACAAAAGCTTCGGTAAATTTGATCGAGATAAATATTGCGCGTCGAATCCGGGGCGCTTCGTTGATTTCCTTTAGATGCAGAGGCACAAATAGCCGATTGCTATGCGCCGAGGTCGCAATAGCGCGTCCGAACAACACGGCGGTTTGACGCATCGGAAAATGGACACTGCAAGCCTCTACCAACATCTCTTTTCCTCTACCCATCGTCTGTATGCACTGGATGGAGAAGGGCCGCTCGAGGAGTTGGCGGTGGAGGGCTGGATCGGCCGCGAAGCCATCTCGGCGCTGTTCGAATGGCGCATCGTTGCGGTCAGCGCCAATGTCGATATCGCGCTGGACAGTCTGATGGGGCAGCGCGTCACGTTGCTGACTACGCTCGCCGACGGTAGCCAGTCACGCCGCACCGGCCTGATCCGGCAGGCCGAGAAGCTTGGTGCCGACGGCAGCCTGGCGCGCTATCGCCTGACCGTGATCCCTTGGCTGTGGCTGACCACGCAGCAGCGCCACAGTCAGGTGTTCCAGAAGCGCACGCTCGACAGCATCATCGAAGCCGTTCTTCAGGACTATGCGCCGTATGCACACTGGCGTTACGCCGCCGGTGCCGAAGCCCGCATCGCCGCGTTCGGTGAACGCGACCACATCGCGCAATTCCGCGAGACCGACTACCAATTCTTGTCGCGCCTGCTGGCTGAGGCCGGTCTCGGATATACCGTGGTGGAAGACGACGAATCTCCCTTCGGCCATGCCGTGGTGATCTTTGCCGACAGCGCGCAATTGCCGGAAGACCCCGAATCTGCGGCCGGCGGCGGCATTCGTTACCACCGTGCGCATAGCCAGGAATCGGCTGACGCCATCCAGCAGTTGATCTGTGAGACGCGGGCTGCGGTGGGCGGTGTGGCAGTGAGCGCATGGGACCCCGAAGCCAAGCGCGCGATCCGTGGGCATGCGCCGTCGCGCTACGGCGTTTTTTCCGTCCGTGCCGTGAGCCCGGATCCCTATTTTTCAGTCAGCCTGTCGCTGGCGCCGGACACGGCCAGCGCGCAGCGCGTCGCCGAACAGGTGATGGAAGCGATCGAGGTCCGCGCGCTGGTCTTCACCGGCAGCGCCTCGGTGCGCACGCTGCGCAGCGGCACGCGCCTCACCGTCACGGATTGCCCGCATCTGCCGCCCCAACCGGACGATACGGCGGGGTATCCGCTGCTGCTCGATGCGGTAGAACACTGCGGCATCAATAATCTCGCCGTGGAAACGCGTGCCGCGCTCGCCGACCGGATCGGGCCGCTGGAAGCGGCATTGTGCTTCGACACGCCGCCGCCGGCTCCAGATGCCGTGGCGACCACCGCCGGCTTGATGAACAGCTTCTTCGACGACGCCGCCGAGCGGCTGGTACCGGCCGCATCCCTGCCCACGGCCGCACGGGAACACGGCTATGCGGCGCTTTTCCGCGCCTTCGATGCGCGCCGCCCATGGCGCGCCGCTGTGCTGGAGGGCGATTGTCCGCGCCTCTATAGCCGAGCTATCCCGCTTGGCGCCCACACCGCGATCGTGGTGGGCCCGGACGGGCAGACGCAGGCCGATGGCAACGCCGAACACCACGCCAGCCCGCGCGGGCAGATCCGCGTGCGCTTCCCCTGGCAGCGCGGCGAGCGCGCCGACGACCGCGGCAGCCGCTGGATCCGCGTCGCGCAGCGCCAGGCCGGCGCCGGCATGGGCTGGCAATGGCTGCCGCGTATCGGCCAGGAGGTGCTGGTCAAGTTCACGGACAACGACATCGACCAGCCATTCGTGATCGGTGCGCTGTACAACGGGCAGGGCGAAGCCGGCATCGCTCCCACGCCGGGCGGCAGGTCCATGAGTGGCACCACGTTCGCCCAGCCCTATGACGCTAGCGGCATCTATGCAATGGGCTCCGACAGCCAGCCCAGCGCACAGGGCAACCTGGCCGGCGGCAACAGCCCGGCGTGGCACGGCATGAGCGCGGACCCGGAAGGCCATCGCAACGACGCCGCGCTGACCGGCTTCAAGAGCCAGGAACACGGCAGCAAGGGCTACAACCAGCTGGTGTTCGACGACTCCGATGACCAACTGCGCACGCAACTTGCCACGACGGAACAAACCACCCAGCTCAATCTCGGCCATGTGATTCACCAGCAGGACAACCGCCGTGGCAGCTTCCGGGGCCAGGGGTTCGAGTTGCGCACCGATGGCTACGCCGCGGTACGTGGCCGGGCTGGGCTGCTGTTGACGACCTATCGCGATGCCGTCACGGGCCACGTGTTGCCAACCGGCGACAACGCTGCCGGTATCGCACTGCTGCGGCAGGCGGGCGATCTGGTCAGGACGCTCAGCGATGGCGCGACCACGCACCAGACCCAAGCCCTGTCGACCGGCAAGGGTGTCGATTCGCCGCTGGCGAAGCAAGCCAAAGCGGCAGCCGGCATGGTCAATGGGCAATCGCTGGAAGCGGCGAAGGAGGATGCGGCTATTGGCAATACCAGCACGCCGGGAAAGGTGCCGCACCAGGGCGAGCCGATGGTCCACCTCAACGGCCGGGCTGGCGTGGCCATGGTGGCAGGCCAGGACCTGCAAATCGCCAGTGGGGAAAGCGTCGTGCTCGCCAGCGGCCAGGACAACAATATCGCCGTCGCGGGACAGGGGCGCATCCATGCGGGACAGGCGATTGGCGTGGCCGCAGGACTGTCTTCGGCCGGCGACGGAAACGTTGGCCTGCAACTGACGGCAGCCCACGGCGATATCGATCTTCAGGCGCAGCATGATCTGCTGAAGCTGGCGGCGCTGGAGGACCTGACCATTGTGTCGGCCAACATGAATGTGGACTTTGCCGCGGCCAAGCGGATTCGCATTGCGACGGCTGGCGGGGCTGCCATCACGATTGAAGGCGGCAATATCACCTTCGAATGTCCCGGCCCGATTACTTACAAGGCGGCGCAGAGGAAGTTCGAGGCAGGCGTCCGCCACGACTATCCGCTGCCAATGGCACCGGCGACTCCATGGGAGATACCCGGTTCCTTCCCATACTCCTGACCTGAATCCCGCCATGATCATCAGCTATCCCATCCTTACAATGCCGTCGGCAGGCAACGCCATGGAGGAATCGGAGGACGCCTGGCTGACCCGGCTGCTGGCCGAGTCAGACGACCCGAAGGGCGCGTATCCGGCGCGCATGGTCGGCAATATGTATTGTTGGCACGGCGGCCTGCATGTCGGTGCCAATTCGGCCACGCCGGTTCGTGCTATTGCAGATGGCACCATCGTCGCCTACCGGCTGGCGCCCAAGACCGAAACTTATGAAGGCCAGCCCTATGACACCAGTTTCGTGCTGCTGCGCCATGAGACCGAGACCGGCGCCGCCACGCCAGTGGTGTTTTACTCGCTGTATATGAACCTTGCCGCCGCTGAGCATTTGCACGGCCGTACCGACACGCTGCCGGCGTGCTATCGAACCCGGACCAGCCCAGACGCGAGGGTTCCGGACGATCCAAAGAACGCCAAGATTTACCGGCGCGACATATTGGGCTATCCGGGAAGCCAACATCAGACCGGGCGCAGCGGCTTCCATTTCGAAGTCTTCTGCACGGACGAGGCACTGGCCAGGTTCTTCCGCGACAGCAGCCGCATCACGGACAAGGGCAGCGCCGACATCTACGGCGACATTCACTTCGTTATCCCGGAAGGCAAATCATTTTCAGCGGCGCATCCGCGCTTGCCCAAGGGCGATGGGGTATGGCGGACAGCGGACAAGAATGGCAACCTGATGTTTCCCGCCGGTACAGCCGGAAGCAATACCGGGCAGCAACTCTACGTCAGCGTACGCCTGGACAAGGACAAGCGCATCACGACCTCACGCATACGTACCGCGCAAGGGCAGTACCGCAACCTCGGCCGGGTCGAACAGCCGGGCTATGGCTACGCCATGCTGGCCCTTGCCGAGGCGCTGTATCCAGACAACCCAAGCGCCGGCCTGGAGTGGCTTACCTTCGGGCGTGTACTGAGCGAAGAGCGCAGCCGCCACAACGACAATTGGCAATTGGTGCCCTATGCGCCCGGCTCGGTGGGCTATATAGACCTATCGCAAGCCGGCATCGTGCGGCTGTCTGACGCGGACTTCCCACATTGGCTGGGATGGAAGAAGGTCGAAGAAGGCGCGATGCTGAGTCCGGCCGATGCCATCGTCGACGATCCGGCGACGCTACAGATGCTGAGCGGAAACGGCGACGCGGCTAAGGCGGCGCTGCGTCATCTGGTAGTCAAGCATCCCACTGAATGGGATGTCTCTGACGTAGACACACGTTTTGCGCGTCTGCGCAAACCGGGCATGCCGTTGGTGGCGGAGGATAGTTGGCAGCGGTTCAAGGAACAGGCGCAGAAGCTCGCATTCTGGCAGCACACAGGGCTGCCTCGTGCGGTATGGCATTTCCATCCGCTGCAGTTCATCCATCATATGCGTCGGGCGCTGTGGCTTAGTGTTGATGAACTCAGGCAGGCTGTGCCGGCGAGGATGTTGCGTGGCATTGGGGCTGGGATTCCGGCCAAGATAGTTTATGAAGCAGCACAGGTTAGGGCCGGGACGTTGATCGCATCCCACTATAAGCAGTTGAACACCATGTGGCGAAAATATGGGGTAACTTCGCGGCGGCGTCTTGCCGCCTTCTTAGGCAACTCGGTACAAGAAACGATCTGGCTGAGTACCTTCGTAGAGGTCGGTGGAAAGAACAACTGGTATGCGCCATGGTACGGGCGGGGAGCTTTGCAACTTACGCATCCAGGGAATTACATCGGGTATTGGAAGTTTCGGGGGCGGAGCATTGATGCCTCGCTCAATACGCTGCTCGCCACGGCTCACAAAAAGGCAAACAAGCTACGGAGTAACGTGCCGCTTGGCGCTGTGGAGGTTCACATACCAGACGCGGTGGCAAGGTGGCGTGAGGAGATAGTGGACAAGCATTATGAGGCGGCGGACAGCGCTGGCTACTATTGGCTATTGAACCGGGCTAACGAGGAGGCCGACGAGTACACCCCTAACAAGCGGCGGACCTTCAACATTCATTCCAGCAGCCGGCTTAAGAAACAAGAGCCGTATGTATTCTACGAGAACGCGTCGTTCCGGCGAGTGGCCTGCACCGTTAACCTGCCCGATCATTTGGGACGGGATAATCCATCGTTGAACGGCCTTGTGGATCGGTATCACGCCTACGCCTATGCACAAGTATTGCTGTTCGAGCATCCCACCTTTCCCGATGGTGCTGGCACGGAGCAAATCAAACCGGAGGACTATGGATGGAAAAAGTAAAGCTGCAAGACCGCCTAGCGCCGGCTAGACGTTGGGTCGTCCTTGCCTTGCTGCCTGCCGCACTGAACGCCCGCGCTGGCCCGGACAGTGACGCGACCCTGCCCGATGGCATGCAGCGCTACATAATCCCAATGAGCGGTTGCGCGGTCGAGTTCGTAGCAAAAGCCGGTGGCTATGCTGACCTTGCCGAGCCAAGTCCTGCTCTATTCGGCTATTTTCGACACGACAACCACTATCCGAAAGATCGATATGCTCGTGATCTGAGTTTTTCGATCAGTTGCCATCTTGGCAATGCAAAAGAGATATGCCCTAGGCTGATGGAGGCATACCGTGGGGTTGAAAAGGGCTATGCGCGCGATATACAACTCAGACGACTTAGCGAGTTGAATCCACGTTATTACAGCGAGGCCTACATCCAGACATGGAGTGCAATAGCGCCGCCACGCCCGCGCACATTGGGCTTCTGCATAGGAGATGAGCATCGGGCAGTTATGAGTGAGAACGGCGATGTGCTGTTAGGCTACGACCCGCGCGAGATCACCGAAACGCGCGGCAAGCCGATCTTGAAACGATCGGAGCACGCGCTGCCCGACGTACTAGCCATCATCCGGTCGATGCGGTTCATACCTGATTCAGCGTCAAAACAAGACAGTCGGTAGACCTCGGAATGCATGAGATAGCTCAAAAGGCTCGTCGCGCGCTGACACGACGGTGGATAGTTTTTGCCGTCCTTGCTGACAGCCTGACTGCACGAGCCACGGCGCAAGACCAGGGTGCGTCTGTGCTGAAAGGAATGCAGCGCTACCCATGTTGATGCATATGATCGCAGCGTTTGCTGCCTTTGGCGTGCTGCCTCTTGCCAATGCCGCTGATGCGTATGTGTTTGAGTTGGATGCGCAGAGGCAGAATGTCTCGATTTCAGGAAAGGCTGGGGTTCTCCGCGCTTGCCGGTTTCCTCGGCAGGTCCAATTCGCGAACGCTTCATTTGACGGTTCGGCCCTGATTGTCTCTGCTACCGAGTATGTTCCTGTGCGAGCATTGCTCTTATGTGATCGCAATCCAGTTGACTTAAGGCGAGTGCCATCAAGAACGGGATATTTGGTCGATGTGAATATCGAGCATGGACTATATTTGACCGTGGACGTTGTTTCAGCTTCGCCGTTAAGTTTTTTGGCGACCGTTGCAAGGATTGGCAGCTCGCGCACCATCGTGAATATTCCAGGAACGTATCATTCCTCCTTGCCCCTAACTAAGCTCCAGGAGTACGGCTTTTCCTATGATGAGTCCCGCGCACGAGGGAAAATTTCACCGGATGGCAACTATGTCGCTCCGAATGGAGAAATAGATTGCAGTGCGCACGCATATCCGGGTGTTTGGGACATCAAGCGAAACCGTCGCGTGCGCGTCCCGGAAAGCGTAGATGCACAGGGCGATGATGATAGGAGCGAATGGTGCCGTTCGCTGTTCAGGAATACGGCACCGGTTTCCAAGAAGTCCAATGAGACGATACCGCGGTACGGCCCAACTCCGGACCTTCGACACTCCCGCTTTGCCCCGGCTGCCATCCGGTCCCATCGGCGCAACCGACCAGCGGGACCTCACAAGAGGGGCGGCAGCGTACGTGATGGTGTCGTGAGTTAAGCCCGCTCAATCCACCAGCGACACCAACGCCTCCCGCGCCTCCCTCCGCAACTTCTCCAAATCCAACCCCACCACCACCCCATCCCGCACCACCTGCCGCCCCCGCACCAGCACATCCCGAACCGGCGTCGGCTCCCCCGCCGCGACCGGCGCCGTACCGATGTCATGAAACCCATGAAACCGCAGCCCGCTGACGTCATAAATCGCCAGATCCGCCGATTGCCCCGGCGCAAGCGTGCCGATACCGGGCAGCCCCAGAACCTGCGCACCGCCTGCAGTGCCCCAATGAATCACTTCCTCGACGCGCGTTTGCGCGGCGCCGCCGAGGGCGCGATGCACCAGCCACGCAAAATTAGCCTCATGCACCATGCTGCCCGACTCGTTGGAAGCGACGCCATCGACGCCGAGTGAAATCGGCACGCCGGCATCCGCCATCGCGCGTACCGGCGCGATGCCGCTGCCGAGTCGTGCATTGCTGACCGGGCAATGCGCCATGCCAGTGTTGGTCACGGCCAGCATGCGGATTTCCTCCGGATTGACGGTGACGAGGTGCGCGAACCAGACGTCTGGCCCCAGCCAGTCGTGGTCTGCGACGAACTGGACCGGTGTGCACTGGTATTTCTCGCGGCAGAACCTGACGTAGTTGTCGGTCTCGGACAGGTGCGAGTGCAGACGCAGGTCCATGCCGCGGCCAAAGGCGGCGAGTTCGCGCAGCAGGGCGGGCGGCAGCGAGAAGGTGGGGGTGGTCGGAGCCACCACCACGCGGCGCAGGCCGTCGGGGGCGGCGTCGTGGTAGCGCGCTTTCAGGCGTTCGATATCGGCGAGCATTTCGTCCAGCGTCTCGGGCACCAGCGCGGTGGCGCGCATGCCGGGATGATCGGAGGCCGACTGGATGGCGCCGCCGCGGCACAGCACCAGGCGCATGCCGAGCTCTTCGGCTACCTCGAACAGCACGTCGCCGGTTTCCGCGCCGTGGCCGTGGTGATACAGGTAGTGGTGATCGGCGCACGTGGTGGTGCCGGACAGCAGCAGTTCCGCCATGCCCAGCCGCACCGCGGTGCGGAAGATCTCGGGGGTGAAGCGCGCCAGGCGCGGGTAGGCGACGGCCGCCAGCCATTGCTCCAGCCCGACGTTCATGCCGCCGGGCACGGCCTTGAGCAGGTTCTGGAACAGGTGGTGATGGGTGTTGACCCAGCCCGGATAGACCACGCAGCCGCTGGCGTCGAGCACGGCTTCGCCGTCGTGGCGGGCCAGGCGGGCGCCGATCTCGGCGATGCGGCCGTCGCGGATGCGGATGTCGGCGGCGCCGGCGCGCGCGGCAGTGCCGGCGCGGCCGGTCATCACGGCGGCGGCGTTGCGGATCAGCACGGCGCCGGCGGGTGCGTTGGCGGCGGCGGTGGTGGCGTTGGTGTTGTGCACCATGTTGTCAGACCCCTTGGACGTTGTCGGCACTGGCGGGCAGCTCGTCGGCTTCACGCGCTGGCAGGCCGTTGAGAATCAGGTTGAGGACCACGGAAACCACGCAGGCGATGATCACGCTGCTGTGGACGAAGGGCTGCAGGAAGCCGGGCAGCTTCTCCAGCATGCCGGGCAGCATCACGGGCATCATCGCGCAGCCGAGCGTGATGGAGACGATGGAGAGGTTGTTGGGGTTGCGCTCGTAGTCCACCTCGCCCAGCGTCTTGATGCCGGCGGCAACGACCACGCCGAACATCACCATGGTGGCGCCGCCCAGCGCCGCGGCGGGGATCGATGCAAACAGCGCGCCGATCTTGGGCACCAGCGCCACCGCGCACAGCATCACGCCGCAGGTGGCGACCACCCAGCGGCTGCGCACGCCGGTGACGATCACCAGCCCTACGTTCTCCATGAAGGCGATGTACGGGAACGCCGCGAACATGCCGCCGATGGCGCTGGCCAGGCCGTTGGCGCGCAGGCCGCGGGTGGCGTCGCGCTCGGTCAACGGACGCTTGACGATGTCGCCGACGGCAACGAACAGCCCCATCGATTCCACCATCTGCACCACCATCACGATCACCATGGTGGTGATCGCGCCGATGTTGAAGGTGGGCATGCCGAACGCGAACGGCGTCACCATGGTGAACCACGGCGCGCGCGTGACTTCATCGAAGCTGCCCATGCCCAGCATCCACGCCACCGCGCCGCCAACCAGCAGGCCGATCACCACCGACAGGTTGCGCACCAGCTCGCCGCCGTGCCGGTTGATCAGCAGGATCAGTGCCACCACGCCGAAGGCGACCAGGAAAAAGATGGGCGCGCCGAAATCCGGCGCGCCCCTTCCGCCTCCAAACCAGTGAAACGAAACCGGGAACAGCGACAAGCCCACCGCGGTGATGGTGCAGCCGCTCACTACCGGCGGGAAGAAGCGCTTGAGCTTGCCGATCACCGGCGCCAGGAACATCGCGATCACGCCGGCGGCGATGATGGCGCCACAGACGCCGTTGAAGCCCAGCTTGGGATCGGTGCCGATGGCGATGACCGGGCCCACGGAGCTGAACGCCACGCCCTGCATCAGCGGCAGGCGCACGCCGAACTTCCAGAAGCCAACGGTCTGCAGCAGCGTGGCGATGCCGGAGGTGAACAGCGCGGTGCTGATCAGCATGGTGGTCTGCGCCGGCGTCATCTTGAGCGCGCCGGCGACGATCATCGGCACCGCGATTGCGCCGAGGTAACTGACCAGCATGTGCTGGAAGCCGAGCGACGCCATGGCGCGTGCCGGCAGGATCTGGTCGACGGGGTGAACCGCTGGTTTCATGATGGGTCTCCTGCCGCGTACTGGGGGAAAGTGCGCCATGCCGGCGGCGGCTGGCCCGGTCTGTGGTTGCAGGGCTCGGTCCGTCACGGTGCCATGCGCGGCGCATGGCCCACGCATGCCTTGCACAGTAGCGATGCATGGCATGCCGTCATAGCGTTATTGCGAAGGCCCTGGCACGGGGCCGCAAGCGGGGTTGCAAAATGCGCGCCGGGGGGATCAGGGGTTTCCCTTGGGTTGCGTGAGGGCGGGGGTGGCAATACGATGGATGCGCTAGTTTGCTCCCCTCTCCCGCGCGCGGGAGAGGGGTTGGGGGAGAGGGCCAGCGTGTGCAAAAGCGAGGTGGTATGTATGGCTCGGAGCCTTGCGCCGGTGGCTTTTGATACTGCATCGCAATTGCAAGCTCCTGCCCTCTCCCCCGCCCCTCTCCCGCAAGCGGGAGAGGGGAGCAAACAGTCGGATGTTGATGGAGCGGTAGCCGTTGATCCGTTCACTTTTTTTCCAACGCCATGTCACCCACTGTCGGATGGTTTGCCGCACCCTCCCGTTCGCCCCTTGGCCGCGGCGGCGACCTCGATCGCATCCAGTCGCTGTCCGGCCGCGTGTTCGGTCCCACGCGCCTGCGCGCGGCGGAGGACGATGCGGCGCTCGATGCGCGCATCGATACCAGCACCATCGGCCGGCTCACGCTGGTGACCATCGCCTATAACCAGGCGGTGCAGATCGAGCCGCAGCCGAACAAGGACGAGTTCGTGATCCAGACCGTGCTGGCAGGCACCTGCCGCGTGGAAACGCCGCGGGGCGCGATGCTGATGCCACCGGGCGCTACCTTTGTGTTCTCGCCTACCGTGCCGACCACGCTGTCGCTGGATCCGGGCTGCGAGCGCTTCAGCGTGGTGATCCGGCGCCAGCTGATCGAAGAGGCATTCCGCCAGCAGTTCAGCTTCGAGCCGCCGGCGCCGATCGAATTCGACATGCAGCCGGTGGCTGACGATGGCCGTGCCGAGCGCTGGCAGGCGCTGGTGGGCTACCTGCGCGCGGAAACGCGGGTGCGGCGCGATGGCAGCGGTGTGCCGGCGGTCGATGCCAGCATCGAGCGCATCGTGCTGTCGACGCTGCTGCTCGACCGCTTTGCCGCGGACGGCAATATGCTGCCGCGCCGCTTCGAGGCGGTGCTGCCGGATTATGTGCGCCACGCCATTGCCTACCTGCGCGCCAACCTGGACCAGCCACTGACGCTGGAGCAGATCGCCGCGCATTGCGGCGTGTCGGCGCGCACGCTGCAGCTGGGCTTTCGCAAGAGCAAGAACACCACACCGATGGAATACCTGCGGCTGCTGCGCCTGCATGGCGCGCGCGCCGACCTGCAGCGCGCGACGCAGGAGAGGGGCATGGTCGGCGCGATCGCGCTGCGGCACGGCTTTACCCACTTGAGCCTGTTCTCGCGCGAGTACCGGCGCGAGTTCGGCGAGCTGCCGTCGCAGACCTTGCGCGCGGCAGCATTGCAGCGGGACTGACGGCAAGCCAGTCCCGCCGCCGACAGCGCGATCAGGCGGCCTGCGCCACCGGCAGGCACACCTTCAGCAGCGTCTGCAGCCGCAGCTTGTCGAGATGGCGGCCGATAAACACGAACTTGCTTTGCGCGGGTTCCGTGCCCCAGGCGTCGGCGGGATGGAAGTCCATCAGCCGGTGCACCGCCTGCAGCACGTAGCGGCGGTCATCGCCCTCCACCGCGACGATGCCCTTCATGCGGAACACATCGTCGCCCTGCGCGGCCAGCAGCGCCTTCAGGCCATGCTCGAGGCGCTGGCGGTCGAACGGCTGGTCGAACACCAGTGAGACCGATGTGACCGACGGATCGTGGCGGTGTCCGTGCGTATCGTCATCGTGCGCGTGGTCGCAATGCTCGTCGCACACGTGGTCGTGATGCGCGTCGTGCAGATCGTGCGCATGGCCGGCGTGCTCGTGCGCATCGTGGCCATCCTGCGCCTGGATCGTCCCCGGCGTGAACCCGCCGATGCCCAGGATCTTGCCGAGGTCCACCTGCGCGAAGTTGGAGCGCAGGATCTGCGCGCCCTCGTTCAGGCGGTGGATGCGCGCTTCCAGCCGGTCGAGCTGCGCGGCGTCGACCAGGTCGGTCTTGTTCAGGATCACGCGGTCGGCGGCGACGATCTGGTCGACCGCCTGGTTGTCGAAGCCGGTCAGTTGGGGGTCGTCGAGATGGCTCTCGATATGCACCGCATCGACCAGTGTCAGGATGCCGTCGAGCGTGACTTGCCGGGCGACTTCGTTATCCATGAAGAAGGTCGCTGCGACCGGGGTCGGGTCGGCCAGGCCGCTGGTCTCGACCAGGATATGGTCGAAGCGCTCGGGCCGTTCCAGCAGCTTCTGCAGGATGCGCACCAGGTCCGTGCGCACGTCGACCACGCAGCAGATGCAGCCGTTGGTCATCTGGTAGATCTCTTCGTCCGAGGTCATCACCAGGTCGGAGTCGACGTCGACCTCGCCGAACTCGTTCTCGATCACGGCGATGCGGTGGCCGTGCTTCTGCGTCAGGATGTGGTTGAGCAGCGTCGTCTTGCCCGAGCCGAGGAAGCCGGTAAGGATGGTGACCGGGACGGGCGGCTGTTGTGCGACGGCAGGTGCGTTCATGTTGTCTCCTGATTAGCAGGTTGCTGAAGTACTCCCCGTACAAGAGGCGAGGCTTCCCCCTGCAAGGCAGTAGGCTTGCGATTTTTCACAATCTGGAAGCGGGACGTCCCTACATCGATTTTTTCGGCGGTTTGGCGCCCGATTCCGGCCTCATTACCGCGATTACTGCAACTGCGGACGGATTTGTCCCAGTGAGCGCATGCGCACGAGGTTGTAGGCGGCCATGCTCAGCACGAACATCTGGTCGACTCGCTTCAGTCCACGCACCATCACCTGGCGCATGCGCCCGACAGTCTTGACCCATCCGAAGCCTTGTTCGATCAGCTTGCGCTTTTGCTGCGAAACGGCATACCCGGCGCTGCAAGCAATGGCATCAGGAACGGCCGAGCGGCGCCCCGAGGTGTTCTGTGCCACGTGGGGCGTCACCTTCAGTTCCAGGCAGGCTTGAATGAACTCTTGCGCGTCGTAGCCCTTGTCTGCACCCACCGTGATTTCGGTGTTCGGGTCGTCCGTCACCTGTCGGGCATCGTTGAGCATCACCTTCGCGGCCTCGCGCTCAGCATGTCCGTCCGCATTGGTCACCATGGCGCTCACCACCAGGCCGTGACGGTTGTCGCTCAGGGTATGACCCATATAGCGAAGTTCACTCGCAGTTTTGCCCTTGCGGTACAGCTTGGCATCGGGATCGGTCTTGGACTCGTGCGTCTCGTTGCTGCGCGTGCGACCTTTGAAGTTGGCGCCGTCGTTGTCGTCCTTGTCGTCGCCGCCGTCCTTGCGCACGAAGCTCTTGTGGCCTGCCCACGCCTGAATCAGCGTGCCGTCCACGCTGAAGTGCTCGCCCGACAGCCAGTTCTTCTTCTGCGCGATGGCCAGCACCTCGTTGAAAAACTGGATCACCGCATCATGCTTGATCAGCCGCTCGCGGTTCTTGGTGAAGACCGTGGGCACCCAAACGGTGTCGTCCATCGACAGCCCGATGAACCAGCGAAACAGCAGGTTGTACTGCGTCTGCTCCATGAGTTGGCGTTCGGAGCGAACGCTGTAGAGCACCTGCAGCAGCATGGCCCGCAGCAACTTCTCCGGCGCGATGCTGGGCTGGCCACCCTTGATATCGTCCTCGTACATCTGTGCGAACAACCGGTCCATCTTTACCAGCGCCTGGTTGGCCATGGCGCGGATCGAGCGCAGCGGGTGGGACTTCGGCACGAAATCATCCAGCCTCCGCATAGTGAACAAACTTTCCGTGAAGGTATCTGCGCCGCGCATGAAAGTGGAGTTGGATGGGTTCCTCAAATCAACGCTTCAGCCAGTTGTCGCGCTGACGTCCACCGGAGGTATTTCAGCGGCCTGTTAGGGTGCTGCGTTCCCCGCTAGCGCGAGGCGAAAGTGCTTTCTCATGCGGTGGCGACGTTGGGGCGCAGGCCTTGCCAGCGTGTCACCAGGCCGTCGTGCGGTACGTCGAACAGGTCCAGCACGCGCCCCACGGTGTGGTCGACGATGTCGTCGACCGATTGCGGATGTGTGTAGAAGGCCGGCACCGGCGGCAGCACGATGGCGCCCATCTCGGTCACCGTGGTCATGTTGCGCAGGTGCACCAGGTGGAAGGGGGTCTCGCGCGCCAGCAGCACCAGCCGGCGGCGCTCCTTGAGCATGACGTCGGCGGCGCGGGTGACGAGGTTGTCGGCAAGGCCCGTGGCGATGGCGGCCAGCGTGCGCATGGAGCAGGGCGCCACCACCATGCCGTCGCAGCGGAACGAGCCGCTGGCGATGGTGGCGCCGATATCGCGCACGTTGTGCACCACGTCTGCAAAGGCCTCGATCTGCGGGCGCTGCAGGCCCAGCTCATGGTGCGCGGTCAGCAGGCCGGACGGCGAGCACACCAGGTGGGTCTCCCAGCCGTCCAGCGCGGCCAGCGCCTGCAGCATGCGCACGCCGTACACCGCGCCGCTGGCGCCGGTGATGGCGACCACCAGGCGTTGCTTGCGGCTCATGGATGCCCGCCTTCCCGCGCCGCCTTCTCGGCCAATGCCTGCAGCACCTGCTCGGGCTTGATCGGGTAGTGGCGGAAGCGCACGCCGATGGCATCGAACACCGCGTTGGCAATCGCCGGCCCGATCGCGACGATCGGATCCTCGCCCACGCCCTTGGCGCCGAACGGGCCGCCGGGATCCGGCGCGGCTTCCAGGATCACGGTGCGGATCTCGGGCATATCCATCGCCAGCGGCATCTTGTAGTCGACGAAGTTGGCGTTGAGCGAGCGGCCGCTGCGCATGTCGATCTGGTAGTCCTCGTACAGCGTGTGGCCGATGCCCTGCTGGATGCCGCCTTCGATCTGGCCCGCGGCCGCGACCGGATGGATCACCTTGCCCACGTCATGCACCGGCACCACCTGCCGCACGGTGATGAAGCCGGTCTCGGTATCGACCGCGACTTCGACAAAATGCGCGGCGAACGAATACGACTTGGTCGGGTGGTAGGTGGCGGTGCCCACCAGCTGCGCGGCGGGAATGCCCTTGCGCGGCATCACCGCCTCGCGCACCGTCAGCGTGGGGCCGTCGCGGTCGCGCACGGCGATGACGCCATCGGCCAGCGTCAGCGCTGCGGGCTCGCACTCCATCAGCTTCGCGGCGCGCTCGAACAGCTGGCGCCGGATCTCGCCCGCCGCCATCTGCGCGGCCTTGCCGACCATGTACGTGGTGTGGCTGGCAAAGGCGCCGATGTCCCAGGGGACCACGTCGGTGTCGCCATGCACCACCGATACCGCCTCGAACGGCAACGTCAGTTCTTCCGCCACGATTTGTGCGAGGGCGGTGTGCGCGCCGGTACCCAGTCCCGCCGCGCCGGTCAGCAGCACCACGGTGCCGTCCTCGTTCATCTTGATGATGGCGTTGCCCTGTTCCTTGATGCCGGGATAGGCGCTGCTGCCGTGCATCTCGCAGCCCAGGCCCCAGCCGGTGCGGACGGGGCCGCTGGTGTCGCGCGGACGGCGGCGCAGCGCGGGCCAGTCGAGCAGTGCCATGCCGTGCTCGATGCAGGCCTCCAGGCCGTGACCGATCAGCGGATGGTTCGACGGCGCGATATCGCCTTCGCGCACGGCGTTTTTGAGCTTGAGTTCGGCGGGATCGATGCCCAGGTGCGCGGCGGCCTCGTCCATCTGCACGTCGAGCGCGTAGTAGGTCTGCACCACGCCGTAGCCGCGGAACGCGCCGGCAATGGGGCTGTTGGTGTAGACACAGCGCCCTTCGAGCAGCACGTTGTCGCAGCGGTACAGCGATACCAGCGCGGCGGTGCCGACATTGGTCACGCCGGGGCCGTGCGAGCCGTAGGCGCCGGAATTGAACACCACCCTGGCCTGGCGCGCGGTGATGGTGCCGTCGTTGCGGAAGCCCTGCTTCAGCCAGATTTTTGCCGGATGGCGCGTGCGGCCGCCGAGGAAGGTTTCCTCGCGGGTGTATTCCATCCGCACCGGCCGGCGCGTCTCGCGCGCCAGCAGCGCGCACAGGAACTCATGCTGGAACAGGTCCTGCTTGGCGCCGAAGCCGCCGCCCATGTGGTCGACCAGCACGCGCACCTTGTGCAGCGGCAGCCCCAGCACCTCGGCCATGATGCCGCGCACCATGAAGGCGGTCTGGGTCGAGATCCACACCGTCAGGTTGCCGTTGCCGTCCCAGCTGCAGGTGAGCACGTTGGGCTCCATGTAGGCCGGCGTGGGGCGGCCGCCCTCGTAGATGCCTTCGAGGATGAAGTCGGCCTCGGCAAAGCCGGCTTCGACATCGCCGCGGCTGACGATCACCGGCGGCAGCACCAGGTTGCCGCCAGGCTCGCGGTCGTGAATGCGCGGGGCGTCGGAGCGTTCGGCGTCTTCGGTGGTGAAGACCGCGGGCAGCGTGTCGTACTCGACCTCGATCAGTTCGAGCGCGCGCTCGGCGATCTCTTCGCTGACCGCCGCGACCGCGGCCACGCCCTCGCCCCAGTAGCGCACTTTGTCGTCCAGGATGTACTGGTCGCAGGTCACCGACGCCGAGCGCGGGTGCGGCGAGCCGGCATGCAGCACGCGCGGCACGTTCTCGTGCGTCAGCACGGCCTTGACCCCGGGCAACGCCAGCGCGCGCGACGCGTCGATGCGGCGGATGCGGGCGTGGGCGACGTTGCTGCGCTTGATCTTGCCGTATAGCAGGTCGGGGAAGGGCATGTCGGCAACGTATTTTGCGTTGCCAGTGACCTTGTCGAGCAGGTCGGTGCGCTTGACGCTGTGTCCGATCACGGCGTGGGTCATCATGCCTCCTCGCTGGCGCGGGTACGGTGCTCGCACCCGGCCGCGTCCATGGCCGCGGCGGTCTGCTCGATGGCCTCGATGATCTTGGTGTAGCCGGTGCAGCGGCAGATATTGCCGGCAATGGCAAAGCGGATCTCGTCGCGCGTGGGATGAGGGTTCTCGTCGAGCAGCGCCTTGGCCATCACCACGAAGCCCGGCGTGCAGAAGCCGCACTGCGCGGCGCCGCAGCGCATGAACTGCTCCTGCAGCGGATGCACGGTGTCGGGCGCGGGCTGCACGCCTTCGATGGTGGTGATGTGGCAGCCGTTTGCTTCCGGCGCCAGCACCAGGCAGCTGTTCATCGGCCTGCCGTCGATGATGACGGTGCACGAGCCGCATTCGCCGACGTCGCACCCCTTCTTGGTGCCGGTCAGGCCGGCGTCGTGACGCAGCGCGTCGAGCAGCGTGCTGTGGGGTTCCACCGCCAGTTCGCGCGGCTCGCCGTTGATGACGAGTTCGATCATTTTTCGCATGATGCTCCGCGCAGGGCGGCCTCCAGGGCTTGTTCGAGGGCGCGGCGGGTCAGCACGCTGACCATCTGCCGCCGGTAGGCTGCGCTGGCGCGCACGTCGCTGATCGGACGGGCCTCGTCCATGGCGGCGTGCGCGGCTTGCAGGACCAGGGCGTCGGTCACGCGCTGGCCGCGCAGCAGCTGCTCGGCGCGCGCCGCGCGCACGGGGGTGGGGCCGACCGCCGCCAGCACGATGCCGGCGTCGACGCAGTGGCCGTGCTCCACCGTCAGCGTTACCGCCACGCCCACGGTGGCCAGTTCCATCTGCACGCGGCGGCCATGCTTCAGATAGACCTTGCCGGTGCCGGGCCGAGGGGCCGGCACGGTGATGCGGGTGACGATCTCGTCCGGCGCGATGGCGGTCTTGCCGACGCCGGTGACAAAGTCCTCGACGCGCAGTTCGCGCGAGCCCGACATGCCGTACAGGTGCACCGAGGCGCCATCGGCGACCAGTGGCGCGATCGAATCCGCCGATGGCGACGCGCGGCAGACATTGCCGACCACGGTGGCGCGATGCCGCACCTGGATCGACGCGAAGTCGGTCACCGCCTTCGCCAGGCCGGCATAGTGGCGCTGCACGAAGCCCGAGGTTTCCACCGCGCGCGTGGTTACCAGCGCGCCGATGCGCAGGCCGTTGACCGGATCGAAGGTCAGCACGTCCATGCCCGGGATCTTCTTGATGTTGATGACCTGCTCGGGCTTGCGCACGGACTCCTTGATCTGCACCAGCAGATCGGTGCCGCCGGCCAGCACGCTGGCCTTGCCACCGCACCGGTGCAGCATGGCCGAGGCTTCGGCCAGCGTCGCCGGTTCG
The DNA here is from genome assembly GCF_001598055.1 of Cupriavidus nantongensis. Classification (NCBI taxonomy): domain Bacteria; kingdom Pseudomonadati; phylum Pseudomonadota; class Betaproteobacteria; order Burkholderiales; family Burkholderiaceae; genus Cupriavidus; species Cupriavidus nantongensis. The sequence continues at coordinate 4,474,837 of NZ_CP014844.1, read as the reverse complement.
AAATACTCAAACGCTCTCATTGCTCCTCCTGGTCTGTGCCATCGGCGGCTGCCGGTCTTGCCGGGGTCGTGCGGGGCGCGCGCCGTTGAATCCATCATGGGCGGCAGGTCTTCATCGGTAAAGGCCCGGTATCGGATTAATTGATCGTGTTACCCTCTGAATCAGACGCGCCGCGAAAGCCCCGGCTTTCGCCGCAGAGCGCGCACCCCGAGATCCCGGAGGTAGACAACGTGCCCCACCTCAGCAACATGAACGTGTCGCTGCGCCAGCTGCGCGCGTTTATCGCCGTGGCGCAGGAGCGCCACTTCACCCGCGCCGCCGAAAGGCTGGACCTGTCGCAGTCGTCGGTCAGCGCGCTGATCCACGAGCTGGAAGCCAACCTCGGCCTGAAGCTGTTCGACCGCCACACGCGCCAGCTGCACATCACGCAGGCCGGTGCGGAACTGCTGCCGCTGGTGAAGAAGGCGGTGGCCGATATCGACAGCGTGATCGAGAACTCCAGCGAGTTGCGCACGCTGGGACGCGGGCGCGTGTCGATCGCGGCATCGTCGATCCAGGCGGCGCTGATGCTGCCGCGCGTGATCCGCGAGTTCTGCGTCAGCCATCCGGGCGTGAAGGTGGAGCTGCACGATGTGTCCGAGCACGAAGTGACCAAGATGGTCAGCTCGGGCGAGGTCGACTTCGGCATCGGCACCATCCCAGAGGGCCAGCCCGACCTGAGCGCGCACCGGCTGCTGGACGATGCCTTCGTGATCGTGATGCCCGCGCACCATCCGCTGCGCCGGCGCAAGACGCTGCGCTGGGAGGACGTGGCCGGGCTGCCGGTGATCGGGCCGCACAAGGGCAACCCGATCCGCGATTGCCTGGACACGGCGCTGGCCGCGCGCGGCATTACGCTGCAGCGGGTGCACGAGGTGTTCCTGCCGCTGACCATGGTCGGCATGGTCGACGCCGGGCTCGGCATCGCGGTGATGAGCGCGGCGGTGACGCGGCTGACCGGCGCGCTGGGGCTGGCCACGGTGATGCCGACCGATCCGGTGATCCACCGCGAGATCTCGCTGCTGGTGCACGCGGACCGGTCGCTGTCGCCGCCGGCGCAGGCCTTCCGCGACCTGCTGATGCGCTACCGGGCCAGGCTGGCAGAAGCCAGCTGACGGCGCCTGACTGCGGCCACTACCTCATGCCGGTTCCTTGGCCAGCCCGTGGGGCTGGGGGGCCGGCGAACGGGCGTTGAACAGCAGGTTCAGCAGCACCGCGGACAGCGTGCCGAGCAGGATGCCGTTCTGGCAGAACTTGGCCAGCAGCTCCGGCATCTGCGCGAAGAACTTGTCCGATACCAGCGGGATCATACCCAGCGCCACGCTGACGGCGACGATGTAGGCGTTCTTCTTGTTGTCGACAAAGTCCACATGGCCGAGGATGCGCACGCCGGTGGCCGCCACCATGCCGAACATCACCAGCGCCGCGCCGCCCAGCACGTACTGCGGGATCGATGCCGCGAAGAAGGCCAGCTTGGGCAGGCAGCCCAGCACGATCAGGATGCCGCCGGCGGTGGCGCAGACCCAGCGGCTGCGCACGCCGGTCACCTGCACCAGCCCCACGTTCTGTGCGTACGAGGTGTAGGTGAAGGTGTTGAACACCGCCCCCACCAGCGCGCCGATGCCGTCCGCGCGCAGGCCGCGCGCCAGGTCTTCGGAGTCGACCGGCCGGCCGACGATCTCGCCCAGCGCCAGGAACTGCCCCACGCCTTCGATCATGATCACGATCATCACCACGCATAGCGTGACCGAGGTCATCGCGTCGAAGGTGGGCCAGCCGAAGTGGAAGGGCGTGATGAACTCGACCCAGTGGGCGTTGTGCAGGCCGTCGAAGCTGACCTTGCCCAGCGCCAGCGCAATCACGAAGCCCACCGCAATGCCGATCAGCACCGCCACGTTGCACAGGAAGCCGCGCGCGAACGCCACCAGCGCCAGCACCGTGCACAGCACCGCGGTAGCGATGGCGATGTTCACCGGCAGGCCGAAGTTGGGATTGGGCACCGGACCGCTCGCGGTATTGATGGTGGGATTGCCGCCCGCGGCCCAGTTGATCCCGACCCGCATCAGCGAGACCCCGATCACCAGCACCACGGTGCCGGTCACCACCGGCGGGAACCAGCGCACCATCTTGCCGACATAGGGCGCGGCAAAGTAGGTGAAGACGCCCGCCACCATCACCGCGCCGAACACCGCCGGCAGCCCCAGCGACGGATTGGAGCCGGTGGCGATGATCGGCGCGATCGCGGTGAAGGTGACGCCCATCATCACCGGCAGGCGGATGCCGACCTTCCAGATGCCGATGCTCTGGATCATCGTCACCAGGCCGCAGCAGAACAGGTCGGCGGCAATCAGGAAGGCGACCTGGTCTTTGGGCAGCTTGAGCGCGCCGCCGATGATCATCGGCACGGCAATGGCGCCGGCATACATCACCAGCACATGCTGCAGGCCCAGGGCCAGCAGGCGCGGTGGGGGCAGGACCTCGTCGACGGGATGCACGGCGGCATTCCCTTGCGTAGGCAGGGTGGGGTTCATGCTGTCTCCTTTGGTCGGTATCACGCCGGTTGCGCATTGCGCTAACGTGTCGCCAAGGTGCCGGCGCTTCCTCTTGCGGGATGGTCCTGCCATCCTCTCGTGCGAAGCCCGCGCCTGTCCTGTCTTGTCAGTCCAGCATGACAGCGGCGCAGGGAAGGTACAACGTTCGCGGTGGATTTATCGATCGGGTGAAACGATGAATCGACCGTTTTCAGCGGGTTATCCCTGAGCCGCGCCTCACGGCACGTGCGATGCCGCACGCTCCAGCCGCGCCAGCAGCGCGGCCGCGCGTGTCATCGCGGCAGGGTCGATGCGCGCGCGGATGCCGTCGAAATTGGGCCCGCGCGTCGCATCCAGCCCCATGCGTGACGTGGTGCCGACACCGGATGCCGACGGATCCAGCGCACTGCCCGGCAGCCCGTCCACCACCACCACGTCCAGGTGCGGCTGCAGGTGCGTGGCCATGGCCCACAGCACTTCCTCGTCGCGGGTGATATCGACGTCCTCGTCCACCGCGACCACGGTCTTCAGGTACGGGTCCCAGCCGAGCAGGCCCAGCATCACCTGGCGGGCCTCGCCCGGGCGGCTCTGGCGCAGCGCCACGTAGGCATGGAAATGCGTGCCGGAGCTTGGGTAGTGCACCGCGGTGACGCCGGGGAAGCGCTCGCGCAGCTTCTCCACCATCTCGGACTCGCGCGGGATCCGGCCCAGGTTCAGGTGCTCGGCCGAGTTGCCGCCGACCACGTCGACCAGCCACGCGTCCGTGCGCCGCATCACGCTCTGCACGCGCAGCAGGTTGTTGGTCGAGCGGTCCGACGAGTAGCCGGTGAACTCGCCGAACGGGCCTTCGTCGACGCGGGCCTCGGGATCGATCACGCCTTCGAGCACGATCTCGGCATGCGCCGGCACCAGGATGCCGTGGCGCGGCGTGCGTACCACTTCCAGCGGCGCGCCGAACAGGCCGCCGGCGACATGGCGCTCGTCCACGCCGAACGGCAGCCGCGCGGCGCCGGCCAGCATGAACAGCGGATGCGCGCCGATCACCATCGCCACCGGCAGCGGCCGGCCCAGTTCGGCGGCGCGCTGCTGCATGCGCCACAGGTGGCCGCGCGAATGGAGGCTGGTGGCGATCTCGCTCGGCGAATGCAGCATCGAGCGGTGGTAGCTGGCGTTGCCGATGCCGCTGTCGGGGTCTTCCGCGATCAGGATCGCGTTGGTGATGTAGGGGCCGCGGTCGGTGGCGAAGTGCCGGATCGCCGGGATCGTGCGCAGGTCGATGTGCTGCGTCTCGACATGGCCGGTGACGGCGCCGCTGTCGAGCACGCGCGGCGCCACCATGCGGCGGCTGCGGGCCTGGTACTCGGCATGGATGCCAGCGGGCGGCACGCCGCCCAGCATGCGCCCGACGCGCTCGCGCGAGGCGAACAGGTTGGTGGCGAGCGATGTGCCCAGTCCCTCGACATGGTCGAACAGCAAGGCCGGATGGCGCCCTTGCGCGGCCAGCGCCCACACCAGCGCGGTCGGGTCCTGGTCGGCGCCGACCGGCTCGCGGATATGCAGCACGTCTTCGGGAAAGGCCTCGCGGTAGGCGGCCAGGAACTGGTGGAAGTCCTGCGAGGTGTCGTGGAAAGACTGGCGCGCCGGCGTCGCCGGGGTCGCGGGAACGAAGCGCGCTGCGGGTGAGTTCATGGATCGGCTCCTGTGGTCAGGGTGGGCCAGGGCGAAGGCTGCCCCGGCGGCCGGGAACATTCCCGGCCGCCGTGCCGTGCCTGCCGGACAGCTGGTGACTACCGGGTGCTGGCGTAGGTATCCTTCAGCCGCGCCAGGGCCTCTTCCTGCGTCCTGGGCGGCGCGGTGGTCTCGATGCCGACCAGCCGGGCGATGTTGTTGCCCATGTAGTCCTCGAGCCCGTCCTCGTCCAGGTCCATACCCTGCGGCGCGGGGCCGCACAGCATTTCCAGCTCGCGCAGCCACATGCCGGGCTCGTTGGGCGGCGTGTCGGTGCCGAACACGATCTTGTCGCGCGGCAGCTGGCGCGCGAACTCGACGATGCGCGACTGGAAGCACCAGCCCGATTCGCAGTACACGTTGGGCGTGTCCATCGCCATCCAGAACGCCTCGAACGAATAGTTGCCGCCGGTCTGGATGCCGAAATGCCCGATGATGAAATTGACCATCGGGAATTCGCGGATGATCGGGTAGAACATGGTCGGAATCGTGTACGGCCCGTCGCCGGTATGGATCAGCACCACCACGTTGTACTTGGCGCAGACCTTCATCGCCGGGCGCAGCCAGTCGAGCGCGCGGTCGGGCCGGTAGCCGTGCATGTTGGCATGCAGCTTCAGCATCTTGAAGCCGTACTCCTTGACGTGGAATTCGAGCTCCAGCGCGCCTTCTTCCGGGCCCCAGCGCGGGTTGAAGGTGAAGTTGCCGATAAAGCGGTCGGGGTACTTCTGGCACAGCTCGGCGATATACGCCATGTAGTCGCGGATGCCTTCGCGGCCGCGGCGGTTGCCGTCGCGGTAGCCGGTGTTGCCCGGCGGCGGCTGGATAAAGCCCATGTCGATGCGGCGCGGCTTGCCGTTGATCATGTAGGGGCCGTCCATCATCTTGAGCATGCGCTCGCCGTTGAAGGGCTCGCCGGTGTGGCGCCAGGCTTCGTCGACCAGGTTGGTCGGGTGCAGGTGGGTGTCGATAATCATGTTCAGGTGCTCCGGAGTCCGTTGTCGTTGGCGCGGGTGCGGGTGCGGACCTTATGCGGCCAGGCGCGCTTTCGCCTCTTCCAGCGTGCGCGGCACCGGCGTCGGCTCGAGGCCGATCATCCGGGCGACGTTGTTGCCGAGGTAGTCCTCGAGCGTGTCCTCGTCCAGGTTCAGCCCCTGGGGCGGCTCGAAGCACAGCACTTCCAGCAGGCGCAGCCACATGCCGGGCTCATTGGGCGGGGTGTCGGAACCGAACAGGATCTTGTGCTTGGGCAGCACCTTGGCGAACTCGACGATGCGCGACTGCAGGCACCAGCCCGATTCGCAGTACACGTTGGGCATGTCCATCGCCATCTGGAACGGCTCGAAGCAGTACACGCCGCCGGTCTGAACGCCGAAGTGGGCCATGATGAAGTTCACCGTTGGGAACTCCTTCATCATCGGCACCCATTCGGTCGGGATGCTGTAGGGACCGTCGCCGGTATGCAGCTTGACCAGCACGCCCAGCTCGGCGCATTTCTGCAGCGCCGGACGCAGCCAGTCGAGCGCGCGGTCGGGGCGGTAGGCGTGCATGTTGGCCTGGAACTGGACCATCTTGAAGCCCAGCTTCTTCACGTAGTGCTCGATGGCGTTGACGCCGTTCTGCACGCCGCAGCGCGGGTTGTAGACGAAGCAGCCGATAAAGCGGTCCGGGTACTTCCGCACCATCTCGACCGTGTACGCCATGTACGCGTCGATCGATTCGCTGCCTGACTTCACGCCGTCGGTGTAGGTGTAGATGGTGTTGCCCTGCGGCGGCTGGATAAAGGCCTTGTCGATGCGGCGCGGCTTGCCGTTGATGGTGAATGGGCCGTCCATCATCTGGATCAGGCGCTCGCCGGTGAACGGGTCGCCGTCGTGGCGCCAGGCCAGGTCCACCAGGTTGGTCGGATAACAGCTGGTGTCGATGATCATGGGAGATCCCCTAACAATGACTAGTGTCCTGTTACGCAAGTAACTTGCCAAAATGAAATCGTCCAGTTGCTCGTCAGGCTAGGCGCGAGGAGGCGCCATAGCCGTAGCTATGGCAACGACGAGCAACGACGCATGGCGGGCAACTGGGCGATTTCATGGCAAGGTATTTGCGGAACAGGACACCAGGGTTGGACACGCATGCGGCGGGCGCGCGCGAACAACGCCGCGGGGCCGGCCTTGCATGCTGCGATCGGGAGTCTTTGTCAGGGGAGCGTTGGACCATTGCGCCACCGACGAAACACTCCGTCAGTGAGCAATCTCCAGTTGAACGTCGCGGCATTGCACCGCTGCTGTCCAATCGACCGCTTCTACCCACGCGCTCTTTATACATAGCGCCTCGGCATGGGTCAAGCGCATCATGTGTTGCGCCGCACGAACAGTGGGGCCGGCCTGCATTCCGGACCGGGCCGCGAATCCGCTACATTGCGGGGACCGCAGCGGCAGGCCCGGCCGCCACGGCATATCGACAACAGGGCCGATCGCTTCGAACGGGGTTTATCACAGGGAAGGGGGAAAGAACCTATGCATGGCAACGATGCGAAGAAGGCAGCGGCGCTGCTGTCGGTTGCGCTGAGCCTGGCACTGGGCGGCTGCGGTGGCGACGGCGGACAGACCGAGATGGTGTCGCCGACCGCCGCGGCCACGACGCGGCACATCAACGACACGACGACCAGCGCCACCACGCGCTGGGCCCCGGCGCTTACCGACACCTGGCAGATCCAGCTGACCGGCAGGCTCAATACCAGCTATGCGGTGACCGCCTATGACTTCGACTTGTTCGATACGCCCCAGGCCACCATCGATGCGCTCAAGGCGCAGGGCCGGCGCGTGATCTGCTACTTCTCGGCTGGCAGTTCCGAGGACTGGCGCCCCGACTTCAACCAGTTCACCGAGGCGGACCAGGGCGCCCCGCTGTCGGGCTGGGCCGGCGAGCGCTGGCTGGATACGCGCTCGGCCAACGTGCGTCGCATCATGCAGGCGCGCAGGGACCTGGCGGTCAGCAAGGGCTGCGATGCGGTCGATCCCGACAATGTCGATGGCTATACCAACAGCCCCGGCCTGCCGTTGACGGCCGAGACCCAGCTCGACTACAACCGCTTCCTGGCGGCTGAGGCGCATGCGCGCGGGCTGGCGGTGGGCTTGAAGAACGACGTGGGCCAGGTGGCCGAGCTGGCCGCGAGCTTTGACTTCGCCATCAACGAACAGTGCTTCCAGTACCGCGAGTGCGGTGCCTATACCGCGTTCACGGGACAGGGCAAGCCGGTATTCCAGATCGAATACGCCACCAAGTACCGGGACGCCGCCACGCGCGCCGGGTTGTGCGCCAAGGCCCAGGCGGCCAACCTGCGCACGCTGGTGCTGCCCAGGACGCTGAACGGGTCGTTCCGCTACGCCTGCGACGCCTGAGTGCGCGGCTCGATGCCGGCGGCGGGGGCGGCGCGTTCCAGCTCCCGCCAGGCCAGGTAGAGCCGCGTATCGAACTCGAGCTGGTGGTAGCGCGGCTCCATGTATTCGCAGAGGCGGTAGAAGGCCTTGTCGTGCTCGCTTTCCTTCAGGTGCGCAAGCTCGTGCACGACGATCATGCGCAGGAACTCCGGCGGCGCCTCCTTGAACAGCGAGGCGACGCGGATCTCTTTCTTGGCCTTGAGCTTGCCGCCCTGCACGCGCGAGATCGCGGTATGCAGGCCGAGCGCGCGCTGGGCGGAATCCAGCCGCGCATCGAATCCCACCTTGTGCAGCGGCGGCGCGCTGCGCAGGTATTCCTGCTTGATGTCGGTGGTGTATTCGTACAGCGCGCGGTCGGTCTGTACGGTGTGGCGCCCCGGGTAGCGGCGGGCCAGATGATCGCCGAGCCGGCCGGCGGCGACCAGTTCGCGCACCTGCTCCAGCACGCCGGGCGGATAACCGCCCAGGAAACGCATCGGATCCTTGCCGGCGGGACGCCAGGTCTCATTCACCACGGTGGCCGGCTCAGTGGTGGTGGTGATGGTGGTGCATCCAGCTGTTGTCCAGCGAATTGACGAAGGACTCGACCGCGTCCTTGTCGCCGGTGGCATGGCGCATCATTTCGCCGCACTTGCAGAAACCCTGGTACGGGGTGATGTGCGAGCACGCCGACGTCTTCTGCAGGTACAGCGTGACGGGTTTGGTGCACTTCTTGCACTTGAACTTCAGGGTCAGGGCGGGTTTGCTCATGGCGATGGCTTGAAAAATCGGCGGAAAGACGAACCTGCGATTGTACCGGCGCAGGCCAAAGCTGGCCGGGCCCGGGCTGCGCGCGCCGGCGTGCCTGATACACTCCGCCATTCCCGCACCTACTCCAGCACCATCACCAACACGCACCCATGGCACAGTACGTTTTCACCATGAATCGCGTGGGCAAGATCGTTCCGCCCAAGCGTCACATCCTGAAGGACATCTCGCTGTCGTTCTTCCCGGGCGCCAAGATCGGCGTGCTCGGCCTGAACGGCTCGGGCAAGTCCACGCTGCTCAAGATCATGGCCGGCCTCGACAAGGAGATCGAGGGCGAGGCCACGCCGATGCCGAACCTGAACATCGGCTACCTGCCGCAGGAGCCGCAGCTCAACCCCGAGCAGACCGTGCGCGAGTCGGTGGAAGAAGCGCTGGGCGGCGTGTTCGAGGCGCGCAAGAAGCTCGATGAAATCTATGCCGCGTATGCCGAGCCGGACGCCGACTTCGACGCGCTCGCCGCCGACCAGGCCAAGTACGAAGCCATCCTGGCCGCCAGCGACGGCAACAACGTCGAGCTGCAGCTGGAGATCGCCGCCGACGCGCTGCGCCTGCCGCCGTGGGACGCGAAGATCGAACACCTGTCCGGCGGCGAAAAGCGCCGCGTGGCGCTGTGCCGCCTGCTGCTGTCGCGCCCCGACATGCTGCTGCTGGACGAACCGACCAACCACCTCGACGCCGAATCGGTCGACTGGCTGGAGCAGTTCCTGACGCGCTTCCCCGGCACCGTGGTGGCCGTGACCCATGACCGCTACTTCCTCGACAACGCCGCCGAGTGGATCCTGGAACTGGACCGCGGCCACGGCATCCCCTGGAAGGGCAACTACAGCTCGTGGCTGGACCAGAAGGAAGCGCGCCTGAAGCAGGAAGAGGCCAGCGAATCGGCGCGCCAGAAGGCGCTGCACAAGGAACTGGAGTGGGTGCGCCAGAACCCCAAGGGCCGCCAGGCCAAGTCCAAGGCGCGCCTGGCCCGCTTTGACGAGCTGAACAGCCAGGAATACCAGAAGCGCAACGAAACCCAGGAAATCTTCATCCCGGTGGGTGAGCGCCTGGGCAACGAAGTGATCGAGTTCGACAACGTCAGCAAGGGTTTCGGCGACCGCATGCTGATCGAAAACCTGAGCTTCAAGGTGCCGCCGGGCGCCATCGTCGGCATCATCGGCCCGAACGGCGCCGGCAAGTCGACCTTCTTCAAGATGCTGACCGGCAAGGAGCAGCCGGACAGCGGCGAGATCAAGATCGGGCCGACCGTGAAGATGGCCTTTGTCGACCAGAGCCGCGACGCGCTGGACGGCACCAAGACCGTGTTCGAGGAAATCTCGGGCGGCGCCGACGTGCTGACCGTCGGCCGCTACGAGACCCCGTCGCGCGCCTATATCGGCCGCTTCAACTTCAAGGGCGGCGACCAGCAGAAGCAGGTCGGCACGCTGTCGGGCGGCGAACGCGGCCGCCTGCACATGGCCAAGACGCTGATCGCCGGCGGCAACGTGCTGCTGCTGGACGAACCGTCCAACGACCTCGACGTGGAAACGCTGCGCGCGCTGGAAGACGCGCTGCTCGAGTTCGCCGGCTGCGTGATGGTGATCTCGCACGACCGCTGGTTCCTGGACCGGATCGCCACCCACATCCTGGCGTTCGAGGGCGACTCGCATGTCGAGTTCTTCCCCGGCAACTACCAGGAGTACGAGGCGGACAAGAAGAAGCGGCTGGGCGAGGAAGGGGCCAAGCCGAAGCGGATCCGGTACAAGCCGATCGTGCGGTGAAGCACTGCTGAGCGAGCAAGAGAACCAGGTCTGCGGGCCTGGTTTTTTTATGGTGCTGGCTGTATGTGCTGTCGAAAATTCTGAAACGTGTTGCCAGACCTTTGGCATTAGTGTGATGCCGGATAGGTTTGGGGGATGCGAAAGTCAATCCACCTCTTCGTTCTAAAGCGGCTACCTGGACGACTCGTGGCACCCGGCAGGGTAATTCGTGAACTGGAAAGGAGGTATGGCGATGAAATCCGCAAGATCTTCGGCATTGCCACCCACGCCCTCACCGCGGATTAAGCGGGGTACCTCATCGGTTTCCGTACATCTGACGAAATCCGAAATCGCCGAGCTAAGGCGGAACAAGAAACGCATCTCCGACTTGGCGCGAAAGGCATTCAGCTCGATGAACCTGAAGGCCAAGTAAAGCCCAGGCGCTGACCGCCGGTAGCTGAGCTTGCAAAATCCCCGCTTCAAGCCCGCGAAGAGTCTTCCTCTTTTACGGCACTTTCCTAGTTGCCCCGCACCAACCTCACCCGCGTAATCTCCGACGGCGCCCCGAACCGCTTCGGGGGGCCCCAATAGCCGGTGCCACGGCTGATATAGATCCACAGCGATCCATGCCGCACCAGGCCGGCGGTGTACGGCTGCTGCATCGGCACGAACAGGTTCCACGGCCAGAACTGGCCGCCATGGGTATGGCCCGACAGCTGCAGGTCGAAGCCCGCTTGCGCTGCCGCGGGCGCGGTGCGTGGCTGGTGGGCCAGCAGCACGCGCACGCCGGCGTCGGCGGGAGCGCCGGCGATGGCGCGCTGCGGGTCGCTGCGGTGGCTTTCATGGAAGCGGCCGGCGGAGTAGTCGGTGACGCCGCCCAGCACCAGCGCGTTGCCGTCATGCTGCAGCACCACGTGCTCGTTCATCAGCACGCGCACGCCCAGGCGGCGCAGTTCCTGGATCCACGGTTCCGCGCCCGAGTAGTACTCGTGGTTGCCGGTGACGAAGTAGGTGCCGTGGCGTGCCTGCAGCCGGGCCAGCGGTGCGGTGTGGGCCGACAGCTCGCGCACGGTGCCGTCGACCAGGTCGCCGGTGATGGCGACGGCATCGGCCTGCAGGCTGTTGACGCGGTCGACGATGCGGTCAAGATAAGGCCGCTTGATGGTGGGGCCGACATGGATGTCGCTGATCTGCGCGATGGTGAAGCCGTGCAGCGCATCGGGCAGGCCCGGCACCGGCACGTCGACCTCGACCACGCGCGCCAGCCGGCGCGCATTGACATAACCGGCCAGCGTGACCAGCAAGGCCAGCAGCGGCACTGCCACGGCGCTGCCGGCGGCCAGGCCGGGCGCACGCCAGCCCAGCAGTTGCCCCGCCAGCCAGGCGGCGGCGAGGGCCACGTCGCGGACCAGCGTCAGCACCAGCAGCGATGAGAAGAATCCCATGGCGAGCATGCCGATCCACGACACCAGGTCCGACCACGGCTGGCTGACGCGCCGCGCCAGCAGCCCGGCCGGCAGCAGCGCGCAGGACAGGGCCAGCCAGGCCACCGCCAGCGCCTTGACCGCCATCGGCGCCGGCATTGCCGGCAGCAGGCGCAGCCCGATATAGCCGTGCAGCAAGGCCGTGACGAGCGCCGCGGTCAGGATGGTGGTGCGTGGAGGCATGGGCGGGGATGCGGGGTGGAGTGAACAGAGATGAGGCCGTGCCGGGACGCTTCAAGGGCACCCGGGCCCATGGCCCGGTGCCGGCGGCTGATCTGTCTTTTTTCTGGCGCATCCTGAATGTTTTCAAATCGGATTGTTCGCGTTGACGGGCTACTCTAGATTCGCGCAATGGGCCGCCTGTTGTGCAGCATCCTGCCCGCGCGTGCCGGCAGCCGGCAGGCGGCGCCCTCCCGGAGAAACCCATGTCGTTTCGGATAAATCGGACCAGCAAGCAGACCAGCGCGCTGGTCGCGGCGGCCTGGCTGGCGCTGGCGCCGCTCGCCGCGCAGGCCGCCACGCCGGCCAAGCCGCCGTCAGCGGCGGCAGCCACGGCCGCGGCCCCTCTGACCTGGCCGCGCAGCTTTGATGCGGCCACCGACCATGTCGAGCTGTACCAGCCCCAGATCGAGACCTGGGAGGGCAACCGCCTGTCCGGGCGCGCCGCGGTGGCGGTCGGCGACAAGGCGGGCACGCCGACCTACGGCGTGGTCCATTTCTCGGCCACCGGCGATATCGACAAGCCGTCCGGGCTGGTGCAGCTGAGCCGGATCACGGTCGACAGCGTCGAAGTGCCGACGCAGCCCGACGCCGCCGACCGCGTGCGCCAGGTGCTGGTGTCGCGCCTGCCGGCCAATGGGCTGACGGTGCCGCTGGATCAGCTGCAGGCCAGCTATGCGGTATCGCAGCAACTGGCAAAAGCCGGCCGCGTCGCGGTGCGCAATGACGCGCCGCAGATCCTGTTTGCGACCACGCCGACGCTGCTGGTGCTGGTCGATGGCGAGCCCGCCTGGCGCGCCGTGCCCGGAACGTCGTACGAACGCGCGCTGAACAGCCGCGCGCTGCTGCTGCGCGCGCCCGATGGCGAGTTGTGGCTGAAGGCGGCCGGCTACTGGTATCGCTCCGAATCGGCCGGCGGCGCCTGGGAGGTGATGACGACCGTGCCCAAGGCGCTGGAGACCGCGGCCGGCAAGGCGGCCGCCGGCATCAAGCCCGACGCGATGCTGCCAGCCGACGGCAAGCGCCCTGCGCGCGCCCCGGCCATCCTCTTTGCCACCCAGCCGACGGAGCTGGTGGTGACCAGCGGCGCACCGCAGATGGCACCGGTCAGCGGCGTCAGCCTGCTGACCATGACCAATGCCGACCACGCGGTCTTTGTCGATCCGGCCGCCAACCAGTATTACGTGCTGGTCTCGGGGCGCTGGTTCCGCGCGCCGATGCTGACCGGACCGTGGCAGTACGTGCCGGGCAGCCAGTTGCCGGCGGACTTCGCCCGCATCCCGCCCACCGATCCCAAGGCCAATGTGCTGGTCTCCGTGCCCGGCACGCCGCAGGCGCGCGAGGCCGAGATCGCCGCCACCATCCCGCAGACCGCCACGGTGTCGCGCAGCAAGGCCAGCCTGACGGTGGCGTATGACGGCGCGCCGCGCTTCGTGCCGATCACCGGCACCTCGCTCAGCTACGCGGTCAATACCGGCACGCCGGTGATCGAGGTCGACGGCAGCCATTACTACGCGGTGGCCAACGGCGTCTGGTTCACCGCGCCGGCGCCCACTGGTCCGTGGCAGGTGGCGACCGAGGTGCCGTCGGCGATCTATACCATCCCGCCGACCTCGCCGGTGTACTACGTCACCTACGTGCGCATCTACGCCGTCACGCCGCAGACCGTGGTGGTCGGCTACACGCCCGGCTACATGGGCGTGGTTGTGAGCGCCGACGGTACCGTGGTCTATGGCACGGGCTATGTCTATCCGCCCTACGTGGGCGCGGTCTACTACGGCTATCCGGTGACCTATGGCTACGGCGCCGGCTTCGGCATCGGCATGGCCGAGGGCTTTGCCTTCGGCTTCGCCGCGGGCGCGTTCTGGGGCGCTGCGTCGCCGTACTGGGGCCCGTACTGGTGGGGCGGCCCGTACAACTGGAACTACGTCAACGTGAACCAGGCCAACTTCTACGGCCGCTGGGGCCAGGGCACGGTCACCCACGCGCAGGGCTGGAACGCCTGGACCGGCACCGAATGGCGCGGCACCGCGGGCGCCGGCTACAACCCGGCCACCGGCGCGCGCTACCAGGGCAGCCGCGGCGCCGCGTTCAATCCCTATTCCGGCAACTATGCGGCCGGCCGCCAGGGCAGCTTCGCCAACCCGTCGACCGGGCGCGAAGGCGCGGCGCGCGGCGGCGTGGCCGGCAACACCTACACCGGCGACTATGCCGCAGGGCGGCAGGCCGCAGGCTACAACGCCCAGACCGGCCGCGTCGGCGCCGCCGAGGCCGGCATCGCCGGCAATACGCAGACGGGGCAACACAGTGGCGGCAGCCGCGGCTTTGTCGCCAACCCGGGCAAGGACAACGCGGTGGTCTGGAACAACGGCAATGTGTATGCCGGGCACGACGGTTCGGTCTACCAGCACACCGACAGCGGCTGGCAGAAGCACACCCCCGGCGGCTGGGAGCCGGTGCAGCCGGGCAACGACGCCACCGCGAGACTGGAGCAGCAGCGCCAGGCGCGCGAGATCGGCCAGCAGCGGCTGCAGGGTTCGGCGCACGCGTGGCAGGGGCGCGGCTTCGTCGGCGGCGCTGGAGCGGGATTCGGCGGCCGCGCCGGGGGCTTCCGCGGCGGCGGCTTCCATGGCGGTTTCCGTCGCTGAAGCCATGGCGGCGGCGCGCTGACCGGCGCTTTCGAAAGTAGTAAAGACGTCGACAAAAGAATTGAATTGGCGCGCGGCGGGGCAGGGTCTTACCCTGCCGGAGAGAAGGGGAGCGCGGCCGGCGGACCGGTGCGGCGTAACACGGCCGACCACGGCGACCGCCCGCAGCCATCGCATGCATAACCATGGCGGGAGGGGGATCCGTGAATACTGCATTCCAATGGCGCGGCGCGCTCGGGCTGGCTTGCGCCATGGCGCTGGCCGCCTGCGGCAACGACAAACCGGCGGCGCACGCGCCGCCCGCGGCCGAAGTCAGCGTGATGACCGTGGCGCTGCGCGACGTGCCCATCGTCTACGACTTTGTTGGCCAGACCCAGAGCTCGCAGCAGGTGGAGATCCGCGCGCGGGTCAATGGCTTTCTCGACCAGCGCGTCTATACCGAGGGCGCGGTGGTCAAGGCCGGCCAGACCATGTTCCTGATGGACCCGAAGCCGTTTGCCGCGGCGCTCGACGCCGCCAACGCTGAGCTGGCGCAGCAGGTGGCGCGGCTCAAGACCGCCAATGCCGACCTGGCGCGGGTGCGCCCGCTGGCCGAGCGCAACGCGCTGAGCCAGCGCGACCTGGACGACGCGACCGGCAAGCAGCAGTCCGCCGCGGCCGCAGTCGAGGCGGCGCGCGCCAACGTCACCAACGCCAAGCTCAACCTGGGCTACACCACCATCAAGTCGCCGGTCACCGGCGTGTCCAGCTTTGCCAAGAAGCAGGCGGGCAGCTATATCGATCCGTCCAACAGCCTGCTGACCTACGTCGCCAAGCTCGACCCGATGTGGGTCAACTTCAGCCTGTCCGAGAACGAGGTGTTGACCGCGCGCGCCGGGCAGCAGTCCGGCGCGCTCAGGTTTCCGGCGCAGGGCGCCTTCGACGTGGTGATCGTGCTGGCCGACGGCAGCCAGTTCCCGCATCACGGCAAGATCACCTTTGCCGATGCCGCCTTCAACGCGGAAACCGGCACCTACATGATCCGCGCCGAGGTTGCGAATCCCGACGGCACGCTGCGCCCCGGCCAGTTCGTGCGCGTGAAGCTGCATGGCGCCGAGCGCCGGCAGGCCATCGCGGTGCCGCAGGAAGCCATCATCCAGGGGCCACGCGGCCAGCAGGTGTGTGTGGTCGGCCCCGACAACAAGGCGCAGCAGCGCGTGGTCGAGGCCGGCCAGTGGAGCGGCGACAACTGGATCGTCAGCACCGGCCTGAAGGCCGGTGAGCGCGTGGTGGTCAGCGGCATGCTGCGGCTCGCGCCCGGCGCGCCGGTGCGGCCGGTGGAAGCCACCGCGGCGCGGCCCGCGCCCGCTGCCGCGGCGGCCGCTTCAGGAGCGGCAGCGCCGCCACCCCAGCCCCAGGCTGCCGCCGGCGCCGGGGGCAAGCCATGAAGCTATCCCACTTCTTTATCGACCGGCCGATCTTCGCCTCGGTGCTGTCCATCATCATCGTGGTGGGCGGCCTGGTGGCGCTGACCAAGCTGCCGATCGCACAGTTCCCCGAGATCACGCCGCCGTCGATCACGGTCAGCACCAAGTATCCGGGCGCCAGCGCCGAAGTGGTGGCGCAGAACGTGGCCGCACCGATCGAGCAGCAGGTCAACGGCGCCGACAACATGATGTACATGAACTCGTCGAGTTCCTCCACCGGGGACATGACGCTGAACGTGTATTTCGAGATCGGCACCGACCCGCAGCTGGCGCAGGTGGACGTGCAGAACCGCGTCAACCTGGCGCTGCCGACCTTGCCGGATGCGGTCACGTCGCAGGGCGTGTCGGTGCAGAAGCGGTCGTCGGCGTTCATGATGGTGATCGCGCTGTATTCGCCCGACAACAGCTACGACCAGACCTTTGTCGGCAACTACGCCAATATCTACGTGCTGGACGCGCTCAAGCGCATACCTGGCGCCAACCAGGCGTCGATCTTCGGCAGCCCCGACTACGCCATGCGCATCTGGCTGCGGCCGGACCGGATGGCGTCGCTCGGCATCACCGTGGAAGACGTCAAGAACGCGGTCAGCGCGCAGAACCAGCAGTATTCCGCCGGGCGCATCGGCCAGTCGCCCACCGATGGCGAGGTCAAGCTGACCTTCCCGATCGCCACCAAGGGCCGCATGACCGAGCCCGCCGAGTTCGAGAACATGATCCTGCGCGCCCAGTCGGGCGACGCCGCGCTGGTGCGCCTGAAGGACGTGGGCCGGGTCGAGCTGGGCCAGAAGGACTATTCGCTGCGCAGCCGCTACAAGGGCAAGACCGCGACGCTGATGGCGGTCTACCAGCAGCCCGGCGCCAATGCGCTCGACGTGGCCAAGCAGGTGCGCGGCACGCTGGAAGAGCTGAAGAAATCGTTCCCGCCCGGACTCGAGTATGAAATCGCGCTCGACACCACCGAGTTCGTGCAGGAGTCGATCGGCGAGGTCGTGCACACGCTGCGCGACGCGGTGATCCTGGTGATCCTGGTGGTGTACCTGTTCCTGCAGAGCTTCCGCGCCACGCTGGTGCCGATCCTGGCGGTGCCGGTATCGATCATCGGCGCTTTCGTCGGCATGAGCATGTTCGGCTTCTCGGTCAATATGCTGACGCTGTTCGGCATGGTGCTGGCGATCGGCATCGTGGTCGACGACGCGATCGTGGTGATCGAGAACGTCGAGCGCAACATGACCGAGTTCAACCTGCCGCCCAAGGAAGCCGCCAAGAAGGCGATGGACGAGGTCAGCGGCCCGGTGGTGGCGATCGTGCTGGTGCTGCTGGCGGTGTTTATCCCGGTGGCGTTCCTGTCGGGCATCACCGGGCAGCTGTACAAGCAGTTCGCGGTGACGCTAGCGTTTTCGGTGGTGCTGTCCGGCGTGGTCGCGCTGACGCTGTCGCCGGCGCTGGCGGCGATCCTGCTCAAGCCGGGCGAGCAGAAGAAGAACCGCTTCTTCCGCTGGTTCAACGCCAAGTTCGACCGGCTGATCGATCGCTATGACGCCGCCAACCAGGCAGTGATCCGGCGCACGGTGGTGTCGCTGGGGGTGATCGTGGCGATGCTGGCGGCGATCGGGCTGATGTTCGCGCGTATCCCGTCGTCGTTCCTGCCGGTGGAGGACCAGGGCTACCTGCTGGGCGCGGTGATCATGCCGGATGCGGCCAGCCTGGACCGCACCCAGGCGCTGTCGCGCCGCGCCGAGGACTGGTTCTCCAAACAACCGGGGGTGGCCGCGGTGGCGGCGCCGACCGGCTTCAGCCTGATCGATTCGCAGAACAAGTCCAACGCCGGCACGCTCTTTGTCTCGCTCAAGGGCTTCAGTGAGCGCGGCGACGGCGAAAGCGCGGCCGACCTGATCGCCAACGCCAAGAAGGAGTTCTCCACCTACCAGGACGGCGTGGTGATCCCGATCAACCCGCCTTCGATCCCGGGCCTGGGCAGCACCGGCGGCTTCGAGTTCTGGCTGCAGAGCACCGGCGACGGCACCTACCAGCAGCTCGAGGGCAAGGTGCGCGCCTTTATCGCCAAGGCGCACCAGCGGCCGGAGCTGACCGGCGTGAACTCCACCATCAACACGCGCTCGCGCCAGCTGATGGTGGAAGTCGACCGCGAGCGCTCCGAGACCCAGGGCGTGCCGGTGGAACAGGTCTACTCGGCGCTGCAGACCATGTTCGGCTCGCTCTACGTCAGCCAGTTCCCGAAGAACAGCCGGCTGTTCCAGGTGATCCTGCAGGCCGAGCCCGACTACCGCTCGCGCCCGGAGGATATCGACAAGGTCTACGTGCGCAACCGCAACGGCGAGATGGTGCCGATCAAGGCGGTCACCACGGTCAGGTACGTGCCCGGCGCCGACATCGTCACGCGTTTCAACAACTTCCCGGCCGCCAAGATCATGGGCGACGCCGCGCCCGGCTACAGCTCGGGCCAGGCGCTGCAGGCGATGGAGGACATTGCGAAGGAGGTGCTGGGCGAGGGCTACAGCTATTCCTGGAGCGGGCAGGCGTACGAGGAAAAGACCGCGGGCTCGACCGCGATCTATGTGTTCGCCTTTGCCTTGCTGATGGTGTTCCTGATCCTGGCGGCGCAATACGAGAAGTGGTCGTTGCCGATCGGCGTGCTGCTGGCGGTGCCGTTCGCGCTGTTCGGCGCGCTGCTGGCGATCCTGATGCGCGGCATGCAGAACGATGTGTACTTCCAGATCGGCCTGACGGTACTGATTGCGCTGGCGGCCAAGAACGCCATCCTGATCTTCGAGTTCGCGGTGGAGATGCGCCACAAGGAGGGCCTGAGCGCCTACGACGCCGCGCTGCACGCGGCCAGGCTGCGGCTGCGGCCCATCATCATGACGTCGCTGGCGTTCATCCTGGGCTGCGTGCCGCTGGCCATTGCCAGCGGCGCCTCGGCGGCGAGCCGGCAGTCGCTCGGCACCGGCGTGATCGGTGGCATGCTCGGCGCCACGGTGATTGCGCTGTTCTTTATCCCGCTATTCTTCTGGGGGCTGGAGACCATGTCCGAGCGCAAGCCCAAGGCCAAGGGCGCCGCGCCGACGACCACAACACCACCCACAGCGCCACCCACAGCGCCACCAGCCACGCCGCCGACGGGAGAGCCGTCATGAGCGCGCGCCACAAGCTTGCCGGCGCCTGCCTGGCCGCGCTGCTGGGCGGCTGCGCCATCGGCCCCAACTACCAGCGCCCCGAGACCCCGGACCCGGCGCAGTACCGCCTCGACACCGGCGTGCTGACGGTGGCCGCCGACAGCGCCTGGTGGGACAGCTTTGGCGACCCGGTACTCAATGCGCTGGTGGAAGCGGCGCTGCGAAGCAACTACGACGTGCGCATCGCCGCGGCCCGCATCGACGAGTTCCGCGGCCAGCTGATGGTGGCGCGCAGCGGCTTCTTCCCGCTGCTGGGGCTGTCCGCGTCGGCGGCGCGCCAGCGTGCCGGCACCTTCAACGGCACGCCGTTCGCCGGGCTCGACGGGCCGCGCAATTCGTACCAGCTGCTGGCCAATGCCAGCTGGGAACTGGACCTGTGGGGCCGCATCCGGCGCCAGGCCGAGTCGGCCGAAGCCGAGCTGTGGAATGCCGAGTACGGGCGCCGCGGCGTGGTGCTGGCGCTGGCGGCGTCGGTGGTGCAGGGCTATGCCACGCTGCGCGGGCTCGACGCGCAGCTGGAGATCGCACAGCAGACGCTGGCGTCGCGCGCGAGCGGCCTGGATA
The DNA here is from genome assembly GCF_001598055.1 of Cupriavidus nantongensis. Taxonomy (NCBI): domain Bacteria; kingdom Pseudomonadati; phylum Pseudomonadota; class Betaproteobacteria; order Burkholderiales; family Burkholderiaceae; genus Cupriavidus; species Cupriavidus nantongensis. Next base: position 4,454,984 of record NZ_CP014844.1, on the reverse strand, counting down.
TCTTCCGCCAGCGCTACGAAGGCGGCGTGATTTCGCAGGTGGAACTGGCGCAGGCGGAAAACGACTACTACTCGACCGAGGCGTCGATCCCGCCGCTGCGCACCGCCATCGCCCAGACCGAGAACGCGCTGTCGCTGCTGCTGGGACGCGAGCCGGGCCCGGTCGAGCGCGGCAAGCCGGTGCACGACCTGCTGCCGCCACCCGCGGGCGCCGACCTGCCGGCGGCGCTGCTGTCGCGCCGCCCCGACGTGCTGCAGGCCGAGCAGGCCGCCATCGCCGCCAACGCGCAGCTGGGCGCGGTGCAGGCGCTGTACCTGCCGGCGGTGAACCTGAGCGGGCTGTTCGGCGCCATCGCCAGCACGCCCGGCGCGCTGTGGCACAGCGCCTCGCAGGTGTGGGGCATCGGCGCCGGGCTGACCCAGCCGATCTTCCAGGGCGGCGCCATCCGCGGCCAGGTGCAGAGCGCCGCGGCGCAGCGCCAGCAGGCCATGCTGGCGTACCAGGGCACGGTGCTGGCGGCGCTGGCCGACGTCAACAGCGCGCTCGCCAACAGCATCGAGACCCGCAAGCGGCTGGTCAGCCTGCGCCAGCAGGAGAAGAGCCTGCTGGTCTATGCCGACCAGTCCAGCGCGCGCTACGAAGGCGGCTATTCCAGCTACCTGGAAGTGACCACCGCGCAGGAGAAGCTGTTTGCCACGCAGCTGGCGGCGGTGCAGGGCCAGGTCGATGTGCTGACCGGCGCCGCGGCGCTGTACAAGTCGCTCGGCGGCGGCTGGCCCGCGGTGCCGCAGGAGGTAAGAGAGGCGGGGATGCAGGGGGAGGCGAAGGTGTTGACGCGGTAGTCGTGGTCGAGCGCGTTATCGCGGCGACCACTCCCCCTGCCTGACTCCCAGCGCCGTGACCACGCCATACGCCGTGATCCCCAGCGCCACGCCCAGGAAATGCCCGTCCAGCCCCATGCCGAACGTATTGGCCAGCAGCCAGCCGCCGCCCGCCGCCAGCGCGATCCGGCAAAGCCCGGCCGCCACCGGCCAGCGCATCCGGCCCGCGCCCATCGAGGCGAAGTACAGCGCCATGCCGAGCCCGAAGCCGCCGAATGCCGGTCCGACCCACGACAGCGCGCGCGCGGCGATCGCGATCACTTCCGGATCTTGGGTGAACAGGCTGGCAAAGCGCACCGGCGCCAGGCCGACTGCCGCGCCCGCGGTGCCGGCGATGGCCAGCGCCAGCAGTGCGCCAACCCAGGCCGTGCGCCGCGCCGTATGCCAGTCGCCGGCGCCGACGGCGCGGCCGACCAGCGCCGTCAGCGCCGAGCCCACGCCGAACGCGAGCGGGATCATCAGGAATTCCAGCCGCGCCGAGATGCCGTAGGCCGCCACCGCGGCGGTGCCATGGTGGCGCAGCTGTGCGGTGACCAGGATGGTGGTCAGGTTGGCGACCGAGGCCAGCGTGCACGCCACCAGTCCCACCGACAGGATGCGCGCGAACAGCGGCCACGACAGCCGCACCCGCAGCACCGGCACGAAACCCGCGCCGCCGCGCGCGACCACGATCGCCATCGCCAGCGCCGCGGCCCACGACACCGCCGCCAGCGCCGCGCCGATGCCGGCCAGGCCCATGCCGGCGGGCTCGGCCAGCAGCCACGACAGCGCCGGGAACGCGATCCACATCAGCGCCAGCACGCGCGCCGCCAGCGCATGGCGGCCGCCGCCGCGCAACACCGACGCCAGCGTGTTGGCCAGCCAGGCCGGGACGGCGCCGGCGCCGAACAGCCAGATCGCATAGGTGGCGGCCGCTTCGGCGGCGGTGGCGCCGGCCACCGCGCCCAGCACCGCGCGCGGGAACCCGGCCAGCGCCACGGCGAACGCCAGGCCGGCGATCACGGCGATCCACAGCGCATGCATCACCAGCGCCGAGGCATCGTCACGCTTGTTGGCGCCCAGCGCGCGCGCGATCGCCGCGACCACGCCGCCGCCCATGGCGCCGGTCGACATCTGCTGCAGCAGCAGCGCAAACGGCAGCACCACGGCCCAGCCGGCCAGCGCCGCGGTGCCCTGGCGCGCGGCGAGCCAGGTTTCGATCAGCTGTGCCGCCGCCTGCAGCAGGGCGATCAGCGCGGTGGGCGCGGCCAGCTTGCCGATGCGGCGGGCGATTTCGGTGGCGGGCGCCGTGTCGGCGGGCAGGGCGCCGGCGGGCAATGCGCGCGTGTCAGTCATGGCCGCGCTCCGGCGCGGCCGCGGCGGCCTCGTTGTCGCCGAAGCGCCGGCGCAGGAAGCGGCCAGCCCCGGGGCCCGGCAACACGCGCACGTCGTCCAGCGTGATCGCGCTGCCGTCGGCGCGTGTCAGCGCGGGCTCGGCGATCTCGGTGCCGGTGCGGCGGTCCTGCAACAGCGTCAGCGGTCCCTTGTCGTCGGTCATCCAGCGGTCGGCCCAGGCCTTGAGCGCGACGTAGGCCGGGAAGAAGTCGCGGCCCTTGTCGGTCAGCTGGTAGACATGGCGGGCGCCGCCCTCGGGTGCGACGCGCGCCAGCAGCCCGTGCGCAACCAGCGTCTTCAGCCGCGCGCTGAGGATATTGGGGGCGATGCCCAGGTTGCGTTCGAATTCGTCGAAGCGGGTGCTGCCGTAGAAGGCCTCGCGCAGCACCAGGATGGCCCAGCGTTCGCCCAGCACGGCCATCGAGCGGGCCACGGGGCAGGGCATCGCGGTGAAATCGGTAGGGGGCATGGGTCTCCGCCGTTATGTGCGGCTTGCTTTCAGTTTGCAAGCTGGCTGCAGCATAGCTTGCAAATCGAAAGTTTGCAGGCGGGCTGCTTCCATGACCTGGCGAAAGCGTGCGTTCACCGGCCAGCGGTGCCGGCTACTTCACCGCGTCGCGGAATACCTCGAGCTTCTCCAGTTCCTCGCGCAGGAAGCCGATCAGCGCGCGCGTCGCCATCGACGGATGCAGGTTGGGCGTGGTGATGATGAACAGCTTGTTGCCCAGCCCCTCCGGACGCCAGTCCGGCAGCACCGGCACCAGGTGGCCGGCGCGCACTTCTTCCCAGCCGATATAGACCGGCAGCATGCCGATGCCATGGCCTTCGCGCACGGCGCGCGCCAGGAACAGGAAGTGCTCGGACTGCAGCGTGGGCGTCAGCGCCACGTCCACGCGCTGGCCGTCCCGATACAGCGACAGCGGGAACTGCCGCGGCGGGTAGGGCGGGCACAGGAAGCTGCAGCCGGCCAGGTCGGGCGGCACCCGCACCGGCGCAATCCTGGCGAGATATTGCGGCGATGCATACAGTTGCCAGCGGATATCGCAGATTTCACGCGCCACGTGGTCCAGCGGCGGCGCCGAGGTGACCTTCAGCGCCACGTCGATCTCGGCCGCGATCAGGTCGTTGACGCGGTTGGCAAAGAACACCCGCAGCGTGATGCCGGGGTGCTTGTGCGCGAACTGCAGCAGCAGCGGCGCGATATAGGCGTCGCCCAGCCCTGTCGGCACGCTGACGCGCACATGGCCGCGCAGGGTCTTGCCCAGGCTGTCGATCTCGGCCTGCGCCGAGGCCACTTCCTGCAGCATGCGCACACCGTGCTGGTACAGCGCATGGCCGGGTTCGGTCAGCTCCAGCCGGCGCGTGGTCCGGCGCAGCAGTTGCGCGCCCGCCTGGTGTTCCAGCTCGCGCAGCTGGCGGCTGACCTGCGAACGCGTCACGCCGCGCCGGCGCCCGGCTTCGGCAAGGTTGCCGGCATCGACGATGTCGACGAAGGCCTGGATCAGGTTGAGGTCCATCGGGAATTGCCTGCAGCATTGTCACGTCTGGCGCAACATTGTGATTCCGTCCGGCCTGATTGTCGATGCGTGGCGACGCCGATACAGTGGTCGGCTGACAGAACCCAGGCAAGGAGACAGCGGATGGCCACGGACCTTTGGTATCAAGACATGCACCGCAGCGGCGAGGACCTGCTGGCGCGCGGCGCCCGCCTGGCCGGCGGCCTGCGTGCGCTCGGCGTGCAGGAGGGCGACGTGATCGCGGTCCTGCTGCGCAACGACCCGGTGTATGCCGATGTGGTCCATGCCTGCCGCATCGCCGGCTGCTACTACTGCCCCATCAACTGGCACTTCACCGCCGAGGAAGTGCGCTTCCTGCTGGGCGACAGCGGCGCCAGGGTGCTGCTGGTGCAGGATGACCTGCTGCCCGCGGTGCGCGACGCGGTCCCGGCCGGCATGCCGGTGTTGGCGGTGGGCGGTCCCGCTGAAGGTGCGACGGAATATGAAGCGTGGCTCGCGCAGCAGCCCGCCTACGACGGCCCGCGCGTGGCGCCGCGTGGCCATATGGCGTACACCTCGGGCACCACCGGCCGGCCCAAGGGCGTGGTGCGCCAGGCGCTGCCGCTGGACGGGCTCGAGCAGCAGCTGGCGCGCATGCGGTCGGTGGTGCGGCAGACCTACGGGCTGGAGCCGGGCTGCCGCGCGCTGATGTCGGCGCCGCTGTACCACAGCGCGCCGGGCTCGTTTATCCAGAACGCGCTGCAGATGGCCGAGCGGCTGGTGCTGACGCCGCGCTTCGACCCCGAGCAGGTGCTGGCACTGGTGGAGAAGCACCGCATCGACGTGCTCTACCTGGTGCCGATCATGTATGTGCGCCTGCTCAAGCTGCCGCCCGAGGTGCGCGCGAAGTACGACCTGTCTTCGATCCGCTTCGTCGCCTCGACCGGGTCGCCGTGCGCGCCCGAAGTCAAGCGCGCGATGCTGGAGTGGCTGGGCCCGGTGATCCATGAAACCTATGCCTCCAGCGAAGCCGGCATGATCACCGTGGCCACGCCGGCCGACGCCGCCGCGCGCCCGGGTACCGCCGGCCGACCGGTCGACGACGCGCAGCTGCGCATCCTCGATGAACACGGCCGCGAGTGCGCGCCGGGCGAAATCGGCCTGGTCTACGTGCGCCAGCCCGCTTACCCAGACTTCAGCTACCGCAACAATGAGGCCGCGCGCGCCGCGATCGACCGCGACGGGCTGGTGACGCTGGGCGACATGGGCTATGTCGATGCCGACGGCTACCTGTTCATCTGCGACCGCGCCTCGGACATGGTGATATCCGGCGGCGTCAACATCTACCCGGCGGAGATCGAGCACGAACTGGTGCGCTACCCCGGCGTTGCCGACTGCGTGGTGTTCGGCATTCCCGACGCGGAATACGGCGAGCGCCTGCTGGCCATGGTGCAGCCGATGCCGGGCGCCGAGATCCGCGAGGCCGAGGTGATCGACTGGCTGCGCCAGCGGCTGTCCGGCTTCAAGGTGCCGCGCAGCATCGTGGTCGAGGCGCAACTGCCGCGCGATGAAACCGGCAAGCTGGCCAAGCGCCGGCTGCGCGACCGATACTGGGAAGGCCGCCAGCGCCGCGTCTGAGCGCACCGGTGGGACTGCGAAGCACAAGCCGATAACGACAGGAGGAGACGCGATGCAGAACAAACCGACCAAGACCACCGGACGCAAGCCACGGCGCGCCTGGTTCGCCGCGATCGCGGCCAGTGCGGGGTGCGCGCTGGCGCTGTGGGGCGGGGCCGCGCAGGCGGCCTATCCGGACCGCCCGCTCAAGCTGGTGGTGCCCTACACGCCGGGCGGCTCGACCGACCAGTTCGGCCGCGCGCTGGCCGACGGCATGTCGCGCCAGCTGGGCCAGACCGTGGTGGTGGAAAACCGCCCCGGCGCGGCCACCATGATCGGCACCACCAGCGTGGCGCGCGCGCCGGCCGACGGCTACACCATGGTGCTGGCGACCAACGGCAGCATGGTGCTGAACCCGATGCTGTACAAGAAGATCCAGTACGACCCGCCCAAGGATTTCCGCATCTTCAGCATCGGCGCCGAGGCCCCGCTGGTGGTGGTCACCAACACCCGCGTGCCGGCCGGCAATATCCGCGAGTTCGCGGCCTACGCCAAGGCCGAGGGCGGCAAGCTCAACTACGCCTCGGTGGGGCTGGGCAACGCGCTGCAGCTGGCCACCGAGATGCTCAAGACCGAACTCGGCATCGGCATCACGCACGTGCCCTACAACGGCAGCGCGCCGGCGCTGGCGGCGCTGCTGGCCAACGACGTGCAGCTGATGGTCGATGTGGTCAGCACCTCGCTGCCGCATATCAAGGCGGGCAAGCTCAAGGCGCTGGCGGTGACCGGGCGCAGCCGGCTGGAGGTGCTGCCGAACGTGCCGACCGTGGTCGAGAGCGGCTATCCCAACTTCCAGGCCGCGACCTGGTTCGGCCTGGCCGTGCCCGCGCAGACGCCGCCCGAGGCGGTGGCCAAGCTGCAGGCCGCCGCCGACCACGTGCTGAAGGATCCGCAGTTCCGCGCCACCTTCAGCGCGCTCGGGCTGCTGGTGCAGCCGCCGCGCACGCAGGCCGAGATCGACCGCTATCTCGAGGCCGACCGCGCGCACTGGGGCAAGGTGATCAAGGCGAACAACATCTCGCTGGACTGACGCGCCGGCCGGGCGCGTGGGGAGCGGATGGCGATGGGCGTATAGTTTCAGCTCATCAAGGCGGCGGGGCGTGCCCCGCCCGATGCCTGCGCCCGCCCCAGCCATGACCGATCGCGATCCCAACGATCCCCAGCCTGCCTCTTCGTCGTCCGCCGCTCCCGGCGCCAGCCCGGACTCCCAGGCGCAGCCCGACCCCGGCGCGCCGCCGCCCGATCCCCGCCTGCTGGACCAGATCAGCCGCCGCGCGCGCGTGGCGGCGTGGCGCAAGTCGCGCCAGGCCGGGCGCATCTCGCGCACCACGCTGCGCTATGCCGCGTTCATGTTCGGCGCGGGCTGCGTCGGGCTGTTCTCGCTGGTGTTCGCGTGGATCGCTGAAGTGGCGCTGCACTGGAACCGCCAGCTGACCCAGGCCACGCCGTGGCTGGCGTTCGTGATGCTGCCGTTCGGGCTGGCCGCGCTGCGCTGGCTGACCATCCGGCTGGCGCCGCAGGCGCGCGGCAGCGGCATTCCGCAGGTGATCGCCGCATTCAGCTTGCCGCCCTCGGGCCCGGCGCAGACGCTGCTGGTGTCGTTGCGCCAGTCGATGTGGAAAGTGGTGCTGACCGCCGCCGCGCTGCTGGCCGGCGCCTCGGTCGGGCGCGAGGGCCCGTCGGTGCAGGTAGGGGCGGCGGCGATGCTGGCCTGGGGCCGCTGGTGCCAGGAGAAGCTGCGCTTTCGCATCGGCTTCCATCCCAATGCGCTGATTGCCGCCGGCGCGGCCGGCGGCCTGGCCGCGGCGTTCAACACGCCGCTGGCCGGGGTGGTGTTCGCGATCGAGGAACTGGGCCGCGGCACCGCGGTGCGCTGGGACCGGCTGGTGCTGTCGGGTGTGCTGACTGCAGGTTTCCTGTCGCTGGCGGTGCTGGGCAACAACCCGTATTTCGTGGTCAAGGTGCCGATGCTCGGGCTGCATGAGGCCTGGGGTCCGGTGCTGCTGTGCGCGCTGGTCACCGGCGTGCTCGGCGGCGTGTTCGCCAAGGCGCTCAAGGGCGGCGTGCCGGGTCTGCTGCCGGCCGCTTGGCGCGACTGGCCGGGGCGGCATCCGGTGTGGACCGCGTTCGGCTGCGGGCTGGTGGTGGCGATCGTCGGCTGGGCCACCGCGGGCGCGACCTTCGGCACCGGCTATGAGCAGGCGGCGGCGCTGATCAATGGCGAATCGCATGCCACGCTGTGGTTCGGGCTGGCCAAGCTGGTGGCGACCGTGGTGTCGTATTTCGCCGGCATCCCGGGCGGGATCTTCACCCCCGCGCTGGCGATCGGCGCGGGCATCGGCGAGAACGTCGCGCATTTCGTCGGCGGCATGGCCGAGCCGCGCGTGCTGGCGCTGGTGTCGATGGCGGCGTTCCTGGCCGCGGCCACGCAGGCGCCGATCACCGCCAGCGTGATCGTGATGGAAATGACGCGCACGCAGGACCTGACGGTGTTCCTGCTGGCGGCGTCGTTGCTGGCATCGTTCATCTCGCGGCAGTTCTCGCCGCACCCGTTCTACCACCAGGTCGGCCACACCTTCCGGCGCGAGGCGCTGGGGCTGACACGCAAGGCGCCGGCGGGGTGATTCCGGGCGACGCCCGCAAGTGGCGGCGGCGCCGGCACCATCGGGTAAGCTAGCGCACGCCCCTTTGCCGTCGTGGCCAGATGTGAGCGGTTCGTCACGATCCCGCGCCGCGCAGGAACAACCCGGCGGGGGCGGGCTCCAACCCGGAGCCTTACACCAGGAGTCCGTCTTGAAATTCCCCGTTGCCGGGCTGGCGCTTGCCGGCCTGCTGGGCGCCGCCGGCGTCAATGCCGCCCCTGCTGCCCATTCTGCCACCCCTGCCTCCGCACCGGCCGCCAAGCCCACGGTCCAGGCCGAAAACAGCGCGCTGGCGCCGCTGCTGGCGATGCTGGAAATCGGCAACCCGCTGCCGGCGCTGCCCGACTGCGCCGACAAGCGCACGCCCGACGGCCGCGATGTCACCGGTTTCTGCGTCGAACTGAAGGGCGATGGCCTGATGCGCCAGGTCGGCGTGCCGCGCGCGCAGCGCCCGGCGTTCATGGATGGCCCCTACGTGGTGGCCTTTGTCGACCGCAACGCGCTGGTCGGCCTGATGGTGCCGACCGCCGGCGCCAATTCGCAGCAGGCCGCGGCCGACAGCATCAGCGCGCTGTATGGCAAGCCCTTCCGCCAGGAGCAGGAGGACATGCGCGACAAGGCCGGCAAGACCGTCAAGACGCTGCATGCCGGGTGGATGCACAAGCCGCTGACGGTGGAGCTGTACGCGATGCCGGAAGACCCCAGCACCGGCACCATCGAGATGCTGCTGCCGCAGGCGCGCGCGCTGATGGCCGACAAGGACGCCGAGGTCGACAAGCAGCTCAACCCGCCTCCGGCACCGGCGGCCAAGGGCGGCAAGGCCGCCGCGGCCAAGCCCGCGCCGAAGGCACCGGCCAAGCCGGAAAAGCCCGGCAGCTGGTAACGGCACAGGCCGGCGGCGCTGCGCACGGCTGCGCCGCCGGCAGCCTCACAGCCCTTCCATCACCTGGTCCAGCCCCCGCACCACGCCGCGCACGGTGTGGACCTTGCGGATCGCCAGCAGCGCGCCGGCCACATAGGGCTTGGAGCCGTCGCCGGCCTCGTGCTTCAGGTGCAGGCGCTGGCCGTCGGCGCCGAAGATCACCTCCACGCCCAGCTGGTAGCCCGGCAGCCGCACCGCATGCACCTGCGTGCCGGACATGGTGGCGCCGCGGGTTTCCCTGGGGCCGTTGACCTGGTCGACCGGCACCGCCTGCGCGGCGGCCTTGACCTGGCCGAGCCGGTACGCCAGCTCGCGCACCGTGCCGGAGGGCACGTCGATCTTGCCGGCCTTGGCGTAGTCGATGATTTCCCAGTGCTCCAGATGGCGCGCCGCCATTTCGGCAAACTTCTGCAGCAGCACCACCGTGATGGCGAAATTGCCGCAGGCGAGCACGCCGCGCTCGGCCTGGCGCGCGGCCGCGTCGATCTCGGCATAGTCGTCGTCGGTCAGCCCCGAGGTGCCGACCACCACGTGCGCGCCGTGCGCCAGCGCCTGCAGGATGTTGTGCTTGGCGATGCCGGGCTTGGTGTATTCGACGTAGACGTCGTACGGCGTCTGGCCCAGCGCTTCGATGCTGGCGGCGGCCACGCCCGGGGTATCGGCATGGCCGGTCAGCTGCGCCAGGGTCTGGCCGGCGGCGCCGCGCGACAGGCCGGCCACCAGGGTCATGTCGGCCGCATGGGCCACGCCGCGCGCCAGTTCGCCGCCGGCCCAGCCGGTCACGCCGCCCACGGCGACACGGATCGGGTTATTCATGTTCTGTTGCTCCGCAAAGGCTGATGGGTCTGGCAGCATACCGCGTCAGCCGGCGGCGCGCCGGCGGTCGAGCTTGCGCGCCAGCACGATCGAGGTGGTGGTGTGGTTGACGCCGTCGAGCATGCCGATCTCGTCGAGCAGCCGGTCGAGCCGGTCGTGCGTGTCGCAGCGGATCGCCACCAGGTAGTCGACCGGGCCGCTGACGGAATTGACCTCTTCGATCTCGGGCAGCCGCTGCAGCGCGCGCAGGATCGCGGGCGCGGCCTTGGGCTGCACCGACAGGCCGCAATACGCCAGGATGGCGCTGTCTTCCATGCGCTGGCCCAGCCGCACGCCGTAGCCGGCGATCACGCCGCTGCGCTCCAGCCGCGCGATGCGCGCCACCACCGTGGTGCGCGCGATCCCCAGGTGCCGGGCCAGGTTGGCGGCGCTTTCGCGGGCGTTGGCCTGCAGCAGCGACAGCAGGTGGCGGTCGGTGGTGTCGAGTTCGGTCATTGCGTCGGGATACCTCGTCGTTTCGTTCGATTATGGCGGTTTTTCGTCGTTCTTGTGCCTTCATTGTGCCGGCCGGGCTATCCATACTCCAGTCAACGGAATCTTCTTTTCTTGTGGACGGAGACACCATGCAAGCCTCGAACCTCGGCCGGCAGGCCCCGCGCGACCTGCCCAAGGCGGCCCGCCCGCTGCACGTGACGGTGCTGGGCGCCGGCAAGATCGGCCGCACCATCGCGGCCATGCTGCACGACAGCGGCGACTACCGCGTCAGCGTGGTCGACCACGACGCACGCCGCCTCGATGGCCTGCCGCGCGGCGTGCTGGCGCGCGCCGGCGACCCCACCGAGCCCGGCACCTGCGCCGCGCTGCTGGCCGGCGCCGACGCCGTGCTGAACGCGCTGCCGTTCCATGCCGCGATCAGCGTGGCCTCGGTGGCGGCGCGGCTGGGCGTGCATTACTTCGACCTGACCGAGGACGTCGCCGCCACCCAGGCGATCCGCCAGCTGGCGCAGGGCGCGCGCTCGGTGCTGATGCCGCAATGCGGGCTGGCGCCGGGCTTTATCGGCGTGGTCGGCCACGACCTGGCGCAGCGCTTCCTGCGCGGCGGCGGCGAACTGCTGGACCTGCAGATGCGGGTGGGCGCATTGCCGCGCTACCCCAGCAACGCGCTCAAGTACAACCTGACCTGGAGCACCGAGGGACTGATCAACGAGTACTGCAACCCGTGCGAGGCCATCGTCGACGGCCGGCGCGTGGAACTGACGGCGCTGGAAGGGCTGGAGAGCTTTGCGCTGGACGGCATCGAATATGAAGCCTTTAATACATCGGGCGGCCTCGGCACGCTGCCCGAGACGCTGGCCGGGCGCGCGCGCCATGTCGACTACAAGTCGATCCGCTATCCCGGCCACTGTGCGCTGATGAAGCTGTTGCTCAACGACCTGCGCCTGCGCGAACGCCGCGACTGGCTGCGCGATATCTTCGACCGCGCCATTCCGCTGACCGAGCAGGACGTGGTGATCGTGTTCGCCACCGCCACCGGCTATCCGGCCGGCGGCGAACGCGGGCGCGGGCCGCTGACGCAGGCTTCGTTCTCGGCGCGCATCGGCGGAGTCGACAGCGCCGACGGGCACGTCAACGCGATCCAGCTGACCACCGCCGCGGGCATCTGCACCGCGCTGGACATGGTGGCCAGCGGCGCGCTGCCGCAGGCGGGCTTCGTGCGGCAGGAGTCGATGCCGCTCGACGCCTTCCTCGCCAACCGCTTCGGCCGCCACTACACGCAGCATCCGCTCCAGGAGAGCCTCGTATGAAAGCGCAAGAGTTTGCAGCCTGCTGGGATTCGCTGGGCCTGCCGCGGCCCTGGCGTGAGGGCACGCCAGCCGGCGCCGTGACGGTGCGCTCGCCGGTCGACGGCGAGGCCATCGGCCACCTGCCGCCCTGCACGCCGGCGCAGGCCGACGCGCTGATCGCGCGCGCCCACGCGGCGCAGAGCACCTGGGCGCTGCTGCCGGCGCCGGCGCGCGGCGAGATCGTGCGGCGCTTCGGCGAGGTGCTGCGCGAACACAAGGCGGCGCTGGGGCGGCTGGTGTCGCTCGAAGCCGGCAAGATCCTGCAGGAAGGGCAGGGCGAGGTGCAGGAGATGATCGACATCTGCGACTTCGCGGTCGGCCTGTCGCGCCAGCTGCACGGGCTGACCATCGCCTCCGAGCGCCCGCAGCACGCGATGCGCGAGACCTGGCACCCCTACGGGCTGTGCGGCGTGATTTCGGCGTTCAACTTCCCGGTGGCGGTGTGGGCGTGGAATGCGGCGCTGGCGCTGGTATGCGGCAATGGCGTGATCTGGAAACCGTCGGAGAAGGTGTCGCTGTGCGCGCTCGCCGCGCACGGCCTGCTGGAGCGTGTGCTGGCCGCGGCGGCGCCGCAGCACAGCGGCATCTCGGCGGTGCTGCCGGGCGGGCGCACGCTGGGCAGCCACCTGGTCGAGCATCCCGCGGTGCGGCTGGTCAGCGCCACCGGCTCGACCCGCATGGGGCGCGAGGTCGGCGTCGCCTGCGCCGGGCACTTCAAGCGCTGCATCCTCGAGCTGGGCGGCAACAACGCCGCCATCGTCGCGCCCTCGGCCGATATCGAGCTGGCGGTGCGCGCCATCACCTTTGCCGCGGCCGGCACCGCGGGGCAGCGCTGCACCACGCTGCGTCGCTGCTTTATCCATGCCGACCTGATGGACACCATGGCAAGCCGGCTGATCACGGTGTTCGACCGGCTGCCGGTCGGCGATCCGCTGGCAGACGGCACGCTGGTCGGCCCGCTGATCGACAGCGCCGCCGGCGACGCCATGGCCAACGCGCTGGCGGCGTGCCGCGCGCAGGGCAATATCGTCACCGGCGGCGAGCGCCTGCTGGCAGACCGCTACCCGCATGCCTACTACGTGCGGCCCGCGCTGGTGATGACCGACGCGCAGCACGACACCATGCTGACCGAGACCTTCGCGCCGATCCTGTACCTGATGCCGTACACCTCGCTGGACGAGGCCATCGCGCTGAACAATGCCGCCGCGCACGGGCTATCGTCGTGCATCTTCACCGAATCGATGCGCGAGGCCGAGCGCTTCCTGTCGTCGGCGGGCAGCGATTGCGGCATCGCCAATGTCAATATCGGCACCAGCGGCGCGGAAATCGGCGGCGCCTTCGGCGGCGAGAAGGCAACCGGCGGCGGGCGCGAGTCGGGCTCGGATGCGTGGAAGGGTTATATGCGCCGTGCCACCAACACCATCAACTACGGCGATTCGCTGCCGCTGGCACAGGGCATCCGCTTCGAAATCTGACGGCATCCAGGGAGCTGCGACATCGCGCGTAGGGAACGGTAACAAGCGTTACACGGCTTTGACGCCGTATTACGTGTTCCGCCCGTATAACGTCAGCAAGGCAGGCACATGCCCGTTGCGACCCCAAGGATGAAATGATGAGAATGCTGACGATTGGACTGGCTGCCGGTGCGGCATCGGTGACCCTGCTGGGCGGCTGCGCCGTCTATCCCACGCCCGCCGGCCCGGCGGTCGGTCCGGCGCCGGTGTACGTCGCGCCCGCGCCGGTGGTGGTGGCGCCCCGTCCTTACTACTACGGCGGCTATGGCTATGGTTACTATGGCCGCGGCTATCGCCGCTGGTAATCCTTGCCGGTAACCGGGGCGGCCGGACTCAGTTCCCGGTCGCGTCGCCGGCGCGGGCGTTCAGCCCGCCCCAGCTTGGCGCCAGGGTCTGGCCGATCTGCGGCAGGTCCACCAGGTCAAGCACGCGCCCGACCGTATGGTCGACCAGTTCGGCAATGCTCTGCGGCTTCTGGTAGAAGCCCGGCACCGGCGGGAATACGATCCCGCCCATTTCCGTCACCGCTGTCATGTTGCGCAGGTGCGCAAGGTTCAGCGGCGTTTCCCGCACCATCAGCACCAGCTTGCGGCGCTCTTTCAGCGTGACGTCGGCGGCGCGGGTGATCAGGTTGTCCGAGAAGCCGTGTGCGATGGCAGCCAGCGTGCGCATCGAGCACGGCGCCACCACCATGGCGTGCGCGCGGAACGAACCGCTGGCGATGGTCGCGCCGATGTCGCGCACGTTGTGCACCACGCTGGCCAGCGCTTCGACCTCGGCGCGGCCGATGTCCAGCTCGTGCTGCAGGTTCATCACGCCGGCCGGCGAAATCAGCAGGTGGGTTTCCACCGTGGGCGCCGCGCGCAGCACCTGCAGCAGGCGCACGCCGTAGATGGCCCCGGTGGCGCCGGTGATGGCGACGATCAGCCGTTGCGGTGTGCCGCCAGCCCCGGACATGGCGAGGCTCAGCCCTTCAGCAGGGTTTGCAGTTCGCCGTTCTGGTACATCTCCATCATGATGTCCGAGCCGCCGATGAACTCGCCATTCACGTAGAGCTGGGGAATGGTCGGCCAGTTGGCGTATTCCTTGATGCCCTGGCGGATGCCTTCGTCGTCAAGCACGTTGACCGTTGTCGGCGCGTCGACGCCGCAGGCCTTCAGGATCTGGATGGCGCGGCCCGAGAAGCCGCACATCGGGAATTGCGCGGTGCCCTTCATGAACAGGACTACCGGGTTGCCCTTGACGATCTGGTCGATCTGTTGCTGCACGTCGCTCATGGTTTGCTTTTCAGTGGGGCGAGGCCGTGTCGAAGGCGCCGCCTGGGGAGAATGGAATACCGCGCGGCCGGCCGCACGGCGGGTATCTGACGCCGATTTTACCGGAATCGCCGCGGCGCTTCAGGGTGCCGCGGCCGCCCCGGCGGGCAGCGCGCCCGGCCAGCGTCCGCCGGTGCAGCGCTCCAGCCCGGCCAGGTCGCGCGCGGTGAAGACCTCGTCGAAGCCGCCGGCTTGCAGCAGCTGGCGCGTGGCCGCGGCCTGGTCGTAGCCGTGCTCCATCAGCAGCCAGCCGCCCGGCAGCAGCCGCGCGCCGGCGCCGCCGACGATGGCGCGCAGGTCGGAGAGGCCGTCGTCGTGGTCGGTCAGCGCGTCGATCGGCTCGAAGCGCAGGTCGCCTTCGGCCAGATGCGGGTCGCCCGCGGCGATATAGGGCGGGTTGCTGACGATCAGGTGGAAGCGCAGTTCCGGCGGCAGCGCCGCGTACCAGTCCGAAACCAGGAACTCGATATGCTCGGCGCCCAGCGCGCGGGCATTGTCCTGCGCCACCATCAGCGCACCGGGCGAGATGTCGGTGGCCCAGACCCGCGCGTCGCGCCGCTCGCGCGCCAGCGTCACGGCAAGGATGCCGGAGCCCGTGCCGAGGTCCAGCACGTTGGGTTGCGGTACCGTGGCCAGCCGCGCCAGCGCGGCTTCGGCGGCAACCTCGGTATCGGGGCGCGGGATCAGCACATCGGGCGTGACGCGGAACTTGCGGCCAAAGAACTCACGCTCGCCGATCAGGTAGGCCATCGGCTCTCCTGCCAGCCGCCGCGCCAGCAGCGTGGCAAGGGCGTCGCGCTGGGCGATGGTGAGCACGTCGGTGTCGCGCGTGATCAGCTGGGTACGGCTCAGGCCGGTGACGTGGGTCAGCAGCATGCGCGCTTCCAGCGCTGGCAGCCCGGCCATGGCGGCGAGGGTCTGCGCTTCGCGCAGCGTGGGGGTGGCCGGCAGCGCGGTGGAGTCGGGGGTGGACATCGCGTGGGTAAAAGGCGGTTCTGGTGCCGGCTATAAAAAACCCCACCGGTGCGGGACCTGGCGGGGCTTTGGAGGCGGTGCTCTGGTGAAAACTTCCGGCTTCGTGCCAGTGTACCGCTCATCGGCGGCGGCGGGCGCAATGCCCCCGCCGGGGCGATTACTAATTGACGGCGTCCTTGGCTTTGTCGGCGCCGGCGTTGACGGCATCCTTGGCGGCCTGCTTGGCGTTCTCCATGGCGTTGCCGGCGTCTTCCTTGGCGCGTTCCGCGGCTGCGGACGCGTTCGAGGCGGCGTCGCTGGCTGCAGCCTTGGCGGCATCTGCGGCGTTGCTGGCGGCAGCGGCGGCATCGCTTGCGGCGGCCTTGGCGGATTCCGCGGCGCTCTGCATCGCGCTCTCGGCGTTCGAGGCGGCGGGCGGCGCTTCTTCCTTCTTGCTGCAAGCGGCCATGGCCGCGGTGATCATCAACAGCGCGAGCAGTTTTTTCATGATTTCGTCCTAGTATGTTCTCGGGAGTGACTACCCGGCACCATTCTCCGTTTGCCGGTCGAAATCGATTATAGACAGCGGCCTTACCCCTGCCAGTGCTGTTTCAAGCATTTACAACAGATACAAAGACATCGGCGACTTTACGCGCTGTTCATCGCCGAAGCCTCGACGGGATGTCACAAAGTAGCGCTCACGCGTCTTCGCCCAACGCCGCCAGCTGGTCCGCCTGGTGCTCGGCGGACAGCGCCGACAGCAGTTCGTCCAGGTCGCCGTCCATGATCATGTCGATCTTGTACAGCGTCAGGTTGATGCGGTGGTCGGTCACGCGGCCCTGCGGGAAGTTGTACGTGCGGATGCGGTCGCTGCGGTCGCCCGAGCCGATCAGGTTGCGCCGGGTGCTGGCTTCGCGCGCCTGCGCGGCGCGCGCCTGCATGTCCTTGATGCGCGCCGCGAGCACCTTCATCGCCTTGTCCTTGTTGCGGTGCTGGCTGCGGTCGTCCTGGCACTCGACCACGATGCCGGTGGGCAGGTGGGTCAGGCGCACCGCGGAATCGGTCTTGTTGACGTGCTGGCCGCCCGCGCCGGAGGCGCGGAAGGTGTCGATGCGCAGGTCGGCCGGGTTGATCTCGACCTCGCCGACCTCGTCGGCCTCGGGCATCACCGCCACCGTGCAAGCCGAGGTATGGATGCGGCCCTGCGCCTCGGTGGCGGGCACGCGCTGCACGCGGTGGCCGCCCGATTCGAACTTCAGCCGCGAAAACGCGGCATCGCCGGCGATCCGGATGATCACTTCCTTGTAGCCGCCCAGGTCCGATTCGGACTCGCTCATCACCTCGACCTGCCAGCGCTGCCGTTCGGCATAACGCGTGTACATCCGCAGCAGATCGGCGGCGAACAGCGCGCTTTCCTCGCCGCCGGTGCCGGCGCGGATTTCCAGCAGCAGGTTGCGGTCGTCGTTGGGGTCGCGGGGCAGCAGCAGGCGCTGCAGGCTGGCCTGCAGCGCTTCGAGCCGGTCGCGTGCGGCGGCGATCTCGTCGGCGGCGAAGTCCTTCATCTCCGGATCGTCGAGCAGCGCCTGCGCGGTGGCGAGGTCATCCTGGGCCTGGCGGTACTGGCCGTACTGCTCGGCCACCGGCGACAGTTCGGCATGTTCGCGGCTGAGCTTGCGGTACTGGTCGATATTGGCGGTCGCGTCTTCGCGCGCGAGCAGGGCGTTGACTTCGTCGAGTCGCTCGGCCAGTTGGTCGAGCTTGGCAAGCATGCTGGCTTTCATCGGGGCGGACAGGGAATCGGGTGGGCCGGGCCGCGCGCGCGATGGCGGAGGCGGCGGCGAGGGCGTGCCGGGCGCGGCGCGCCGGCGCGGCGAGCGCGGCTAGCGCTCGGAATGGCTGCTGTGGCGGAACAGGCCCGGCACCAGGCGCAGCAGCGCCTCGCGGTCCTCGCCCTGGGTGTGGTTGAGCGCGTGCGTGGGGCCGTGCAGGAACTTGCGCGTGAGCGCGCCGGAGAGCGCCTCGAGCACGGCCTGCGGATCGTCGCCGCGCGCCAGCATGCGGCGCGCGCGCTCGAGCTCGGCCTGGCGGATGGCTTCGCCGCTGCTCTGCAGCTCGCGGATCACCGGCACCACGCTGCGGGTTTCCAGCCAGTGCATGAAGTTCTGCACGCGGCTTTCGATAATGGCTTCGGCCTGCGCCACCGCGGCCTGGCGCAGCGCGTTGCCCTCGCGCACGACCGCGCCGAGGTCGTCGACGGTATAGAGGAAGACGTCGTCCAGGCGCGAGACTTCGGGCTCGACGTCGCGCGGCACGGCCAGGTCGACCATCATGATGGGGCGGTGCTTGCGCCGCTTGACCGCGCGCTCGACCGCGCCCAGGCCGATGATCGGCAGCGAGCTGGCGGTGCACGACACCACGATGTCGAACTCATGCAGGCGCTCACCCAGGTCCGACAGGCGGATCGCGTTGGCGGTCAGGCCCTGGCCGCTGAGCTGCTCGGCCAGCTTCTCGCCGCGCTCGACGGTGCGGTTGGCGACCACGATCTGGCGCGGCTGCTGCGCGGCAAAGTGGGTGGCGCACAGCTCGATCATCTCGCCCGCGCCGATAAACAGCACGCGCTGGGTCGAGACGCTTTCAAAGATCCGCTGCGCCAGCCGCACCGCGGCCGCTGCCATCGACACCGAATGCGCGCCGATCTCGGTCTGGCCGCGCACTTCCTTGGCCACCGCGAAGGTGCGCTGGAACAGCTGGTTCAGGTACGTGCCGAGCGAGCCGGCTTCGCCGGCGGTGCGCACCGCGTCCTTGAGCTGGCCCAGGATCTGGGTCTCGCCCAGCACCATCGAATCGAGCCCGCTGGCCACGCGGAAGGCATGGCGCACGGCCTCGGACTGCGGCAGCGCGTACAGGTGCGGCGCCAGTTCGGTGGCCGGCACGTTGTGATGCTGCGACAGCCAGCGCAGGGTGTGCTCGAAACCATCGGTGCCCGGCGTGAGCACGTCGGTGGCACAGTAGATCTCGGTGCGGTTGCAGGTGGACAGGATCGCGGCTTCGGTGCCGCTGCGCCCCGACAGGTGGGAGCGCAGCGCCCCAAGAGCCGGCTTGATCTGCTCGAGCGGAAACGCCACCCGCTCGCGCAGCGAGACGGGTGCCGTAGTGTGATTGATGCCGATCGCGAGCAGTTGCATTGTTGGGGACTGGTGCGGTCCGGAGCGTGGCCGGACCGGATGCCATTATACCGCCGGGACCGATCATTGCAGTCGCCCGCCGCGGCGGGTGGCAGGGCCGCCGGATTGCAGTATCGTTACGCCGCGGCCGCTTGCGGTTGTGATGCGGACAACACAGGAGAAGCGGATGCTGGGCACCTTGATCGTGGGTTTGCTGGTCGGACTGGCGGCACGCCGGCTGCATCCGGCGGGGCGCGTGGTGACCCTGCCGGCCGCGCTGGTGCTGGGCGCGGCGGGCGCGGCGGCGGCTTTCTATGGCGGCCGGGCGCTGCATTGGTTCGTCGACGGGCAGCTCAGCAGCTGGCTTGCGGTGATCGCAGGGTCGGCGCTGCTGGTCGGATTCTGGGGCACGGTACGGCCGCGCGGACGGTAAATACTGAACCGACTTTCCGGTCGGGAATCTGCACGCGGCTTGATCCCGGTCAGACGGCCGCAGGGCCTGGCGTCAGGCGCGCGCAGCCAGCAGGCGGCGCAGTACCCCATTGGAATAGTGGCTCGCCACGTCGGTCAGGAATGCCGAGAAATCCACATGCGCGGTGTCGTCGGCGCGGTCGGAAATGGTCCGCATCACCGCGTAAGGCACGCCATATTCATGGCAGACCTGCGCCACCGCGGCGCCTTCCATCTCTACTGCGAGCAGGCCGGGCAACCGCTCGCGCAACTCCGCCACCGCGGCGGGCGAACCGATGAACTGGTCGCCGCTGGCGATCATGCCCCGGTGCAGGGTCGGCGCCGCGACGCCGAACTTCTCGCGCACCGCGCGCGGCACGTCGACGGCAAGATCGTCGCGCAGGAAGTCCGCCGCGGCGGCATGCAGCTCGGCCGCCAGCGCCGCATCGGCGGGGAATTCAGCGCGCTCCAGCAGCGGCACTTCATGGCGGCCGAAGAACGGGCGCGCGTCCAGGTCATGCTGCAGGGTGCGGTCGGCGATGACGATGTCGCCCACCTGCGTGGCCGCGCCGATGCCGCCGGCCAGGCCGGTAAAGACGATGTGCGTGGCGCCCAGTTCGCGGATCAGCGTGACCGTGGTGGCCGCCGCCGCCACCTTGCCCATGCGCGCCAGCACCAGCACGCACGGCTGCCCGTACAAATGGCCGCTGTAATAGTCGCGCATGCCGATGGTGCGTACGGTGGCGCGGCTGTCGTCATGGCGCATGGCGGCGACGAGGCCGTCGACTTCATCGTGGATGGCGGCAAGGATTCCGAGGGTCATGGGTGTGAGCGGATAGGACAAGGGCCACAGCATACCGGCCCGCGCAGGTCCGGCCTAGCTGGGAGCGCGAGCGCACGCCCCCTCCCACGCAACAGGTGCGGCCCACGTATCACTTTGCTAAAGTCGCCGTCATTCCAGCACGCAAGGGCGAGCATGCAAGCAACCCGCATCGGAGCAAATGGCCCGGACCACGAAGCCGTTGGCGAGCGGCGCGCCATCCGCCAGGCACTGGCGCACTGGCGCGCGCTGGGCCGCCTGGCGCCGGCGGCGGTCGCTGTACCGTGGGCGCGCACCGAACCGGTCGCCGGCGACTGGCGCCGCTGGCTCGACATCGCGCTGATGGCGCTGGGCACCGCGCTGCTGTGCGCCGGCGTGATCGTGTTCTTTGCCTTCAACTGGCAGGACCTGCACAAGTTTTCCAAGTTCGGCCTGCTCGCCGGCGCGATCACGCTGCTGGCCAGCTTTGCCTGGCTGCGCCCGGCGGGCGATGCCGCCGGCCGCGCCGCGCTGGGCGGCGCGCAGGTGGTGGCGGGCGTGCTGCTGGCGGTGATCGGCCAGACCTACCAGACCGGCGCCGACCCCTGGCAGCTGTTCGCGCTGTGGGCGCTGCTGGCGTTGCCATGGGCGCTGGCGGCGCGCGCGGCGCCGCACTGGTGGCTGGTGATCGTGGTCGGCAACCTGGCGCTGCTGCGGTACTTCAGTCTTCGCTTCGGCGTCGATGGCGTGTTCTCGCTGCTGTTCGATTCGCGCCACGTGCGCACCGCCACGCTGACGTTGCTGGGCGCGGTGGCGCTGCAGCTGGTGCTGTGGCAGCTCCTGTGCGCGCAGGCGCCGGCGCTCGGCTTCCGCGGGCTGACCGGCGGCCGCATGCTGGCGGCGCTGGCGTGCCTGCATGCCGGCTCGCTCGGGCTGGCCAGCCTGCTGCGCAGCGATTTCGACGGCGCCGCCTTTGCGCTGGCGGTGCTGGCGCTGGCCGCACTGGTCTGGTGGTTCCGCTGGCACGTTTTCGACATCGTGGTGCTGAGCCTGGCCTGCCTGACCGGCATCGTGCTGGCCGTGGCCGCGATCGCCAAGGTGCTGTTCGAGGGCAAGGATGATTTCGGCGCGTTCCTGTTGCTCGGCCTGCTGACCATCGGCCTGGCCGCCGCCGCGGCCGCGTGGCTGATGCGGGCCTGGCGCAGCCAGCTGGAGCAGGCATGAGCAACGTACTTCAGACTGAGCAACGGCTCTGGCAACAACTCGCCGCCCGCGGCGAGGTACAGGGCGAGCCGCCCGCGCATCCCCATACGCCGTGGTCGGTACGCTGCCTGATGGGCGCGGCGGGCTGGCTCGGCGCCTTGTTCTTCCAGTTTTTCCTGGTCGGCACGGTCTTCGTTGCCGCGCGCGAGAACGGCGTGGCGATGGCCGTCACCGGGCTGGCGATGATCGCGCTGGCGGCGCTGCTGTACTGGCGCGGCGGCGGCATCGCCGCGGGGCAGTTCGCGCTGGCGGTCAGCCTGAGCGGGCAAGGCATGGCCGTGTTCGGCCTGACCGAGGCACTCGGCTTCACGCGCGTCGCCGAGAGCGCTGGCTTCTGGGCCGCGCTGGCGCTGTTCGAGGCCGCGCTGGCGTGGCTGGTACCCAACCGGCTGCACCGGCTGCTGTGCGGGCTGGGCGCGTGGATCGGGCTGGCCGGCGCGGTGCATCTGCTCATGGCGGGGAGCAAGCCGGAGGACTGGCTGTTGCTGACGTGGTCGCTCGGCTGGCTGGTGCCGCTCGGCGCCGCGCTGGCGACCGGCTTCACGCTGGCCGAGGCGCGCCTGTGCGCGCACGGCCGCCATGCGCTGCTGGAACCGCTGGCCGACGCAACGCTGCTGTTCACGCTGGCGGCGGCGCTGGTGGTCACCGGCATGAGCCATCCGCTGGCCTGGCTGGAGGGCCCGGAAGCGGCGCGCATCCCGCTGGCACACTGGGCAGCGGGCGGTCTGACTACGCTGATGCTGGCCGGCTTCGCGCTGGCCGAATGCCGCCGCCTGGCCCTCGGCGCAGCGACGCAAGGCTTCGTGCTCGCCGGACTGGTGGCGTTTGGCGCGCTGATGGCGGCCGCGCCCGCGGTGGTGGCCGGCGTGCTCGCGCTCGGGCTGGCGCTGCGCCGGGCCTCGATGCCGTGGCTGGGGCTGGGCGTTACCAGCATCGCCATCGGCTTTATCTGGTACTACGCGGCGCTGCACTGGACCTTGCTGGCCAAGTCCGCCACGCTCGCCGCGGCCGGCGTGCTGCTGCTGGCCGGACGCCACTGGCTGCTGCGCCGCGCACGGATGGAGGCCGCATGAAACGC
Organism: Cupriavidus nantongensis; assembly: GCF_001598055.1. Classification (NCBI taxonomy): domain Bacteria; kingdom Pseudomonadati; phylum Pseudomonadota; class Betaproteobacteria; order Burkholderiales; family Burkholderiaceae; genus Cupriavidus; species Cupriavidus nantongensis. Next base: position 4,432,794 of record NZ_CP014844.1, on the reverse strand, counting down.
TGGATCCTGATCGCCTGGGCGCTGACGCTGGCGCTGGCCGCCGTCGGCATCGCCGGCAAGGAGCGCCTGCTGGCGCGCGGCGATACCGTCTTCCTCAAGCTCGCGCCGGTCGATCCGCGCTCGCTGATGCAGGGCGACTATATGGCGCTGAACTTCGACATCGGCAACCAGATCCGAGCCGCACGGGCGCAAGACCGGCAGCTTCCGCGCGACGGCGTCGCCGTGATCCGGCGCGACCCGCAGGGCGTTGCCAGCTTCGTGCGCGTGCACGGCGCCGAGCCGCTGGCGCCGGGCGAGCAGCTGCTGCGCTACCAGACCGCGCGCTCGCGCTGGGGGGGCATGCAGGTGCAGGTGTCGACCGATGCGTATTTCTTCCAGGAGGGGCAGGGCAAGCGCTTCGCGCAGGCCGAGTATGGGGAATTCCGCGTGGGGGCGGACGGGCAGGCGCTGCTGGTGGGGTTGCGGGGGAAGGGGATGGAGAAGCTGTAAGGTCCCCTGTCCTGTCGCATCAAATTCGAATGCACTCGTCAATGCAGGGCCTCCGCTGCTAACAGAGTGGCCATCGAAATCATCAGTCCGCCACCAATGATGTTGAAGAGCCTTAGCCTTTTCCCGCTGAACAATGTGCTCGAACTCGCGACATGAGCGGCGGCGACCCACGCCGCATCTATGACCAGCCCCAGGCCAATCGGTATCAGTGAAAAAACTAGCAAGTAGACGATCGGACGGTCCGCCCCGTCGCCCATAAAGCTGGGGACTATCGAGCCAAACATAATCAATGCTTTTGGATTGGTCGCGCCCACGATGATTCCTGCAACCAATGATTGCTGGCTCTTTCGGGGGGTGCTTTTTCCTCCTGCCAGCATAGGTCTGGAAAAGAGCAAATATTGAAAGCCGATGCCTAGCAAGACGACGGCACCTAGCAGTCGAATGAAAATCAAGACATGGTCGGAGCGCATCAGCAGCGTGCCGATTCCCATCGCTACGATCACAGCAACACAATAGGTCCCGATCGCATTGCCGATCACACCTCGTAACGCATTCCTCCGTCCCACTGCTATCGTTTGCCCGACAAGAAACATGATGCTCGGGCCTGGAACGGCGATCAGCACAGCGGAGGTCAGCACGAGCCCCAGAACGCCATTGAACGCAGTTAGCTCTACAGGCATGGATAGTCCCTTCTATCGACCTGATTCAGGTCAGCGTCACGCTGTTCATCAGCCATTCTTCCACCGCTTGTGGCCGGAGAGGAAGTCTTAGGGTTGTGTTCTCATAAGCCACGCCAGGGTTGGCTGCACCCGCAGTGCCTCGGCAACTTCTTCCTCGCTCATCAACGGATAGCATTTACCTACATGCTCATCGTGCACTGGCAGCGTGCTCCGGCGCTCTTCAAGGCCCAGCGCACAGGAGCAAGCATTGAAAGCGACGTTCCTGTACTGGTCAACGTTGGTCTCGGCATCAACGTAGTCGTCCAGATCCCAACGACCGATTAGGCTCTCCTGCATATGGAGTGAATCGACTTCCACGCCTCCGCGGAAAACATGGAGGACAGGGTGAATATACGCGCTCTTGGATGTGTCGAAATGATCCGCTGGTAGCGTGAAGTAGTGCGTTGGGAGTTCGCCATTTCCATACTGGGAAAAACCATACTGGAAAACTATTTCAATCCGATTCTGTTCATTTCCCCAACGTTCGTAGTTGTACTCGCGCGGAAATGCTGGCCACACACATGCACGAACAACGCTTTCCTCATCGCTTTCTTCAAACGTGACAGCGCTTCCGAAATAGCTGAAGAGTTCAAACAAGGACATGCTGGAACTTACATACTGAACGATGAATTCTGCAAGAGCGGTGAGTGCACTAGCAGGGTCTTCCATCGGTACTTTGCACTCAAATATCGGCTTAAGCGCCATATCATGATGTCGTTCCGCGATGATGTTGCCCAGTGCCTGAATGTTGCATCGAAAGCCATGTACAAAACCAGAAGCGGCGTCTGGGTCGTTGACGCGCATCGAGGCACCTATGAAATACAGACCAGGCTCCGTCACGGACTCCCAACTTGATGTGAGGAGGTAGTACTTCCCTTTCTCGTCCGTGGCTGGCCGGACGGTCTCCATATCGAAGATATGGGGCATGGTGTAGTTAAATCCGCAACAAACAATCAGATCATCTATGATTCCCGATCGCTTCAACCATCTCGGCGGCGTCCAATGGGGACAGGGTGTTTCGTAGCGAATCAACAGCCGCCCATCGTTCTTTCCGCCGGCTATCCGATGAACCTCTACGATACGGTCACTAACAATATTGTTGTTCGACTTGAGTTGCATCAGGTCAAAGATATCCGAAACTTGAGCACGTAAATCGTGTACGTTGTGAGTCTGCCGAGCGAACAACGGTAAGGAACGTGTGACAACGCGCGTCTCAGCCGTAATATCGACAAGGTGATGCGCGATTTCGAAAGCAGAGTTACCTCGTCCCAGCACGACGACAATCTTGTTCCTGTAGCGCTCAGCAGCCATGTCAGCATCGAAGTCTTCGTACAAGGTACAGGTATCAGGGCCGATACCTTTTATATCAGGCAGAATAGGTTCCGATTTTCCCGTGGCGAAAAATATTCGATCTGCTGAGGTGCATACAGAGTCAGATATTTGGACGGTGAAGTGACCATTGTTTCGCGACACACGGCGAACATACGTGCCGGTGCGAATATGCTTTGTCAGTCCCATCCGTTCGGCCACATACTTCAGATACTCTTTGTAAATCTTTGCAGGTGGCCAATGTTCTGATGTCCATTCGGTAAACAGGAGTTTGGGGTCTTTGGCTACATCTTCAGCGCTGATGGTACTGAGTGAGTGCCAGTCATAGCGCATTCGATAGGTGTGATTTTCACCGGGGACGTATTTTTTGTTGAGCGAAATTAGTTGGCCGCATACAGGATGGCGGTCCCATTGTCCGCCAACACTTTCGCTTGCTTCTAGCAAGAGATATTCGATGCTGCGCTTGCTGAGTCCAAGGGCCATATTAAGCCCGGCAGGGCCCCCGCCAATAATGATGTTTGGGTAATATTCTTGCATTGCGTTCACCTCCATGCGGATTTCCAGTTGAAACGTACTGGAAGACTCATATCGAGTGATATTTGTGGTGCGCCCTTAAGTAGCAAGGTTTCGGGTTGTCGAGGATATTCCAATGCCAGCCAGTGCTCTCCACGTACCTTCAGCACGCACGGCCCGGTATGGAGGCCTTCAGGATTCATGCTGGACAACGCAGGAGGAAATAAATGTGAGAGGAATCCTCAAAGCAGTACTGAAATTTCCGAACTTGCTTGGGATCTGACTGTGCAGGGTGGTGTGGAAGCCACGCTGGTCGCGCACGTCCCGTGTACGGCTTTGGGGCAGCGCGCTGGCATTCGTCGCGGCGAGGCGGCTGAGCGGTGCTAAACCATCGTCCGCTGCCGTGAGGAAGAAAAAAGCCCAGCAGTTGCTGGGCTTCTTGATGGTCTCGATATGTCGTGAGACATCTTGAATCAACAGCTTTGGCTTAGACGTTGAACAGGAAGTTCATCACATCCCCATCCTTCACCACATATTCCTTGCCTTCGGCGCGCATCTTGCCGGCTTCCTTGGCGCCGGTCTCGCCCTTGAAGGCGATGAAGTCGTCATAGGCGATGGTTTGCGCGCGGATAAAGCCGCGTTCGAAGTCGGTGTGGATCACGCCGGCGGCCTTGGGCGCGGTGTCGCCCACGTGGATGGTCCAGGCGCGCACTTCCTTGACCCCGGCGGTGAAGTACGTCTGCAGGCCCAGCAGCTTGAAGCCGGCGCGGATCACGCGGTCCAGGCCCGGCTCGTCCATGCCCAGGTCGGCCAGGAACTCGGCCTTGTCGGCGTCGTCGAGGTCGGCGATCTCGGCTTCGATGGCGGCGCAGACGGCGACCACGGGGGAATCGGTCTGCTTGGCGTATTCGCGCACCGCGTCCAGGTGCGGGTTGTTGTCGAAGCCGTCTTCACGCACGTTGGCCACGTACATGGTCGGCTTGGCGGTGATCAGGCAGAACGGGCGGATCGCATCCCACTCTTCCGGCGCCAGGTCCAGGGTGCGCACGGCCTTGGCCTGGTCCAGCACGGACTGGGCCTTTTCCAGCACGGCCACCAGGCGCTGGGCTTCCTTGTCGCCGGCGCGGGCCGGCTTGACGTAGCGCGCCAGCGCCTTCTCGACGGTGGCCAGGTCGGCCAGCGCCAGTTCGGTGTTGATGACTTCGATGTCCGACAGCGGGTCGACGCGGCCGGCCACGTGGATCACGTTGTCGTCCTCGAAGCAGCGCACCACGTGGGTGATGGCATCGCATTCGCGGATATTGGCCAGGAACTGGTTGCCCAGGCCTTCACCCTTGGAGGCGCCCGCCACCAGCCCGGCGATGTCGACGAACTCGACCGTGGCCGGCAGGATGCGCTCGGGCTTGACGATCTCGGCCAGCTTCGCGAGCCTCGGATCCGGCACTTCCACCACGCCCACATTGGGCTCGATGGTGCAGAACGGATAGTTTTCGGCGGCGATGCCGGCCTTGGTCAGGGCATTGAACAGCGTGGACTTGCCGACGTTGGGCAGGCCGACGATGCCGCATTTGAGGCTCATGGTGTGGTCTTCGGAATCAATGGGTTGCGTGATGCCACCGGTGCCCGCAGCGCCGTGGTGGCCGCGCATCGCGCGCTACCGCGGGGGGCTGCATCGGGACGAGACAAAGACATCACATCGCGCTGGCTCGGCGAAGTTGCACGCGTTGCCACGGAAAACCGCGATTGTAACCTTTTGGGGGGCTGGAGCGGTGTCAGGGCAGAAGCGACGCCCTGGCAAACAAAACGGCCAAGGTGTCAGCTTGGCCGTGCATCGTGGTCTGGTGCCGGATCGTTATGGTGGTGATCAGGCGCCGTCGCTGAATTGGTCGCGCATATCCGTGGTTTTTGCGCCGTCGGTGAACGTGTCGCGGGTTCCCCGCGCGCCGTCGGTGTAGACATCAAACTTTGAAACCTTGGCACCATCGGTGTAGACATCAAACTTCGAAACCTTCGCGCCATCCGTATAGACGTCGCGAAGACCGGTACCCCCGAATGCCGTGCCCATGGCCCCAGCGGTGACGACGGCAATCAATAATGCTTGTTTGATCATTTTTCCACCTCCCTTCAGGTGGTGAGTTCCCCGGTCAGAAATGTTCGCTTCAATATAGGCCCCGGCGTGTCGGTGGGCGCAAGCGCCGACCCTATTGTTTTGTTCTAAGGCTTATGACGTGCAGCTATAAGGGCCGGCCGATGAGGGCGCAGCGTCGGACGCTTCTTGCTGCACCGGGGCGCCGCCTGGCGCGGACAGGCCCCGGAGTGACGTGGCTATAATCCAGCCATGACCCGATCCCACGCGTCCGCGCGACCTGCCGCGCGCAAATCCTCCGCTTTCCAGGTTGCCGTCGTCGGCGGCGGCATCGTTGGCAAGTCCTGCGCGCTGCTGCTGGCGCAGCAGGGCATGGACGTCGCGCTGATCGCGCCCAGGCCCGCGCGCGCAGGGGCCGGTGCCGGGCCGGACGACTGGGACAGCCGCATCTACGCCTTCTCCGCCAGCTCGCAGGCGCTGCTCGAGCGCATGCGCGTGTGGGAGGCGCTGGACCCGGCGCGGATCCAGCCGGTGCGCGACATGCGCGTATTCGGCGACGTCAGTGCCGCCGAGACCTCGCCCAGCTTCGACGGCGACCTGCATTTTTCAGCGTATGCCGCGGCGGTGCCGCAGCTGGCGTGGATCATCGAGTCGCGGCTGGTCGAGCGCGCGCTCGACACCGCGCTCGGTTTCCAGCACCAGGTGACGTGGCACGACGGCACCGCGGGTGTGTGCGAGCGCGACCCCGACGGCATCACCCTGACGCTGGACAACGGCAGCAAGGTGCGCACCGCGCTGGCGATCGGCGCCGACGGCGCGCGCTCGTGGCTGCGCCAGCAATGCCATATCGGCGTCAGCACGCGCAAGTACCGCCAGCTTGGCGTGGTCGCCAACTTTGCCTGCGAGCGGCCGCATCGTGAAACCGCCTGGCAGTGGTTCCTGGGCGCGCCGGAAAAGCTGATGGCCGACGAGGAACCCGCCAACGGCGAAGTTCTGGCCATGCTGCCGCTGCCGGACAACCATGTATCGATGGTCTGGTCCGCCGACGAGGCCCACGCGCGCGAGCTGTTGGCGCTGTCGCCCGAGGCGCTCGCCGCCACCGTGATGCAGGGCGCCAGTGGCGCGGTCGGCGCGCAGTTCGGCGCGCTGCGCTGCGTGACCCCCGCGCAGGGCTTCCCGCTGGTACTGCAGCGTGCCGACCAGTTCGTGCAGCCGCATGTGGCGCTGGTGGGCGACGCCGCCCACGTGGTGCATCCGCTGGCCGGCCAGGGCATGAACCTGGGCCTGCGCGACGTCGCGGAACTTGGCCGCGTGATGGCCGACAAAGAACCTTTCCGCAGCGAGGGCGACCTGCGCCTGCTGCGCCGCTACGAGCGCGCGCGCGCCACCGATTTGTTATCGCTGACCGCGGCCACCGACGGGCTGCACCGGCTGTTCTCGCTGCCGGGCAGCGTGGCGCGGGTGGTGCGCAATACCGGCATGCGCGCGGTCGGCGGCCAGTCGCTGCTCAAGCGCATGCTGATCGGGCGCGCACTCGGCTAGGTTCGCACGCATACCGTCCGACCCCGTACGCCCCCACACGCCCCCACACGCCCCCTTACCGAATTCCTGGAGTCAACATGTTCCCATCCCTGCGCCGCCGTCCCGCCGTCTATGCCACCATCACCGCCATTGCCGGCGGACTGGCCGCGGCCGGCTTCGCGCTGCACGCCATGGCGGCGGGCGAGCCCGGCACCGACCGCATCAAGGAGTCGCTGCAGAAGATGCTGGGCGGCCGCGCCGAAGTGAAGAGCGTCGGCAAGACCCCGGTGCCGGGCCTGTTCGAAGCCAATATCGGCGGCCAGGTGGTGTACACCGACGCCACCGGCCGCTACATCCTGAACGGCGAGATGATCGATACCCGCACCGGCACCAACCTGACCGAGGAGCGGCTGGCGGAGATCAACCGCATCAAGTGGTCGGACCTGCCGCTGGCGCGCGCGATCAAGTGGACCAAGGGCGATGGCAGCCGCCAGGTGGCGGTGTTCTCCGATCCCAATTGCGGCTACTGCAAGCGCATCGAGCAGACCTTCCAGCAGATGGACAACATTACCGTGTACACCTTCCTGTACCCGGTGCTGTCGCCGGATTCTGAGACCAAGTCCAGGCAGGTCTGGTGCGCGGCCGACCGCACCAAGGCCTGGCGCGACTGGATGCTCAAGCAGGTGGCGCTGACCGGCAACGGCAGCTGCAAGACGCCGCTGGAAGAGAACCTGGCCTTGGGTCACAGCATGAACGTGACCGGCACTCCGGCGGTGTTCTTCACCGACGGCACCCGCATCCCCGGCGCGGCGGACGTCGCCACGCTGGAACGCAAGCTCGCCAGCATCAAGAAGTAAGCGCGCGCCGGACCTGTCCCGGCCCGAGCGACGGCCGGACCTGTCCGGCCGTCATGCTTTCTGCCTTTCCCATCATTGCATGCGATCGCCGCCAGGCGACCAAGGAGACACCATGACTTTCCAGGCAGTGCTGCTGACCCAGGCCGACGGCGCCACCCAGGCCAATCTCGCCACCCTCGACGAGGCCCAGTTGCCAGCCGATGGCGACGTGCTGGTCGCCGTTGATTACTCCACCATCAATTTCAAGGACGGCCTGGCCATCACCGGGCACTCGCCGGTGGTGCGCAAGTGGCCGATGGTGGCGGGCATCGACGGGGCCGGCACGGTGCTTGAGTCTGCGCATCCGCGCTGGAAAGCCGGCGACAAGGTGGTGCTGAACGGCTACGGCGTGGGCGAGACCCACTGGGGCTGCCTGGCGCAGCGCGCCCGCCTGAACGGCGACTGGCTGGTGCCGCTGCCCGCCGCCTTCACCACGCGCCAGGCCATGGCGATCGGCACCGCGGGCTATACCGCGATGCTGTCGGTGCTGGCGCTGGAGCGCGGCGGCGTCAACGGCCCGGTGCGCCCGGGCGACGGCGAGGTGCTGGTGACCGGGGCTTCGGGCGGGGTCGGTTCGGTGGCGATCGCGCTGCTGAGCAAGCTGGGCTACCAGGTGGTGGCTTCCACCGGCAAGACGCGCGAGGCAGATTTCCTGAAGGCGCTCGGCGCTCACGACGTGATCGACCGTGCCGAGCTGGGCGTGCCGGGCAAGCCGCTGCAGAAGGAACGCTGGGCCGCGGTGGTCGATTCGGTCGGCTCGCACACGCTGGTCAATGCCTGCGCACAGGTGCGCTACGGCGGCGTGGTGACGGCGTGCGGGCTGGCGCAGGGGCTGGATTTCCCGGGCTCGGTGGCGCCCTTCATCCTGCGCGGCATCACGCTGCACGGCATCGACAGCGTGATGGCGGCGATGCCGCTGCGCGAACAGGCCTGGCAGCGCCTGGCCAGCGACCTGGAACTGGACCGGCTGAATGCGCTGACGCGCGAGATCGGCCTCGGCGAAGCCATCGACGCCGGCCGCAAGATCATGGAAGGCGCCATGCGCGGGCGCGTGGTGGTGGATGTGAATCGCGGCTGAGCGGCACCGGGCGGTCTCGCCGCGCCTTCTTCGCGCCTTCCCGCGTCGGCGCTGCACGCAGCGCCGACGTTACAATCCTGCCCATGACGCCGATCCGCTACGCCATCGCCCCGCTTCAGCCTGAAGCGCACCTGTTTGCCGTTACCGTCACCGTGAGCGAGCCCGATCCGGCCGGGCAGTGTTTCTCGCTGCCGGCGTGGATCCCCGGCAGCTACATGATCCGGGACTTCGCGCGCAATATCGTGCGTATCCGCGCCGACGCGGGCGGGCGCGAGATCGCGCTGACCAAGCTCGACAAGCAGCGCTGGCAGGCCGCGCCGGTCGCGCTGGCCGACGGCCCGCTGACGCTCAGCTACGAGGTCTACGCGTGGGACCTGTCGGTGCGCGCCGCGCACCTGGACACCACCCATGGCTTCTTCAACGGCAGCTCGGTGTTCCTGTGCGTGGAAGGGCAGGCCGAGCGCCCATGCACCGTCGACATCCATGCCCCCGCGGGCGAGGCCTACCGCGACTGGCGCGTGGCCACCGCCATGCGCGAGGCGCCCGGCCGCGACGGAGCGAAGCGCTACGGCTTCGGCCGCTACCAGGTGGCCGACTATGACGAGCTGGTCGACCACCCGGTCGAGATGGGCACCTTCCAGCTGGCCAGCTTCCGCGCCTGCGGCGCGCAGCACGACGTGGTCTTCACCGGGCGCGTGCCGCAGCTGGACCTCGAGCGCGTGTGCCGCGACCTGAAGCGCATCTGCGAGACCCAGATCCGGCTGTTCGAGCCGCGCACCGCGCAGGCGCCGTTCCTCGACAGCAACCGCCGCTACGTGTTCATGACCATGGTCACCAGCGACGGCTACGGCGGCCTGGAGCATCGCGCCAGCACCGCGCTGATCTGCTCGCGCAACGACCTGCCGGTGCGCGGCAACAGCGAAACCAACGAGGGCTACCGCACCTTCCTCGGACTGTGCAGCCACGAGTATTTCCACACCTGGAACGTCAAGCGTATCAAGCCGGCCGCCTTCGTGCCGTACCGGCTGGCGCAGGAGACCTACACGCCGCTGCTGTGGCTGTTCGAGGGCTTTACCAGCTACTACGACGACCTGGTGCTGGTGCGCTCGGGCTGCGTCACCGAGGCGCAGTATGTCGAGATGCTGGCCAAGACCTGGAACGGCGTGCTGCGCGGCAACGGCCGCACCAAGCAAAGCGTCGCCGAAAGCTCCTTCGACGCGTGGACCAAGTACTACCGCCAGGACGAGAACGCGCCCAACGCCATCGTCAGCTACTACACCAAGGGCGCGCTGGTGGCGCTGGCGCTGGACCTGACCATCCGCGACAAGACCCGCGGGCGGCGCTCGCTCGACGATGTCATGCGCGCGCTGTGGCGCGCCTACGGCCGCGGCTTCTACGGGCCGGACGCAGTGCAGCGCGGCGTGACCGAGGCCGAGGTTTACGCGCTGTTCGATGAAGTCACGGGCCTGCGCATGGGGCCGCTGCTGCGCGCGCTTACCGAAGGCACCGGCGAGTTGCCGCTGCCGCCGCTGTTCAAGACATTCGGGATCAAGGCCGAGGCGCAGAAGCCGGCGCGCACCGCCGCGCTGGGGATCAAGGTCAAGACCGAGGACGGCTGGGTGCGCGTGACCCAGGTGCTCGACGGCGGCGCCGCGCAGGCCGCGGGCCTGTCCGCCGGCGACCTGCTGGTCGCCGTCGACGGCGTGCGCGTGGCGCCGGGCCAGCTGGACAAGCTGCTGGCACGCTACCGCCCTGGCGACCGCATCGCGCTGCACGCGTTCCGCCGCGACGAGCTGCAGGCGCTGCCGGTGACGCTGGCGCGCGAGCCGGCGGCGCAGTTCAAGCTCAAGGCGGAGGGCGGGCGGCATGCGGCGCGCTCGCGCTGGCTGGGCCAGTAAGCTAGTCTTCCTTCGCCGCGACACCAGACCCCGCCACCGCGGTCCTCCGCCCCCGCTGCATGCAATACGCGCACGATCCCCGCACCTTCCTGTATTCGCACTATGTGTACCGCGGGCTGCGCTCGGCCACGGGCGTGATCGGCGCGACGCTGATCGCGCTGCACTTCAGCGACCTGCCCACCGCGATGGTGGTATCGATGGGCGCGCTGTGCACCAGCCTGATGGACCTGCCCAGCCCGCTGAACCACAAGTTCAACGAGATGCTGGCCAGCGTGCTGCTGTGCAGCGTGGTCACGCTGGTGGTGGCGCTGGCCACGCCGTTCCCGCGCGTGATGCCGTTCCTGCTGGTGCTGGTGACGTTCATGGCCGGCATGATGACGGTGTACGGCAACAAGACGCTGCCGCTGCAGTTCGCCGCGCTGTTCGTGATGACGCTCACCATCAACGAAGACTTCCTGGTGCGGCGCGCGCTGGAGCATGCGGCGCTGTTCAGCGTCGGCGCGGTGGCCTACCTCGGTTACGCGATGCTGGTGAGCTGGGTTACCGAGCGCCGCACCCGGCAGCAGGTGCTGGCCGAATCGCTGTACGAGCTGGCCGGCTATCTCGAGATCAAGGCCGGCTTCTACGACGCCGGCAATGACTTCGAGGCCCAGTTCAACCAGCTGGTGCGGCAGCAGATCGTGGTGGCCGAGCGCCAGCAGGCCGCGCGCGACCTGGTGCTGCGCGGCAACCGCACCCCGCACGACGGGCTGCTGGTGCAGGTGCACCTGCGCATGCTCGACCTGTACGAGTACATCCTGTCGACCAACACCGACTATCCGATGCTGCGCCAGACCTTCGCCGGCACGCCGGTGCTGGACCACCTGCGCGGGCTGGTGATGCAGATGTGCAAGGACGTCGAAGAGATCGCCTACGAGGTCACGCGCGGGCGGGGCTCGTACGCCACGGTGGAATACCGCCCGGGCCTGCGCGCGGTCGAGGCGGAGATCGCGCAGCTGCGCCACCACCATATCAACCCGGCGGCGATGACGGCGCTGGTCGAGACCCTCGACATGATGCGCGGCGCGATCACGCTGATCGGCCAGCTGCACGAGGCCTCGCGCACCCCGGTGGAGCCGGCCAAGGTGCTGCCCGGCTCCGACATGACGCCGTTCCTGACGCGCCAGAAGTACGAGCTGAGCGTGCTGCGCGACAACCTGAAGTGGCGCTCGCCGGCGTTCCGCTTTGCGCTGCGGGTGTCGATGGCGGTGGCGCTGGGGCTGTGGATCGCCGAGCGCCTGCCCTACGTGTCGCACAGCTACTGGATCCTGCTGACCATCATCGTGATCCTGAAGCCCAACTTCAGCATGACCAAGCAGCGCTACAACGACCGCGTGATCGGCACGCTGATCGGCTGCGTGGTCTCGGTCGCGATCCTGAAGGTGGTGCACCAGCCGCTGATCCTGCTGGGCGTGCTGTTCCTGTCGCTGGTCGCCAGCGCCGCCTTCGTCACCATCAAGTACCGCTACACCGCGATCGCCGCCTGCATCCAGGTGCTGATCCAGATTCACCTGCTGATGCCGAACAGTCCCACCGTCGCGGGCGAGCGGCTGGTGGATACGGTCATCGGCGGCATCATCGCGTCGCTGTTCAGCTTCGTGCTGCCGAGCTGGGAGTACCGTGCCATCCCCAAGCTGGTCGAAAACGTGCTGCAGGCCAACCGCCGCTATATCGCCGCCACGCGCGACCTGCTGCTGCGCCGGGCCAAGGATGACTTTGCCTACCGCGTGCAGCGCAAGCAGTTCATGGACAACCTGTCGGCGCTGATCTCGTCGTTCCAGCGCATGCTGGACGAGCCCAGGAGCCGGCATCGCGCGGTCGACAACCTGAACCGCTTCATCGTGCAGAACTACCTCGTCGCCGCACATGTGGCGGCGGCACGCATCCATGTGCGCCAGCACTACGAGGAACTCGATCTCCCGGCCGCCGAGGCCGCGATCGAACAAGCCACCGAGGCCGCCAGCCACAGCCTGCAATTGGCCAGCGAACGCCTGCACGCCGACGAGCGCGGCGGCGGCCGCGGCGCCGGCTTTATCCGCAGCGCCAAGGCGCCGGTGGCAGTTGTTGTCGAGGCGGTCCCTGAAGCGGCCCCCGGGGCGGCCCCTGAAGCGGCCCCTGAAGCGGTCGCGGCAACCGTCACGCCCGAAGCCGAGGAAGACGCCGCCGCGGAACGCCGCGCCCGGCTGGCGGACTCCGCCGACAAGCGCCGCACCGACACGCTGGTGCAGGCCGCCGCGGCGGGCGAGTCGAGCGAACAGGCAGGGCCGACATCCAGCTCCACCGGCCGCCCCGCCAACGCGGTGCTGGAGCGCCGGCTGCGCGCGCTGCGCGAGGACGCGGCCAAGATCGCGCTGCGCACGGGGGCGATTGGCAGGGCGATGCGGGCGCGGTCGTAGGGATCCGGAACCGATTGTTTTCGCCCCTCTCCCGCTTGCGGGAGAGGGGCGGGGGAGAGGGCAGGAGCCTCCACGAAGTGAACGCCGTCGCCCGGGCCAGCGCCGGCCCTCTCCCCCAACCCCTCTCCCGCGCGCGGGAGAGCAACTGTGTTTAAAGTCAAGGTTTGACGGACGGCATAGCATGCTTAGTCGGGTCCCACACTGCGCCGTCTCTGGCCATCGCATTCAGGATGGTAAGGAGCTTGCGCATGCAGGCAACGATGGCAACTTTCTTGGCCTTGCCGGCCGCCAGCAGGCGCTGGTAGAACGAAGCAATAGCCGGGTTATAGCGCTTGGCCGACAGCGTAGCCATGTACAGCACCGCGCGCACTTCGCCACGTCCGCCCCAGATGCGGCGTGGACCTTGCCGTTTGCCAGAGTCATTGGCCAGCGGAGCAACACCGACGAGCTTGCCGATGGCCCTTCGCCCCAGCTTGCCCAACTCCGGCAGTGCCGCCAACAACGTCATGGTGGTCACCGCGCCGACACCTTTGACCGCTTCAAGCAGCGCACGCTGGTCTTTGAAGTGCTTTTCGATGTGCCAGTCCACATCCTTGTCGATTTGGCCTATCTGTTTGTCCAGCGTGCGAATCACCGCCCGGATGCTGCGTGCTGCCTCTGGCGACGCCTTTTCCAAGCGATTGCCTTCGGCCACACGCATCTCCAGCAACTGCCTGCGGCGCGTCATCAGCGATGTCAGTTGCTCGCGATGCGCTTCCAACCGGGCTGTGACGTACTTTTGGCGGTCCTGATGGCGCGCCAGCACGTTGGCGAAGTCTCGCAAACACCGGGCGTCCACCTGGTCGGTCTTGGCCAACATGCCCATCGACTTGGCAAAGTCGCGGGCCTGGCGCGGATTCACGCGCGCAACTTCAAGACCGGCCTGCTGGAGCGTACAAACCAGCCCACGCTCATAACCACCGGTGGCCTCAATCACCACCAGATCAACTTCGGACGCTTTGAATTTCCCGGCCAGCTCGTTCCATCCCGAGGCGTCATTGCTCAAGCGCAGACACTGATCGTTCCAGGAAGCATCGAGATGCTCTTTGGATACGTCAATTCCAGCGTTGGGCCGTGGTCCTTGGTTCGATTCCCTGCCTTGCGGATGCATACTCGGTATTGGCAACTGTTCGGGTTACACGAATTGGATAGAACGGGCCGGTGCGTTGACCAAGTGCTCTCCCACGAGCTGCGAACTCTGAGGGGTTTCAGGTTTGGCGCACCAACCACGAAAAACAAGCAATCCTACATTGACGACTCTGCCGGTCGCTACTCTTCTTGAATGCCTTCAGAACAACGTTCCGAGAACATACAAGGGGAGCAAACCAGCAGTGAGATTAAACGCCGCGCTCCGCCGCCCCCTCATCCTCCGGCAACGTCAGCACCCCGCTGTTATAGCTGTACTCGAAAATCTCCCCATACCGCCCCCAACCGATCGCCACGCTCAGCACGCGTTCGGCCTCCGCCGGCTTCAGGAACTGCTCCAGCGCTTCGAGCACCTGTTCCTCGCCGATCTCGCCGCTTTCGCTCGCCACCAGCTCGCGCCGCACATGCGCGGCCAGCGCGATGTTGGCGAGCAGTTGCCGGCCGAAGATGGCCTTGCGCTGCTGCGGTCCGGCCGCGTAGTAGGCGCGGCCGGCGTCGGTGGCGGTGATGTCGCCGGCCTCGATCGACACCAGTTGCACCAGTTGCAGCGCTTCGCAGGCCGGCAGCAGTTCGTCGTCGGTCAGGCCGGCTTCGTCGGCCAGGTGGGGCAGGTCGGCGCGGCAGTGGAAGGGCGCCTCGCACAGCAGATCGAGGATGGCTTCCATCTGGCTGATGTCGGCGTCCGGCAGCCGGTAGCCGATCTCGCGCGCCGGCGCTGGCGCGAGCGCTTCGGCCGCCGGGGCTGTCATCAGCGCGTAGATCTGGTCGACCAGCGCGCGCACCTGGGCACTGTCGCGGTTGCGCGGGCGCGGCAGCGCCACCGGCACCTCGGCGCGGATGCGGCCCGGGTCGCTCGACAGGATCACGATGCGGTCGGCCATCATCACCGCTTCCTCGATATTGTGCGAAACGATCAGGATGCTCCTGATGTTGGCGCGGCCGCTTTCCCACAGCGCCAGCATTTCGTCGCGCAGGGTCTCGCCGGTCAGCACGTCCAGCGCCGAGAACGCTTCGTCCATCAGCAGCAGGTCGGGCTCGGTCACCAGCGCGCGCGCGATGCCGACGCGCTGGCGCATGCCGCCCGACAGCTCGCGCGGCAGCGCGCTGTTGAAGCCGGCCAGGCCGATCATGTCGATCGCGGCCTCGGCGCGGCGCTCGCGCTCGGCTTTGGGCACGCCCTGCGCCTCCAGCCCCAGCTCGACGTTCTGCTGCACCGTCAGCCACGGGAACAGCGCGAACGACTGGAACACCATGGCGATGCCCTCGGCGGTGCCGGCCAGGCGCTGGCCGCGAAATCGCACCTCGCCGCGGTCGGCGCCGACCAGGCCCGCCATGATGCGCAGCAGCGTGGACTTGCCCGAGCCGGACTTGCCCAGCATGGCGACGATCTCGCCCTCGCGCAGGGTCAGGTCGACGCCTTCGAGCACGGCGCGGTCGCTCTGGCTGGCGGTGCGGAAGATCTTGCCGACGCCGCGCAGTTCGATCACCGCCGCGGCGGTGGGGGTTGCAATGTTCTCTGCCATCGTTGCCGTGCCTTACAGGCGTGTGCGCTCCTGCGCGAGTTGGTACAGGCGGTTCCACAACAGCCGGTTGAAGCCCACCACGAACAGCGCCATCACGCCGATGCCCAGCGCAATGCGCGGGAAATCGCCGCGCGCGGTGGTCTCGGCGATATAGCTGCCGAGCCCGGTGGCGACGATGGTGCGATCGCCCCAGGTCACGTATTCGGACACGATGCTGGCGTTCCACGAGCCGCCCGCGGCCGTGACCAGCCCGGTCAGCAGGCTGGGAAAGACTGCAGGAATCAGGAAGCGCTTCCACAGCAGCCAGCCGCGCAGCCCGAAGTTGCGCGCGGCAAGCTTCAGCTCGGTGGGAATGCCCGAGGCCCCGGCGATCACGTTGAACAGGATGTACCACTGGGTGCCGAAGATCAGCAGCGGGCTCAGCCAGATCTCCGGGTTCAGCGCGAAGCGCGCGATCAGCATCACCGCCAGCGGGAACATCAGGTTGGCCGGGAACGCCGCCAGGAACTGCGCGATCGGCTGCGCAATGCGTGCCAGGTCCGGGTTCAGGCCGATGCGGATGCCGATAGGCACCCACACCAGCGCCGCCAGCGCAATCAGCACGATCACCCGCAGCATGGTCAGCGTGCCCAGCCACAGCACGTGGACCACTTCGCCCCAGCCCACCTCGCTGTGGACGAAATAGCCCACGCGCAGCAGCGCGGCCAGCGCCACCAGCACGATCACGGCGTCGCGCACACGGCCCAGCCATAGCGCCCGGCGCGGATCGACCGCACGGGCCGGTGCCGGCATGCGCGTGCGCGCGCCCCACGCCAGCGTGCGCGCGGCCAGCGCGGCGGCCTGCGCCAGCAGCGCGCCGACCCATGCCGAGCGGCGCAGCAGGTCCAGCAGCCACGACTGCGGCAGCTTGTCCTGCGCCAGGGTCTCGAAGCGGAAGCGGTCGGCCCAGGCCACCAGCGGGCGGAACAGCAACTGGTCGTACAGCAGGATGCCGACCAGCATCGCCACGATGGCCCAGCCGATCGCGGCGAGGTCCTGCTGCTGGATCGCCAGCGCGATATAGGAGCCGATGCCGGGCAGCCGGATATCGTGGCCCGACACCGAGATCGCCTCGGACGCGACCACGAAGAACCAGCCACCGGACATCGACATCATCATGTTCCACAGCAACCCCGGCATGGCGTACGGCACCTCCAGCCGCCAGAAGCGCTGCCACGCCGAGAGCCGGAACATGGCCGCGGCCTCGAGCAAATCGCCCGGGATGGTGCGGAACGACTGGTACAGGCTGAAGGCCATGTTCCAGGCCTGCGACGTGAAGATGGCAAAGATCGCCGCGCACTCCACCCCCGCCAGGTTGCCCGGGAACAGGGCGATGAAGCCGGTCACGGTGATCGACAGGAAGCCCAGCACCGGGATCGACTGCAGGATGTCCAGCGCCGGCACCAATACCTTCTCGGCGGTGCGGCTCTTGGACGCCAGCGCGGCAAAGGCCAGCGAGAACAGCAGCGATGCCGCCAGCGCGGCCAGCATGCGGATGCTGGTGCGCATCAGGTAGTAGGGCAGGTAGGCCACGTCCAGGTGCACCGCCAGCGGCTGGTCGGGTCGGAACGGGACATTCATCTGCTGCGCGGCGAACGCGATCATCACGATCACGGCCAGGATGATCGGCAGCAGCACCAGGTCGAAGCGGTTGGGCGGGGCGCGCAGCAGCTGGCTGTCGAAGCCAGGGGCGGGCGGGGCCGCGTTGCGGTCGGCGGGTGGCATCATGGGCGCTTGTCGTGTATCGAGCTGGCGGGGCGGAGGCTTGTGGCCTGCCCCGGGTTCGCGGCCCCGGCGGACAACGGCAAAGCCCGCATGCCGCCGGCTTCATGCTGATCACGCCGGGCGGCGCGCATCCACTGGTAACGCCCGGCATGGCGGTCTAGTTTACTTGGTGTCGATGACACAACGCGCACGCGTCGCGTGCGCTCACGGGGAAGCCACCATGAACAAGGCAACCTGGCGCCTGGTCGCGCACGGGCGCGTGCAGGGCGTGGGCTATCGCGCCGCCTGTGCCGACGCGGCGGATGAACTCGGGCTGGGCGGCTGGGTGCGCAACCGGGCCGACGGCACCGTCGAGGTGATGGCGCACGGCACGGTCAAGCAGCTGGAGGCGCTGCAGGCGTGGATGGAAACCGGCCCGCCGGCGGCGCAGGTGGCGTTTGTCGAGGTCGGGCGCGGGGAAGGGGAGTTTGCCGGCTTCGAGTTCCGGCCGACGGTCTAGCGGCCCGCTGCGCTAGGCCGCAGTCCAGTCGATCGCCGTGCGGCCGTGGGCTTCGAGCCAGCGATTGGCTTCGCGGAAGTGGCCGCAGCCAAGGAAGCCCCGGTGCGCCGACAAGGGGGACGGGTGCGGCGCTTCCAGCACGCAGTGGCCCGCGCCCAGCAAGGGCTTCTTGGCCTGCGCATGGCTGCCCCACAGCATGAACACCAGGTTGGGCCGGCTGGCGGCGAGGTGCCGGATCAGGCAATCGGTGACGGCTTCCCAGCCGCGCCGCGCATGGCTGGCGGCCTGGCCCTGCTCGACCGTCAGCACGGTATTGAGCAGCAGCACGCCCTGGCGCGCCCAGCCTTCCAGGTTGCCGGAGGTGCGCGGCGGGCAATTGCCGTCGGCGCCGAATTCCGCCGCGATCTCCTTGAAGATGTTGCGCAGGCTGGGCGGCACCTTGATGCCTGCCGGCACCGAGAAGGCAAGCCCGTGCGCCTGCGGCAGCTCGATGCCGCCGACCGTGCCGGTGCCGTGGTAAGGGTCCTGGCCCAGGATCACCACCTTGACCGCATCGGGCGGCGTCAGGTGCAGCGCGTGGAAGACATGGTGCGGAAACACCGGCTTGCCGGCGGCGCGTTCGCCATCGACAAAGGCGGCCAGCTCGCGCCACGCCGGCACCGCGATGCAGGGCTCGAGCAAGGCGCGCCAGGCGGCGGGCAGGGCATCGGCCTGCGCTTGCAGGCTGGCGGCGGGAGACGGTTCGCCGGGGGCGCGGGGCGCTTCGGCGGCAAAGAGATCGGCTTGCATGCGGGAAATGCGCGGCGGGAAAACCGCGATTATGACGCCTTGCCCTCGGCGATCCCGGCCAGGCGGTAGCCGCGCGCTGCCTTGCTCAGGTCCGACGGCGCCAGTGCCGCCACGGCGGCAAGCCGCGCGGCGAAGGCACGCAGCGCATCGGCGGCGTGCGCGGCATCGCCATCGAGCCATTCCAGTTCGAGTTCCTGGATGGGCTCTTGCGCGGCACTGCCTGGCGCGCTGATGGTGCCGGTGTCGAGCGCAGCCTCGATCCGTGCGCCGTCCTGCGTGACGATCCAGCTGCGGCGGACAAAGTCGGTGCGGAACACCGGCGCCAGGCTGCCGATCATCGGCGCCAGCACGGCTTGCGCCTCGGCGGGAAAAGCTTGCAGCTCGATGGCGTCGCCGGCGGTGGCGGTCTCCCACTCATGCCGCGTGGCCAGCCCGCCCTGGCTGTTGCCGGCGGTCTTCAGCGTCTGCAGCCACTGCGCGCCCTTGCGGCGCAGGCGCAGCGCGGCGCGCGCCTGCGCCAGGTCGCGTTGGGGCGTGTCGAGGTAAACGTTGAGCAGCGTGGCCTCGCCTTGTGGCTGGCCGTTGGCGTCGAGCCAGGCGGCCAGCGGGGCGAGGGCGGCGTCGGGGACGGCGAGCTTGAGTTCGATTTCCTGGGGCATGGCGGGAGGAATCAACCAAACAACCGCGCCAGCTCCACCCCCGGATCCTTCGCCCGCATGAACGCCTCGCCCACCAGGAACGCATGCACATTGGCATCGCGCATGCGCTGCACGTCCGCCGGCCCGAGGATGCCGGACTCGGTCACCACCAGCTTGTCGGCCGGCATGCGCGGCAGCAGCTCGAGGGTGTTGTCCAGCGACACGTCGAAAGTGCGCAGGTTGCGGTTGTTCACGCCCAGCAGCGGCGTCTTCAGCCGCAGCGCCACGTCGAGTTCGTCGCTGCCATGGACTTCCACCAGCACGTCCATGCCGAGCTCGTGCGCGCACGCTTCCAGCTCGGCCATCAGTCCCGGGTCCAGCGCCGCGACGATCAGCAGAATGCAGTCGGCGCCCCAGCTGCGCGCTTCATAGACCTGGTACAGGTCGACCATGAAGTCCTTGCGCAGAGCGGGCAATGGGCAGGCGCCGCGGGCGCGCTTCAGGTAGTCGGCGTGGCCCTGGAAGAAATGCTCGTCGGTCAGCACCGACAGGCAGGCCGCGCCATGCGCGGCATAGCTCTCGGCGATGGCCTCGGGCAGGAACTGCTCGCGCAGCACGCCCTTGGACGGCGATGCCTTCTTGATCTCGGCGATCACGCCGGCGTGGCCGCCGGCGATCTTGTCGCGCAGCGCGCGCTCGAAGCCGCGCGGGGCGAAGCCGGCCTCGGTGCGCAGGCTTTCGGCCTCGGCGCGCAGGCTGGGCAGGTCGCGCCGCTTGCGCGCGGCGGCGACTTCGTCGGCCTTTACGGCCAGGATTTTCTGCAGGATGTCTGACATATCGGCGTCTCTTACTTGAACTGCTGCGTGGCGCGCACGAAGGCGTCGAGCTTCTGCCGGGCGGCGCCGCTGGCGATGGCTTCGCGCGCGCGGCGGATGCCGTCCTCGACCGAGTCCGCCACGTTGGCGGCGTACAGCGCGGTGCCCGCGTTCAGCGACACGATCTCGCGCGGCGTGCCGGGCGCGTTGGACAGCGCCTCGAGCAGCATGTCCTTCGACTCGGCGGCATCGGCCACCTTCAGGCCGCGGTTGGAGATCATCGACAGGCCGAAGTCCTCGGGGTGGATCTCGTACTCGCGCACTTCGCCGTCCTTCAGTTCGCCCACCAGCGTCGCGGCGCCGAGCGAGACCTCGTCCATGCCGTCCTTGCCGTAGACCACGATGGCGTGCTGCGCGCCCAGGCGCTGCATCACCCGCACCTGGATGCCGACCAGGTCGGGATGGAACACGCCCATCAGGATATTGGGCGCATCGGCCGGGTTGGTCAGCGGCCCCAGGATATTGAAGATGGTGCGCACGCCCATTTCCTTGCGGATCGGCGCGACGTTCTTCATCGCCGGATGGTGCGTGGGCGCGAACATGAAGCCGATGCCGGTCTCTTCGATGCACTGGCCGACCTGCTCGGGCGTCAGCATGATGTTGACGCCCAGCGCCTCCAGCACGTCGGCGCTGCCCGACTTGGAGCTGACGCCGCGGTTGCCGTGCTTGGCGATCTTCGCTCCGGCGGCGGCGGCGACGAACATGGACGCGGTCGAGATATTGAAGGTGTGCGAGCCGTCGCCGCCGGTGCCGACGATATCGACGAAGTTCTCGCGGTCCTTCACCGGCACCTTGTTGGCGAACTCGCGCATCACCTGCGCGGCGGCGGAGATCTCGCCGATGGTTTCCTTCTTGACCCGCAGCCCGGTCAGGATCGCGGCGGCCATTACCGGCGAGATCTGCGCCTGCATGATCTGCCGCATCAGGTGCAGCATTTCGTCATGGAAGATTTCGCGGTGCTCGATGCAGCGCGTCAGGGCTTCTTGCGGCGTGATCATGGCGTTCTCGTTGACAGTCTGCGGGGTGTGGGCGGTGGCGTGATGGGGGCTGGCAGGCGCGGAGTCGAGCAGTCTCATCGCGGCGCCTTGACGAAGTTGGCCAGCATCGCATGGCCGTGCTCGGACAGGATCGACTCGGGATGGAACTGCACGCCTTCGACGGCGAGCGTCTTGTGGCGCACGCCCATGATCTCGCCGTCCGGGGTCCAGGCGGTGATCTCCAGGCAATCGGGCAGGGTCTCGCGCTCGATCGCCAGCGAATGATAGCGCGTCACGTCGAAGTGCCTGGGCAGCCCGGCGAAGACGCCTTGCTGTGTGGTCTCGATGGTGCTGACCTTGCCGTGCATCACCTGCTTGGCGCGGATCACCTTGCCGCCGAAGGCCTCGCCGATGGCCTGGTGGCCCAGGCACACGCCCAGCATCGGGATCTTGCCGGCGAAGTGCTGCAGCGCTGCCACCGAGATGCCGGCTTCCTTCGGGCTGCACGGGCCGGGCGACACGCAGATATGGTCGGGCTTCATCGCCTCGATCTCTTCGATGGTGATCTCGTCGTTGCGATAGGTGCGCACGTCGACGCCCAGTTCGCCGAAGTACTGGACCAGGTTGTAAGTGAACGAATCGTAGTTGTCGATCATCAGCAGCATGGCGTCTGTCTCCTGTTCTCTCAGATGTCGGAGTCCAGGCCATCCTGGACCTGCTCGGCGGCGCGGATCACGGCGCGCGCCTTGGCCTCGGTTTCCCTCCATTCGGCTTCGGGGTCCGAATCGGCGACGATGCCGGCGGCGGCCTGCACATAGAGGTTGCCGTCCTTGACGATGCCGGTGCGGATGGCGATGGCCAGGTCCATCTCGCCGCCGAACGACAGGTAGCCCACCGCGCCGCCATAGATGCCGCGCTTGCGCGGCTCGAGCTCGTCGATAATCTCCATCGCATGGACCTTGGGCGCGCCCGACAGCGTGCCGGCCGGGAAGGTCGCGCGCAGCACGTCGAGGTTGCTCATGCCCTCGCGCAGCGTGCCTTCGACCGAGCTGACGATATGCTGCACGTGCGAGTATTTCTCGATCACCATCTTGTCGGTGACCTTGACCGAACCGGTCTCGGCAATGCGGCCGATGTCATTGCGCGCCAGGTCGATCAGCATCACGTGCTCGGCGATCTCCTTCGGGTCGTTGAGCAGCTCGGTGGCCAGCTGCGCGTCCTTGTCCGGCGTATTGCCGCGCGGGCGCGTGCCGGCCAGCGGGCGGATGGTGACGATGTGTTCGGTGCGGGTGTCCCCGTTGGCGCCCACCTTGCGCGCTTCCTGGCGCACCAGGATTTCCGGCGACGCGCCCACCACCTGGAAGTCGCCGAAGTTGTAGAAGTACATGTACGGCGACGGGTTCAGCGAGCGCAGCGCGCGGTACAGCGACAGCGGCGCGTCGCGGTAGGGCTTGACCAGGCGCTGGCCGATCTGCACCTGCATCATGTCGCCGGCCATGATGTACTCCTTGGCCTTGTGCACGGCGGCCAGGTAGTCGGCCTTGGCGAATTCGCGGTAGACCTCGGTCTGCACCGACGGGCTGGTCACCGGCACGTCGACCGGCTGGCGCAGCTTCATGCGCAGCTCGCGCAGGCGCTGGCGCGCGCGCGAGTAGGCCTCGGGCGTGGTCGGGTCGGCGTAGACGATCAGGTAGAGCTTGCCCGACAGGTTGTCGATCACCGCCAGCTCTTCGCACAGCAGCAACTGGATGTCGGGCAGGTTCAGGTCGTCGGGCTTCTGGGTATTGGCGAGCTTCTTTTCGATATAGCGCACCGCGTCGTAGCCGAAGTAGCCGGCCAGGCCGCCGCAGAAGCGCGGCAGTCCGGGGCGCAGCGCCACCTTGAAGCGCTTTTCGAAGGCGGCGATGAAGTCGAGCGGATTGCCTTCGTGGGTTTCCACCACCTTGCCGTCGGTCACCACCTCGCTGCGGTTGCCGTAGGCGCGCAGCAGCGTGCGGGCATGCAGGCCGATAAAGGAATAGCGGCCGAAGCGCTCGCCGCCCACCACCGATTCCAGCAGGAAGGTGTTGACCCCGCGGGTCTGCGACTGGGCCAGCTTCAGGTACAGCGACAGCGGCGTTTCCAGGTCGGCAAAGGCCTCGGCGATCAGCGGGATGCGGTTGTAGCCCTGGTCGGCCAGCGATTTGAATTCCAGTTCGGTCATGTCGGTCCTCTTGTTCGGCCCGCGCCGCTGGCAATGGCCTGGCGCGGTGCCGCTTGTCGGCAGAGTTGGCTGGAGCGTAAGGGAATTCCGCCCCGGTTGCGGACCGTGGTGCGGCAAGCTTGCGGACAAGGCTGCACACGGCCGGAAAGAGGGCGCGCGGCGCGTTCTTGAGCTAAACGTAGCAGAGAAATATGGCTACGCTGGCTTTCGGCGGGTTTGGGTGATGATGCCCGGCATGGCTGGTCGCCTGGGCCGGTGGTGGCGACGCCTTCTGGTCGAAGGCGTGTCAGCAGACTCGCGAACGCACTTTACGCCTGTTGGGAGGCGCGCCAGCGACGCCAGGGCCAGGCCTGCCGATCACTGCCAGAAAAGATGCGTTTGCGGTTGAGAAACATTGAAGTTCAGGATTTGGTCGGGATCGACGGACTATCGATGACCGGCCCAGTGTGCGGCAAAGAGCGCTGCGGCATGGGCAATGGAGTCGACTATACCATCGGCGTCGACGCCTTGTACAGGGTTGCCATGGTTGTAGCCATAGGGCACCAGCAGCACGCCCATGCCGGCCGCGCGGGCCGCCTGGGCGTCGTTTTCGGAGTCGCCGAGCGCCGCCATCGCCGACGGCTCGAGCCCGAAGGCATCGGCCACCTTGAGGAGCGGGAACGGGTCGGGCTTGCGCAGCGGGAAGGCATCGCCGCCATAGACCAGCTCGAAATACTGGGCCAGCCCGGTCTTGGCCAGCAGCGGCTCGGTGAAGCTGTAGGGCTTGTTGGTCACGCAGGCCAGCCGCAGCCCGGCCGCCTTCATCGCCGCCAGGCCTTCGCGCACGCCCGGGTAGACCTGCGAGAACTGGCCGTTGATGCGGATGTATTCGCGGTCGTAGAGCGCGTAGGCATCGGCAAACAGGCCGTTGGCGTGCAGCGGCGAAAAGCGCGCGTCGAGCACGCGCCGGATCAGGTTTTCCGAGCCCTTGCCGACGTAGCTGACGATCTCCTGCTCGGACATCGGCGCCACCGGCCCCAGGTTGGGATGCTGGCGGCCCAGCGCCAACAGCATGGCGTTGATCGACGCGTGGAAGTCGCCCGCGGTATCGACCATGGTGCCGTCCAGGTCGACGATCACGCCTTCGATGCCGCGCCAGTCGGCGCGGCGCAGCACCACGCCCGCGCTCATTGGCCGGCCTTGGCCAGTTCGCCGCGCAGCGCGCCGATGATGCCGCGGTAGCCGCCGTCGGCATCAGGCTTGCCGAACACGGCCGAGCCCGCCACGAAGGTGTCGGCGCCGGCCCGGGCGATCTCGGCGATGTTGTCGACCTTCACGCCGCCGTCGACTTCCAGCAGGATTGTGCGGCCGGTGCGCGCGGTATAGGCGTCGATGCGCTGGCGCACGGCGCGCAGCTTGTTCAGCGTCTCGGGGATGAACGACTGGCCGCCGAAGCCCGGGTTGACCGACATCAGCAGGATCACGTCGAGGCGGTCCATCACGTGGTCCAGGTGGTGCAGCGGCGTGGCCGGGTTGAACACCAGGCCGGCCTGGCAGCCGTGATCGCGGATCAGCGCGAGCGAGCGGTCGACGTGTTCGCTGGCTTCCGGGTGGAAGGTGATGATATTGGCGCCGGCCTTGGCAAAGTCCGGGATGATCCGGTCCACCGGACGCACCATCAGGTGCACGTCGATGGGGGCGGTCACGTGGGGGCGGATCGCCTCGCACACCAGCGGGCCCACGGTCAGGTTGGGCACGTAATGGTTGTCCATCACGTCGAAGTGGATCCAGTCGGCGCCGGCCTCGGTCACGCGGCGCACTTCCTCGCCCAGGCGGGCAAAGTCGGCGGACAGGATGGAAGGGGCGATACGGAAGGTGGGCTGGGTCATGGTGGCGACGCGGTGAATGCGGGGAGTGCGGGGAATGCTGTTATCGCCGCTGGCGGCGTGCCGTACGGCGTTGAAAGACCGCTATTCTACGCCCGCCCGGGGCGATCGCGTCCGGCCGGCGGCGGGCCCGCGCCGGGGCCGTGCTCTTGCCCGACCCGCGCCCATCCCGCACAATGCGGCTACCCATTTCCCTGCCGGCCGACCCCGCCGCCGGCCCCTGCCCAAATGAGCGAGTACGCCTTCTCCGTGTCGGTGCGCACCCAGTACCTGCCGGACCAGTCCGACCCCGAGCGCGGGCGCCATGCCTTCGCCTACACCATCACCATCCACAATACCGGCGAAGTCGCGGCACAGCTGATCTCGCGCCACTGGATCATCACCGACAGCGACAACGGCACGCAGGAAGTCGCCGGGCTGGGGGTGGTCGGCCACCAGCCGCTGCTCAAGCCGGGCGAGCATTTCGAGTACACCAGCTGGGCCACGATCTCGACCCCGGTGGGCTCGATGAAGGGCGAATACTTCTGCGTGGCCGAGGACGGCCACCGCTTCGAGGTGCCGATTCCCGAGTTCGCGCTGGTGCTGCCGCGCATGCTGCACTGAGCGCGGCGGGAACCTACGGGCGCTGTGCGTTGTCCTGATCCTGCTGCGGCGCTTGCGTGTCTCCCTGCGCCGGCTGCTGGCGCGACGGGTGTTCCGACGGCGCGCGGGTGGGACGCGGATGCTTTTTCGCCGTGCCCATGGTCCAGACCACGATAAAGATCAGCAGGAACAGCGCCACGCCGGCTTCCAGGGCGAACAGCAGCATGGGATGGGCTTCGAAGAACTTGCTCATGGCAGATGCAGCGCGGCCCGCGGGGGCGCAGGCGATGGTTTGAGAATGACGGTGGCATTGTAGGGGCATTCCGGCGGATTGCGCCTGCAGGCCGCGCCTCGAGGACTTTGAACAATAGCAAGATGGCATACGCGGACGCTTTCCCGACTCCCCAGGTTTCCCACCTTTCCCAGTTTTCTTCCCGGCCGGCGCGCCGCGTGCGCGGCTGGCTGGCGCTGGCCGGCGCCGCGGTGCTGCTGGCCGGCTGCATGAGCGGCCCGCCGCCGCGCATCGAGACCACCCCGTCCGGCACCACGCCGCCGACGGCGTCGTCGCAGAAGGGCCGGCTGCAGGCGGCCAGCTGGGCCGAGATCGGCGGCTGGGCCCAGGATGACGTGCGCGCCGCCTGGCCGGCGCTGCAGCAAAGCTGCCAGGCCCTGAAGAAGCGCGCGGAATGGAGCCGCGCCTGCGCCGCCGGCATGATGGTCAATGCCGGCGACATCAACGCCATGCGCGCCTACTTTGAAAGCAACTTCCAGCCGTATCGCGTGGTCAACGGCGACGGCACCGACAGCGGCCTGATCACCGGCTACTACGAGCCGATCCTGCATGGCTCGCGCACGCGCCAGGGCAAGTTCCAGGTGCCGCTGTACCGCAAGCCGGCGCAGTTCGGCAACCGCCCGCTGCCGGCGCGCGCCGAGCTGCTGCAGAACCCGGCCATGCGCGGCAACGAACTGGTCTGGGTCGACGACGCGGTCGAGGCCGCCTTCCTGCAGATCCAGGGCTCGGGCCGCATCCGCATGGCGGATGGCAGCATGATGCGGGTGGGCTTCGGCGGCACCAACGACCAGCCGTTCCGCTCGTTCGGCAAGTGGCTGCTCGACCGCGGCGAGATCACCCCGGCGCAGGCCACCATGCAGGGCATCAAGGCCTGGGCGCGCGCCAACCCGGGCCGGGTCGAGGAGATGCTGAACGTCAACCCGCGCTTTGTCTTCTTCCGCGAGCTGCCGCCCAACAACGACGGCCCGGTGGGCGCGCTGGGAGTGCCGCTGACCGCGGAGCGCTCGATCGCGGTCGACCCCGCCACGATCCCGCTGGGCGTGCCGGTGTTCCTGTCGACCACGCGCCCGCTGTCGACCGAGCCGATCCAGCGCCTGATGTTCGCGCAGGATACCGGCAGCGCCATCAAGGGCGGCGTGCGTGCGGATTTCTTCTGGGGTGCCGGCGATGCCGCCGGCGAGACCGCCGGACGGATGAAGCAGGGCGGCAGGATGTGGGTGCTGATGCCGCGCAGCTAGCAGGTTCAGCGCCTGCGCTGATCCACGATCCGCCTGGCCTTCCCCACCGACCGCTCGATCCCGCCCTCCGGCAGCACCTCGATCCCCGCGGTCACGCCGATATAAGACTTGATCTCGTGCGCGAGCCGCTCGCGCGCGGGGTGTGCCAGCGCCGTGTCGCTGCCGTGCGCGCATTCGACCCGCACCGTCAGCGTATCGAGGTGACCTTCCCTGGCCAGCACGCACTGGTAGTGCGGCGCCAGCTCGGCGTGCCTGAGGATCAGTTCCTCGATCTGCGACGGGAACACGTTGACGCCGCGCACGATCATCATGTCGTCGGTGCGGCCGGTGACCTTCTCCATGCGGCGAAATGCCGCGCGGGCCGTGCCCGGCAGCAGCCGGGTCAGGTCGCGCGTACGGTAGCGCACCACCGGCATCGCTTCCTTGGTCAGCGAGGTGAACACCAGCTCGCCGAACTCGCCGTCGGGCAGCACCGCGCCGGTGTCGGGGTCGATGATCTCGGGGTAGAAGTGGTCTTCCCAGATGGTGGGACCATCCTTGGTCTCGGCGCATTCGTTGGCGACGCCGGGCCCCATCACCTCCGACAGCCCGTAGATATCGACCGCGGAAATGCCCAGGCGCTTCTCGATCGCCAGCCGCATCTCCGGCGTCCACGGCTCGGCGCCGAAGATGCCCACGCGCAGCGAGGTGCTGGCCGGATCGATGCCCTGGCGCTCGAACTCGTCGGCGATCGCCAGCATGTAGCTGGGGGTCACCATGATCACTTCCGGCTTGAAGTCCTGGATCAGCTGCACCTGCCGCTCGGTCTGCCCGCCGCCGAACGGGATCGCGGTCAGGCCGGCCTTCTCGACCCCGTAGTGCGCGCCCAGACCGCCGGTGAAGAGTCCGTAGCCGTAGCTGATATGCACCTTGTCGCCGCGCCGCGCGCCCGAGGCGCGGATCGAGCGCGCCATCACCGTGGCCCAGTTGTCGATGTCCTGCAGCGTGTAGCCGACCACGGTGGGCTTGCCGGTGGTGCCGGACGAAGCATGGATGCGCGCCACGCGGTCCTGCGGCACCGCGAACATGCCGAACGGGTAGTTGTCGCGCAGGTCCTGCTTGCTGGTGAACGGAAAGCGGGCCAAATCGGCCAGCGATTGCAGCTGGTCCGGATGCACGCCGGCCTCGTCGAACTTGCGCCGGTAGACCGGCGAATTGGCGTAGGCGTGGTGGAGCGACCATCTCAGGCGCTCCAGCTGCAAGGCCTGCAGCTCGGCGCGGCTGGCGGTCTCGATCGGGTCCAGGGGCAGATCGGTCAGGCGCGTGCTCATGGGGTCTCCTGCACGGGGGGGCGTTTATCGTCAGTATCTTGCCAGGGCTGGCTCAGGCGCCTTCAGTTGCGTCGGGCGGCGGCACCACGTGTCCCTTGATCTGGGCGGACTTGCCGCGGAACATCGCCACCACCTGGCCCGCGGCATTGGTTACGCGGATATCGTAGATGCCGTGCCGGCCCGACAGGACCTGCTCGGTGGCCTCGGCGGTGAGCACGTCGCCGCCATGCACGGGCCGCAGGAACTCGATGCTGCAGCCGGCCGCCACGGTGTTGATGTTATGGCTGTTGCAGGCAAAAGCGAAGGTCGAATCGGCCAGCGTAAACATCAGGCCGCCATGGCAGATGCCGTGCCCGTTGAGGAATTCCTTGCGCACCGGCATGGTCAGCCGCGCATAGCCCGGCCGCACCGCGTCGACCGTGATGCCCAGCCAGCGGCTGCAGGTGTCGGCGTCATACATCGCCGCCGCGGCGGCTTCCGCGAGGGCCTGGGGGTCCTGTTTCAAGCTGGTCTCCTGTCTGGGGATGCGGGCGCAAGGCCCGCGGTCTACTTGCCGGTGAAGTGCGGGGCGCGCTTGGCGAGGAAGGCGTTGACCCCCTCGGCA
This sequence comes from Cupriavidus nantongensis, assembly GCF_001598055.1. NCBI lineage: Bacteria > Pseudomonadati > Pseudomonadota > Betaproteobacteria > Burkholderiales > Burkholderiaceae > Cupriavidus > Cupriavidus nantongensis. The sequence goes on along the minus strand of NZ_CP014844.1, from coordinate 4,403,486 downwards.
TAGTCGGCGGACTGGCCAAGCTCGCGCTGCAGGTCGCGCTCCAGATCGAGCTGGGCGTCGAGCGTGGCGGTGGCGCTGGCATACATGGCGCGCTTGATCGCGGCCAGCGCGCGAGTCGGCTGCGCGGCCAGGTGTGTGGCCAGGGCCAGCGCCTGTTCCGGCAGCAGCGGATCGTCCATGGTCTGCCAGACCAGGCCCCAGGTTTCGGCCTCCTCGGCGCTCAGGCGCTCGCCGGTCATGGCCAGGCCCAGCGCGCGCGCCATGCCGATGCGCTGCGGCAGCAGCCAGGTGCCGCCCGAATCGGGCACCAGCCCGATCTTGACGAAGGCCTGGATAAAGCTGGCGGAGCGCGCCGCCAGCACCATGTCGCAGGCCAGCGCCAGGTTGGCGCCGGCACCGGCCGCGGTGCCGTTGACCGCCGCCACCACCGGCAGCGGCAGCGCTTGCAGGCGGCGGATCAGCGGGTTGAACCAGGTATCGATCAGTTCGCCCAGGTCGGTCATCTGCCCGGGGGTGAAGTCCAGGTCGGCCAGGTCCTGCCCGGCGCAGAAGCCGCGGCCCGCGCCGGTCAGCAGCAGGGCCCGGGCGCCGCCGGCCTCGACGTGGTCGAGCGCCTGCTGCAGCGCCTGGTGCATGGCGCGGGTAAAGCTGTTGAGCTTGTCGGGACGATTCAGCGTGATGACCGCGACCGGCCCCTGCCAGGCCAGCAGGATTGGGCCGCTGTCGATGCTGACCGGCTGGCCAGCGGGCGTGGGCGTCGGGGGCATGGTTGTCTCCGTTACGTGAGGTCGGTGCGGGCTGATGCCTCTAAAATAAACCGACCAGTCGGTCGGCAAATCTTAGCATTAATTTTTGCCGGCGGGTGTCGCGAGATTGGCGCGAATGCCGGCCGTCCGCAATGCCGGCTTGCGGCACCGCTCTATAATCGCGCTGCCAACAACAATCTGAAACCCCGCCGGCCTGCGCAAGCGAAGCCCGGCGCGCTCTCCCATCCGTATTGGAAATCCTATGAAGAAGTTCGCCGCATTGCTCCTGATCTCGTCCGTCGCGCTGTTCGCCGCGTGCGGCAAGAAAGAATCCGCCCCCGCGCCGGCCGCCGGCACGGATACCGCCGCCAGGATCATCGTGGGCCTGGACGACAATTTCCCGCCGATGGGTTTCCGCGATGCCAACAACGAGCTGGTCGGCTTCGATATCGATATGGCCAAGGAGGCCAGCCGCCGTCTCGGCATGACGGTCGAATTCAAGCCGATCGACTGGAGCGCCAAGGAGGCGGAGCTGAACGGCAAGCGCGTCGACGTGCTGTGGAACGGGCTGACCATCACCGAAGAGCGCAAGAAGAACATCAGCTTTACCGCGCCCTATATGACCAATCACCAGATCGTCATCGTCGGCGCCCAGTCGCCGGTGAAGGGCAAGGCTGACCTGGCTGGCCGCACCGTCGGCGCGCAGGACGGCAGCAGCGCGGTGGATGCGATCAAGAAGGAAAGCCAGATTGCCGCGAGCCTGAAGGAACTGAAGACCTTCGGCGATAACGTGACGGCACTGATGGACCTGTCGGCGGGCCGCCTCGACGCGATCGTGGTGGATGAAGTGGTGGGCCGCTACCTGATCAGCAAGCGTGCCGGCGAATACCGCGTGCTGGAAGAGAACTTCGGCACCGAGGACTACGGCGTCGGCGTGCGCAAGGATGACGCCGAACTGCTCGGCAAGCTCGACCAGACCCTGGCGTCGATGAAGCAGGACGGCACCGCGGCGCGTATCGCCACCCAGTGGTTTGGCGCCGACATCACCAAGTAATCCAGACCTGGCGTGACACCCCTCGCGGTTGCGGCGAGGGGCACGCCAACTCCGGACCCGTTCGGCGGGCTTCCCGGAGGCCTTACCTCCTTCTGTACGCGCGAGCATGGATTACGTCTTATCTCTTCTGCTGCCGCTGGCGCAGGGTGCCAAAGTCACGCTGACGCTATTCGCCATCACGCTCGCCCTGTCGGTGCCGCTCGGGCTTGCGCTGGCACTGGCACGCATTTCGTCATGGCCGCTGCTGAGCGGCCTGGTCAACGGCTATATCTGGCTGATGCGGGGTACGCCGCTGATGCTGCAGATGCTGTTTATCTATTTCGCGCTGCCGTTCGTGCCGGTCATCGGCGTGCGGCTGCCTGATTTTCCCGCGGCAGTGGTGGCGTTCGCGCTCAACTACGCCGCGTACTTCGCGGAAATCTTCCGCGCCGGCATCAAGTCCGTCGACCGCGGCCAGTACGAGGCCAGCAAGGCGCTGGGCATGACCTATTTCCAGACCATGCGGCGCGTCGTGCTGCCGCAGATGGTCAGCCGCGTGCTGCCGCCGGTCAGCAATGAAACCATTACGCTGATCAAGGACACCTCGCTGATCTACGTGCTGGCGCTCAACGACATCCTGCGCACCGCGCGCGGCATCGTGCAGCGCGATTTCACCACCACGCCTTTCCTCGTCGCCGCGCTGTTTTATCTGGTGATGACGCTGATTCTGACCTGGTTCTTCCAGAACCTGGAAAAACGCTATGCCAAACATGATGACTAGCCCGAACGGCGCCCCTTCCCACGATGCGCCCGGCGTCATGATCGCGGCACGGGACATCTTCAAGTCGTTCGGGCCGCTGCAGGTCTTGCGCGGCGTTTCGCTGACCTTGCGCAAGGGCGATGTCACCGCGGTGATCGGCCCGTCGGGCTCGGGCAAGAGTACCTTGCTGCGCTGCCTGAACCACCTCGAGGTGATCGACCGCGGCACCCTGCACATCGAGGGCGAAACGCTGGCCGCAGCTGGCCCCGACGGCGCGGCCCGCTATGTGGCGGACGCCGAAGTGCGCCGCATCTGCCGGAAGATGGGCATGGTGTTCCAGTCGTTCAACCTGTTTCCGCACATGACGGTGCTGCAGAACATCATCGAGGCGCCGGTGACGGTCAAGGGGCTGCGGCGCGATGCGGTGATCCCCAAGGCCGAGGAACTGCTGCGCAAGGTCGGCCTGCTGGCCAAGCGCGACAGCTATCCGGCGCGGCTGTCCGGCGGCCAGAAGCAGCGCGTGGCGATCGCGCGCGCGCTGGCGATGGAACCGGACATCATGCTGTTCGACGAGCCCACTTCCGCGCTGGACCCGGAACTGACCGGCGAGGTGCTGCGCACCATGCGTCAACTGGCGGAGGAGCATATGACCATGCTCGTCGTCACCCATGAAATGGGGTTTGCGCGGGAAGTGGCGAACCACGTCGTGTTCATGGACGAGGGCCGGATTCTCGAGGAAGGCCCGCCGGGCGAGGTGTTCGGCGCGCCGGCCCACGCGCGCACCCGTGAATTCCTGGCGCACATGCTCTAGCCGGCGGCGTCACGCCGCAACCGATGGCAGAATAGCCCGCAGCCGGTGGCGCCATGCCATCCGCCTGACCACACACAGATAGGAGAAGACATGCCGTACGAAAACATCCTGGTCGAGACCCGCGGCCGCGTTGGCCTGGTCACGCTGAACCGCCCGAAGGCCCTGAATGCGCTCAATGATGCGCTGATGGATGAACTGGGCGCCGCGCTGACCGCGTTCGACCAGGATGAAGGTATCGGCGCCATCGTCATCACCGGCAGCGAGCGTGCCTTCGCCGCCGGCGCCGATATCGGCATGATGGCCAAGTACTCTTTCATGGACGTCTACAAGGGCGACTACATCACCCGCAACTGGGAAACCATCCGCAAGATCCGCAAGCCGGTGATCGCGGGCGTGGCCGGCTATGCGCTGGGTGGCGGCTGCGAACTGGCGATGATGTGCGACATCGTCATCGCGGCGGACTCGGCCAAGTTCGGCCAGCCCGAGGTCAAGCTCGGCACCATGCCCGGCGCGGGTGGCACGCAGCGGCTGCCGCGCGCGGTTTCCAAGGCCAAGGCGATGGACCTGTGCCTGACTTCGCGCATGATGGACGCCGCCGAAGCCGAGCGCTCCGGCCTGGTGTCGCGCGTGGTGCCCGCCGACAAGCTGCTGGACGAGGTGCTGGCGGCGGCCGAGACCATCGCCGGGTTTTCGCTGCCGGTGGTCATGATGATCAAGGAGTCGGTCAACGCCGCCTACGAGACCACGCTGGCAGAGGGCGTGCACTTCGAGCGCCGCCTGTTCCACGCCACCTTCGCCACCGAAGACCAGAAAGAGGGCATGGCCGCCTTTGTCGAGAAGCGCAGCCCGAATTTCCAGCACCGTTAAACGCTGGAATCAGGGAATACCCGAGGGGCGAGCAGGGATATTGCTCCGTTTTCGTCACCAGCCGAGGCGATTTCCCTTTGCCGTTCAAGGCCTTACGCGGGAACCGCGGGAACGTTTAGCGCATCGCCGTGACAAAGGTGTTGCAAGGGCGGCGAAACCGGCCCAAGCCGCGCGCACCCGCGCCGGAAAGGATCTTCATCAGCCCGACCGGCAGCGCCGGGACAAAATCGGTATTGACGCCCAGCATCGCGAAGCCGTGCATCAGCCAGCTCATCAGCACGTCCATGCAGCCCGCGGCGCGGAACAGGCCAATGGCGATCAGGATCGCAACCAGATAGGGAATGATCTGCACCGCGACGCCGAAGCCTTCCTTGGCACCATCGATAAACGCCTCATACACATTGATCCGGCGCAGCGCCCCGCAAATCAGGAAGAGGGTGATCAGGGACAGGATGAAACCGGCGCCAGCCAGCGCCGTCACGGTGCCGACCTGCTCGGGCGGCGCATGCTGCAACCACGCGAACATTGCCCCAAGCAACCCGATCACCAGTCCGAACGTAATCAGCACTGCTGGCCGCAGCAGGTTGATCCGCTGGACCCACGCCACCGCGAGCAATCCGGCCAGGCAGGCTCCGCCTGTGGCCAGCAGCGTGGGCAAGAAGATATCGGCGGCGACGGGTGAGTAATACATCGGAACGTGCCCTGTCGTGGGGGATAACTAGTCGAAAGATTAGCTAATACCGCATACGACCCGAGGGTGAAAGCGGGGGACCGGTAACGGCCTCGCGCGATAGGAGCGGCCGATGTCTGATTAGCTAGTTGGTGGGGTAAAGGCCTACCAAGGCGACGATCAGTAGCTGGTCTGAGAGGACGATCAGCCACACTGGGACTGAGACACGGCCCAGACTCCTACGGGAGGCAGCAGTGGGGAATTTTGGACAATGGGGGCAACCCTGATCCAGCAATGCCGCGTGTGTGAAGAAGGCCTTCGGGTTGTAAAGCACTTTTGTCCGGAAAGAAATGGCCTGGGCTAATACCTCGGGTCGATGACGGTACCGGAAGAATAAGCACCGGCTAACTACGTGCCAGCAGCCGCGGTAATACGTAGGGTGCGAGCGTTAATCGGAATTACTGGGCGTAAAGCGTGCGCAGGCGGTTTGATAAGACAGGCGTGAAATCCCCGGGCTCAACCTGGGAATGGCGCTTGTGACTGTCAGGCTAGAGTGCGTCAGAGGGGGGTAGAATTCCACGTGTAGCAGTGAAATGCGTAGAGATGTGGAGGAATACCGATGGCGAAGGCAGCCCCCTGGGACGTGACTGACGCTCATGCACGAAAGCGTGGGGAGCAAACAGGATTAGATACCCTGGTAGTCCACGCCCTAAACGATGTCAACTAGTTGTTGGGGATTCATTTCTTCAGTAACGTAGCTAACGCGTGAAGTTGACCGCCTGGGGAGTACGGTCGCAAGATTAAAACTCAAAGGAATTGACGGGGACCCGCACAAGCGGTGGATGATGTGGATTAATTCGATGCAACGCGAAAAACCTTACCTACCCTTGACATGCCACTAACGAAGCAGAGATGCATCAGGTGCCCGAAAGGGAAAGTGGACACAGGTGCTGCATGGCTGTCGTCAGCTCGTGTCGTGAGATGTTGGGTTAAGTCCCGCAACGAGCGCAACCCTTGTCTCTAGTTGCTACGAAAGGGCACTCTAGAGAGACTGCCGGTGACAAACCGGAGGAAGGTGGGGATGACGTCAAGTCCTCATGGCCCTTATGGGTAGGGCTTCACACGTCATACAATGGTGCGTACAGAGGGTTGCCAACCCGCGAGGGGGAGCTAATCCCAGAAAACGCATCGTAGTCCGGATCGTAGTCTGCAACTCGACTACGTGAAGCTGGAATCGCTAGTAATCGCGGATCAGCATGCCGCGGTGAATACGTTCCCGGGTCTTGTACACACCGCCCGTCACACCATGGGAGTGGGTTTTGCCAGAAGTAGTTAGCCTAACCGCAAGGAGGGCGATTACCACGGCAGGGTTCATGACTGGGGTGAAGTCGTAACAAGGTAGCCGTATCGGAAGGTGCGGCTGGATCACCTCCTTTCAGAGCGTGCAGCCAACGTTGAGCGTCCACACTTATCGGTAGTTTGTTGGTTAAGGCCAGATGGCCAAATGCAAGCGCTTAAGCTTTGAGCGTTTGCATTTGGCATTGCCAAGCGAGCGCGGGTCTGACCTGCGGATCGGCTGTTCTTTAACAATATGGGATGTAGTAAAGGTGTCGCGGTGCTTTGATGAGAAGCACAGTAGTTGAACGCGATACCGGGTTGTGATTGTATCAACCAAATGTATTTTAAAGTGATCGAAAGATGACTTGGAATACGGCACAAATGCGAGAACTCAACCTGTAGTGAGCGTGTCGATGAGACACACTTGTTATAGGGTCAAGCGAACAAGTGCATGTGGTGGATGCCTTGGCGATCACAGGCGATGAAGGACGCGGTAGCCTGCGAAAAGCTTCGGGGAGCTGGCAAACGAGCTTTGATCCGGAGATGTCCGAATGGGGAAACCCGGCCCGTATGGGTCATCCCACACTGAATCCATAGGTGTGGGAAGCGAACGCGGCGAACTGAAACATCTAAGTAGCTGCAGGAACAGAAATCAACCGAGATTCCCAAAGTAGTGGCGAACGAAATGGGAACAGCCTTGTACTCTTTAGCAGTGGTGTTAGCAGAACGGGATGGAAAGCCCGGCCATAGCAGGTGATAGCCCTGTATGCGAAAACACGATTGTGGAACTAGGTGTACGACAAGTAGGGCGGGACACGTGAAATCCTGTCTGAAGATGGGGGGACCATCCTCCAAGGCTAAATACTCGTGATCGACCGATAGTGAACCAGTACCGTGAGGGAAAGGCGAAAAGAACCCCGGGAGGGGAGTGAAATAGATCCTGAAACCGCATGCATACAAACAGTCGGAGCCCTTTCGGGGGTGACGGCGTACCTTTTGTATAATGGGTCAGCGACTTACATTCAGTGGCAAGCTTAACCGGTTAGGGAAGGCGTAGCGAAAGCGAGTCCGAACAGGGCGTTGAGTCGCTGGGTGTAGACCCGAAACCAGATGATCTATCCATGGCCAGGTTGAAGGTGCGGTAACACGTACTGGAGGACCGAACCCACTAACGTTGAAAAGTTAGGGGATGAGCTGTGGATAGGGGTGAAAGGCTAAACAAATCTGGAAATAGCTGGTTCTCTCCGAAAACTATTTAGGTAGTGCCTCGTGTCTCACCTTCGGGGGTAGAGCACTGTCATGGTTGGGGGGTCTATTGCTGATTACCCCGCCATAGCAAACTCCGAATACCGAAGAGTGCAATCACGGGAGACAGACATCGGGTGCTAACGTCCGGTGTCAAGAGGGAAACAACCCAGACCGCCAGCTAAGGTCCCAAAGATTGGCTAAGTGGGAAACGAAGTGGGAAGGCTAAAACAGTCAGGAGGTTGGCTTAGAAGCAGCCCCAGTCACCGAAGCTGCGGACGCGTGCGTTCCTTTAAGTGCACCAAGCTTGTCGATGCGCAGCATCGACAAAGCCACCAACAATGATCGCTGGTGGTCGTGCTAGTGGATTTAAAGGAGCGCACGCGTGGTAGGAGAGCGTTCTGTAAGCCTGTGAAGGTGTCTTGTAAAGGATGCTGGAGGTATCAGAAGTGCGAATGCTGACATGAGTAGCGATAAAGGGGGTGAAAGGCCCCCTCGCCGTAAGCCCAAGGTTTCCTACGCAACGTTCATCGGCGTAGGGTGAGTCGGCCCCTAAGGCGAGGCAGAGATGCGTAGCTGATGGGAAGCAGGTTAATATTCCTGCACCGTCGTATGATGCGATGGGGGGACGGATCGCGGAAGGTTCTCCGGGTGTTGGAAGTCCCGGTCCCTGTAGTGGAGAAGGCGCTTAGGCAAATCCGGGCGCGTAATTCAAGGCTACGGGGCGAGCGGCCTAGTGCTGCGAAGCAATTGGAAGTGGTTCCAAGAAAAGCCTCTAAGCTTCAGTCATACGAGACCGTACCGCAAACCGACACAGGTGGGCGAGATGAGTATTCTAAGGCGCTTGAGAGAACTCGGGAGAAGGAACTCGGCAAATTGGTACCGTAACTTCGGGATAAGGTACGCCCTGGTAGCTTGACTGGCCTGCGCCAGAAGGGTGAAGGGGTTGCAATAAAATGGTGGCTGCGACTGTTTAATAAAAACACAGCACTCTGCAAACACGAAAGTGGACGTATAGGGTGTGACGCCTGCCCGGTGCCGGAAGATTAAATGATGGGGTGCAAGCTCTTGATTGAAGTCCCGGTAAACGGCGGCCGTAACTATAACGGTCCTAAGGTAGCGAAATTCCTTGTCGGGTAAGTTCCGACCTGCACGAATGGCGTAACGATGGCCACACTGTCTCCTCCCGAGACTCAGCGAAGTTGAAGTGTTTGTGATGATGCAATCTCCCCGCGGCTAGACGGAAAGACCCCATGAACCTTTACTGTAGCTTTGCATTGGACTTTGAACCGATCTGTGTAGGATAGGTGGGAGGCTTTGAAGCGTGGACGCCAGTTCACGTGGAGCCGTCCTTGAAATACCACCCTGGTTTGTTTGAGGTTCTAACCTTGGCCCGTGAATCCGGGTCGGGGACAGTGCATGGTAGGCAGTTTGACTGGGGCGGTCTCCTCCCAAAGTGTAACGGAGGAGTTCGAAGGTACGCTTGGTACGGTCGGACATCGTACCTAAAGTGCAATGGCAAAAGCGTGCTTAACTGCGAGACCGACAAGTCGAGCAGGTGCGAAAGCAGGACATAGTGATCCGGTGGTTCTGAATGGAAGGGCCATCGCTCAACGGATAAAAGGTACTCTGGGGATAACAGGCTGATACCGCCCAAGAGTTCATATCGACGGCGGTGTTTGGCACCTCGATGTCGGCTCATCTCATCCTGGGGCTGTAGCCGGTCCCAAGGGTATGGCTGTTCGCCATTTAAAGAGGTACGTGAGCTGGGTTTAAAACGTCGTGAGACAGTTTGGTCCCTATCTGCCGTGGGCGTTGGAATCTTGACGGGGGCTGCTCCTAGTACGAGAGGACCGGAGTGGACGTACCGCTGGTGTACCTGTTGTCTCGCCAGAGGCATCGCAGGGTAGCTATGTACGGAAGAGATAACCGCTGAAAGCATCTAAGCGGGAAACTCGCCTGAAGATGAGGATTCCCTGGAGGCTTGACCTCCTTGAAGGGTCGTTCGAGACCAGGACGTTGATAGGCTGGGTGTGGAAGCGCAGTAATGCGTTAAGCTAACCAGTACTAATTGCCCGTAAGGCTTGATCCTATAACCAGTGTGTTTCACCTGGTTGAGCGTCGCCTTGTGCCTCGATACACGCACAACCAACACTACATCCCGATTCGTGATGCTGGCCTCAACCCCAGCGTCACAACCCCTCATGCCTGGTGACCATAGCGAGCCGGAACCACCCCTTCCCATCCCGAACAGGACCGTGAAACAGCTCCGCGCCGATGATAGTGCGGATTCCCGTGTGAAAGTAGGTCATCGCCAGGCTCTTATTGTGCAAAACCCCTCGACAGCGTGTGCTGCGAGGGGTTTTGTCTTTGGCGCGGCCAAAATGCTGCGCTCGCCATTGCCGTAACGCCGGCACCCCGATCCCCCGTTGTTTTCATGCCGCATTGCGGGTCGCGGCGCATTCCTGCCCGGTCCGCCTTCTGCTATGTTCGACCCTCAAGTGCCAACGGGTGGCACGAAGGCGGTTGCAACACGCGTTTGCAGCAAGCAGTGAGCAATAGAGCGGGCCGATGCCGACAGAGCGGGCCCGCGATTTCGGGTTTCGAGGGGTTACATGACGGCCAAGATGTTTCGGCTGGTTTCGACTGGCGCCGCCAGCGCGCTTCTGCTGGCAGGGTGCGCTTCCACTCCCCCTGAATCTTCCGCCCCGCAAGGACAACCGGCTTTGGCCGTCCCTGCCGCCTCCAGCTCCGCCATCGATTGCCAGGCCTTCACAGCGCGCATGGCGGCCCACGCCGCCGCGCAGGCCGAGACCGCAGTCCCTGAACCCGACGCCCTGGCCGCTGCCAACACCCTGGCAGCGGATGCCGAAGCAGGGGACGATGGCGAACCCGCCGAGGCCTCGCCGGCCACCCTCGCCAGGTTGCCGCTGTTTTCGGTTTCACCTCGCGGCGACCGGCTGCCTGTAGGCTGGCACCCGTGGACCATCAACCGCAACAAGACTCCCACCACTTACACGCTGGCCGAGGTCGATCAGCGTGTCGTGGTGCACGCCAAGGCCGACAGTTCGGCCTCCGGACTTTATGTGCCGCTGCGCGAGCGCGATGCCGGCATGGTGCGCTGGACCTGGAAGACCAGCGGCATCATCCGCAACGCCGACAACAGCCATGGCCCGCGCGAGGATTCGCCGCTGCGGCTGTTCGTCGCCTTTGACGGCGACAAGGGCGCGCTGCCGCTCAAGGACCAGTTGATGTACGAGATGGCGCGGCTGACCACCGGGCGCGAGATGCCGTACGCCACGCTGATGTATATCTGGGGCGGCCAGCGCGCGGAAGGCGCGGTGGTGAAGAACCCGCACACCGATCGTGTGCGCATGATCGTGGTCGATAGCGGCATGAAGCACGCCAATGAGTGGCGTTGCCACGAGCGAGATCTGCGCGCAGACTATCGCAAGGCGTTCGGCACTGACCCCGGCCGCGTCATCGCGGTCGGCATCATGACCGATACCGACAATACCAAGAGCAAGGCCGAAGCCTGGTACGGCGACATCGCGCTGGACTAGGTTGCCGCGCCGGCGGCGCCCTCAGCCGCCGATCGGTTCGGCCAGCGCGAGCACCGCGAACGAGGCCAGCCAGTGCGTGGACACATACTCGCCCTCCACCGCCTGGGGCAGCGACGCCTCGATATGGTCCGACCACGCACGGATCGCCAGCGGCCGCAGCGGATCGGGCAGGGCGGGTTCCAGCAGGCGCCAGCACCAGGCGCGCGACAGGTTCAGTCCGTCCAGGTGTGCGGCCTTGGGATCGTTGCGGTTGGTCACCGTCACCGGTGTCAGCCAGTTGGCCAGTTCGGCCTGGCCCGGCACGAACAGCTCCCACCACTCCGAGAACGCGCAACCGTCCATCACCGCGTGCATCAGCACGGCTTCGGTCAGCCCACCGGACAGGAACTCGTCGCCGCCGGGCTCGTAGCGGGCCGGATACTTCTGGTCGTGGCCGAACCAGCGGTGGGCGCGCCGTACGATGGCGCGCCGCAGGGCCAGGTCCTGGTGCGTGCGCGCATAGGCCAGCGCCATGACCAGCGCGAAGGCGCTGTTGTAGTGGGTGCCGGTGCGCACCGGGAACGCTGCCGCATCAAGGAATTCCGCCAGTTGCTGCGATAGATGCGAGGCCAGCGGCGCGCAGGCTTCGGCCCAGACGCTGGCATGCGGGTCGTGCCGTGCCAGCGCCAGCAGTTCCGCTTGCAGCTTCAGCATCCAGCCCCAGCCGTAGGGGCGCTCGAAGGTGCGTGAGTCGTGCCGGCGGAAATACGCGAGTTCGGCGGCCATCGCGTCCGGCCGCAACTGGGCGTCCAGCATGGCGCGGATGCGCGGCGCTTCCTCGAGGTCCGGATGCAGTGCCAGCAGCCGCACCAGCAGCCAGTGCATATGCACGCTGGAGTGCCAGTCGTAGCTGCCGCAAAACACCGGATGCCAGGCGGCCGGTCCGGCGAGATCGCCGGCGCCCGCCATCATGTGGTCCAGCTTGTACGGATAACGGCGCAGGATATTCTCCAGCGCCACGCGCGCAAAGCTGCGCGCGGTCTCGCGATCCAGCGCCGAACGCCCCATCGCCGAAGCTCCCCTTTGTGATCGTATTGCCCTGCTCAGGCAGGCGTGCTCGGGCACGCTCGGGTCTATGCCATCAGCTACCTGCCATCAGGCAGGTGCGAGCCACTTCTCCACCAGCCGCACGAAGAAGGTCGAGCCGACCGGCAGCAGTTCGTCGTTGAAATCGTAGCTGGGGTTGTGCAGCATGCAAGGCCCGAGGCCATGACCGGCGTCGCGATGGCCGCCGTCGCCATTGCCGAGGAACAGATAGCAGCCGGGCCTGTGCTGCAGCATGAACGAGAAATCCTCGGCGCCCATGGTGGGCTCGACGTTGCTGTCGACGTTGTCCGCGCCGACCAGCTCGGCGGCGACCGTGGCGGCAAAGCCGGTTTCGGCCTCGCTGTTGATGGTGGGCGGGTAGTTGCGGTGGAATTCGTATTCGACGGTGCAGTCGAATGCCGCCGCCACCGCGCGCGCCACCTCTTCCATGCGCCGCTCGATCAGGTCGAGCACCGGCACCGTGAAGGTACGCACGGTACCGCCGATCCAGGCCTGGTCCGGCACGATGTTGGTGGCATCGCCGGCATGGAACTGCGTCACCGAGATCACCGCGGTATCGATCGGGCGCTTGTTGCGCGTGATGATGCCCTGCAGCGCCGACACGATCTGCGCCGCGGTGAATACCGGGTCGTTGCCGTTGTTGGGCATGGCCGCATGCGCGCCCTTGCCGCGCACGACGATGCGGAACTCGTTGCTCGATGCCATCAGCGGACCCGCGCGTGTGCCGAAGGCGCCCATCGGCATGCCCGGCCAGTTGTGCACGCCGAACACCGCGTCGCACGGAAAGCGCTCGAACAGGCCGTCCTTGATCATCTCGCGCGCGCCGCCGCCGCCTTCCTCGGCCGGCTGGAAGATCAGGTGCACGGTGCCGTCGAAGGGCTTGTGCTGCGCCAGGTAGCGCGCCGCGCCGAGCAGCATCGCGGTGTGGCCGTCATGGCCGCACGCGTGCATCTTGCCGACGTGCTGCGAGCGGTGCTCGAAGGTATTGGCTTCCTGCAGCGGCAGCGCGTCCATGTCGGCGCGCAGGCCGATGGTGCGCGAGCTGCTGCCATTGCGGATCACACCAACCAGGCCGGTGGTGCCGAGCCCGCGGTGGACTTCGATGCCCCACGCTTCGAGGTTGCGCGCGACCACGTCGGCGGTGCGCTGTTCTTCGAAGCAGAGTTCGGGATGGGCGTGGATGTCGCGCCGGATCGCGCGGATTTCGGCTTGTGCCTGCAGGATTTCGGGGATCAGCTTCATGATGCCGGGCGGCCTTGGGGTCGAAGGCGTTAGCAATGGGATACCCGGATCATACGATGCCAGTCGCGAAAGCGCCAAAACGCGGCGATTTGCTGCGCGCTCGCCGCGTTGGCGCAGTGCAATATGCCGGCGCGGGTGGGTTTCCCCGCATTGCCGTGGCATGTGCACTGCTGGAACAGTTCATGCTTGAAGTGCCCGGCCGGCAATACCGTCGCTTTGTGATGCCCCATCGCACCAAAAAGCAGCGCCGCTCGTGACCCGCTGCGCGCGCGCATTGCCGATCCTAAAACGTCTGCTTCACTTCCTACAGGGAGAATTGCGCGATGTCCCTTCGCACTTTCAAGAAGGCAATTGGCGCGGTCGCGGTGGCGGGGGCCCTTGGCCTTGCGCTGGCCGGCACCGCCCAGGCTGCGGACCTCAAACTGACCATGAGTTCGCCGCCGACCTCGATGGATCCGCACTTCTACAACCTGTTCTCCAACATCAACGTTTCCGAGCATATCTTCGACTCGCTGACCAAGATGGACCCGGACAGCCGCATCATCCCGGGCCTGGCCGAGTCGTGGAAGCTGGTCAACAACCTCACCTGGGAATTCAAGATCCGCAAGGGCGTGAAGTTCCACGACGGCTCCGAGCTGACCGCCGAGGACGTGATCTGGTCGCTCGACCGCCCCGCCACGATCCAGAACAGCCCGGGCAAGTTCGACGTCTACACCAAGGCGATCGTCAACAAGAAGATCATCGACAAGCACACCATCCAGCTCACCACCAGCCAGCCGTATCCGCTGATGCTGAACGACCTGACGTCGATCTTCATCGTGCAGAAGAAGGCCACGCAGGGCCTGGGCTCGGATGACTTTGCGCAGGGCAAGGGCATGATCGGCACTGGCCCGTTCAAGTTCGTCAGCTATGCGCGCGACGACCGGGTCGAGCTGGTGCGCAACAACGATTACTGGGGCAACAAGCCGGCCTGGGACAAGGTCACGCTGCGCTTTATCCCCAACCCGGCGACGCGCCTGGCGGCGCTGCTGTCGGGCGATGTGCAGGCCATCGAGAACGTGCCCACGCCCGACCTGCCCAAGGTGCGCAAGGATCCCAAGCTGGCGTTCTTCTCCAAGATCTCGCATCGCGTGATCTACCTGTATTTCGATGCCAAGCGCGACAAGTCGCCTTACGTCACCACCAAGGAAGGCGCGCCGCTGGACAAGAACCCGCTGAAGGACACGCGCGTGCGCAATGCCATCAGCATGGCGATCAACCGGCAGGGCATCAAGGACCGGCTGATGGAAGGCCTGTCCGAGCCAACCAACAACCTGGTGCCGCCCACGCTGTTCGGCTACAACCCCAACCTGAAGACGGTCAAGTACGACCCCGAGGGCGCCAAGAAGCTGCTGGCCGAGGCCGGCTTCCCCAATGGCTTCGGCGTGACGCTGCACACGCCCAACAACCGCTACGTCAACGACGAGAAGATCGCGCAGACCATCGCGCAGAACCTGACCCGCATCGGCATCTCGACCAAGGTCGAGGGCATGCCGATGGCGACGTACTCGTCCAAGGGCATCAAGCACGAGTGGTCGTTCGGCCTGCTCGGCTGGGGCGCGCAGACCGGCGAGGTCAGCTCGCCGCTGCGCGCGCTGCTGGCATGCGAAGACAGCAAGAAGGGCTTCGGCACCACCAACTGGGGCGAGTACTGCAACCCGAAGATGGATGTGGTGCTGGAAAAGGCGCTGTCGACGGTGGACGACACCGAGCGCTCCAAGCTGCTGCAGGAAGCCACCGCGATCGCGATCAACGATGGCGGTATCATCCCGATCCACCAGCAGGTGACCACCTGGGCCACGCAGAAGGGCATCGTCTACGTGCCGCGCACCGACGAGCGCACGTACGCGCATAATTTCAAGCCCCAGTAAGTCAAGCCCCCGGTAAGCAGGCTGCCTGCTGCTGAGTTCGCGGTGCCGCGCATGGCTGCCGCGCCGCCTGGAAGCGCATCGCGCTCCCGGGCGGCGTGCGCATTCGCGCGCGAAAGGATAGTGGTCTGAATATGCTGGTCTTTATCATCCGGCGCCTGATGCAGAGCGTGGTCGTGCTCTTCGTCATGTCGCTGCTGGTTTTCCTCGGCGTCTTTGCCATCGGCAATCCCGTCGACATCCTGATCAACCCGCAGGCCGACCAGGAGGACATCAAGCGCACCATCGCGGCGCTGGGCCTGGACAAGCCGCTGTGGGAGCAGTACTGGGTGTTCCTGCAGAACGCGCTGCAAGGCAACCTCGGTACCTCGTTCGCGCATGGCACGCCGGCGCTCAAGCTGATCTTCGAGCGCATGCCGGCAACCATGGAGCTGGCGGTCTGCGCGATCCTGCTGGCGATCGTGCTGGGCATCCCGCTGGGCCTGTGGGCCGGGCTGCGGCCCAAGGGCATTGCCGGCAAGTCGATCATGACGGTGTCGATCCTGGGTTTCTCGCTGCCCACCTTCTGGGTCGGGCTGATGCTGATCATGGTGTTCGCGGTGCAGCTGGGCTGGCTGCCGTCCAACGGCCGCGGCGAGACCGTGCGCGTGCTGGGCATCCCGCTCAGCTTCCTGACCGCCGATGGCATCCGCCACCTGATCCTGCCGGCCGTGACGCTGTCGCTGCTCAACATCGCCATGGTGATCCGGCTCACGCGCGCCGGCACGCAAGAGGCGATGCTGCAGGACTACGTCAAGTTCGCGCGCGCCAAGGGGCTGTCCAACACCCGCATCGTCGGCGTGCATGTGCTGAAGAACATCCTGATTCCCATCGTCACCGTGATCGCGCTGCAGTTCGGCTCGATCATCGCCTTTGCAATCGTGACCGAGACCATCTTCGCCTGGCCCGGCATGGGCAAGCTCATCATCGATTCGATCCAGCTGTTGGACCGGCCGGTGATCGTCGCCTACCTGATGGTGATCGTGACGCTGTTCATCCTGATCAACCTGGTGGTGGACATCATCTACAGCATGCTCGATCCACGCGTGCGCATTGCCGATAACAAGGGCTGAGCCATGACCGCAGTCACCGTCGAACCCGAAGACAAGACGCCGCCGCGCGCCGCGGCGCGCGAGCAATCCCCCTGGCGACGCTTTGCCGCCGAGTTCTTCGCCAGCAAGATCGCCGTGGCGGGGCTGGCCACGCTGGTGACGATCATCCTGATCGCCATCTTCGCGCCGTGGCTGGCGCCGCAGAACCCGTATGACCTGGCCACGCTGGACGTGCTCGACGCGCGCCTGGCGCCGGGCGAGCAGGCCGGCAGCGGCATGACCTTCCTGCTGGGCTCGGACGAGCAGGGCCGCGACATCCTGTCGGCGGTGATGTACGGGTTGCGCATCAGCATCGGCGTGGGCGTGGTCAGCACCCTGATCGCGCTGCTGCTAGGCGCCACGCTCGGGCTGCTGGCCGGTTTCCTGGGCGGACGCACCGAGGCCTTCATCATGCGCGTGGCGGACCTGCAGCTGTCGTTCCCGCCGATCCTGCTGGCGCTGATCCTGCTGGCCTTCCTGCGCCCGGGGCTGGGCAATATCGTGATCGCGCTGGTGGCGGTGCAGTGGGCCTACTACGCGCGCACCACGCGCAGCGCCGCGCTGGTCGAACGGCGCAAGGAGTACATCGAGGCCGCCACCTGCCTGGGCCTGCCGCCCGCCCGCATCATGTTCCGCCACCTGTTGCCCAACTGCCTGCCGCCACTGATCGTGATCGCGGCGCTGCAGGTGGCCTCGGCGATCACGCTGGAGGCGACGCTGTCGTTCCTCGGGCTGGGCGTGCCGATCACCGAGCCGTCGCTGGGTTCGCTGATTTCCAACGGCCAGCAGTACATGCTGTCGGGCAAGTACTGGATTAGCTTCTTCCCGGGCATTGCGCTGGTGGTCACCATCGTGGCGATGAACCTGGTCGCCGACCAGCTGCGCGATGTGCTGAACCCGCGCCTGCAGACGCAATAACCGGAAGCGCAAGATGGCACAACCGACGCTGGTGGTCGAACACCTGAAAACGCATTTCTATACGCGCGGCGGCATCGCCCGGGCCGTCGACGACGTGTCCTTCACCGTGGGCCGCGGCGAGATCATGGGGCTGGTGGGCGAGTCCGGCTCGGGCAAGTCCATGACCGGCTATTCGATCATGGGCCTGATCGACCCGCCCGGGAAGATCGTCGACGGCCGCATCGCGCTGACCAGCCGCGACGGCGTCACGCGCGACCTGCGCGCGCTTACGCCGGCGCAGCAGCGCGACGTGCGCGGCAACCGCATCGCGATGATCTTCCAGGATCCGATGATGACGCTGAACCCGGTGCTGCGCATCGATACGCAGATGATCGAGGCGGTGCTGGCGCATGAGAACGTAAGCAAGGCGGTGGCGCGCGAGCGCGCGCGCAATGCGCTGGCGCGGGTCGGCATTCCGTCGCCGGACGAGCGCCTGCAGGCCTATCCGCACCAGTTCTCGGGCGGCATGCGCCAGCGCGTGGCGATCGCCACGGCGCTGCTGAACAAGCCCGACCTGATCATTGCCGACGAACCGACCACGGCGCTCGACGTGACCATCCAGGGCCAGATCCTGTACGAGATGCAGACCCTGTGCCGCGAATCCGGCACGGCGCTGATCTGGATCACGCACGATCTGTCGGTGGTGGCGGGGCTGGCCGATTCGGTCTGCGTGATGTATGCCGGCAAGATCGTCGAGGCCGGCGACGTGCGCCAGGTGCTGGAGCACCCCGAGCATCCCTACACGCACGGGCTGATCAGCTCGGCGCCGTCGCGCAATCCGCGCGGCGCGCCGCTGCGGCAGATCCCGGGCATGACGCCATCGCTGCTGAACCTGCCGGGCGGCTGCTCGTTCCGCGAGCGCTGTCCCTATGCGACCGCGGCCTGCAAGACCGAACCCCCGCTGGAAACCGCCGCGGACGGGCGCCGCCTGCGCTGCTTCCATCCGGTGCTGGCCAACCAGGAGGCGGCATGAACGCCACTGCACTGCAATCCCGCCCGATGACCGAACCGGCCGCACCGGCCGAAGCAGAAGGCGCCACGCCCGCTGCGCCGATCCTCGAACTGCGCGGCGTGTCCAAGCGCTTCGTCAAGTCGCTCGATGCCGCCGCGCGCATCGCCAACCTGTTCGGCGCGCATGCTCGCGAAGAGGTGGTGCATGCGGTCGACCGCGTCGACCTGAGCATCCGCGCCGGCGAGGTGGTGGGGCTGGTGGGCGAATCCGGATGCGGCAAGTCCACGCTCGGCCGCATGGCCGTGGGCCTGCACTCGCTGACCGAGGGCGAACGGCTGTGGCGCGGCACCAACCTGGACCACCTGCCGCCCGACAAGCGCCGCGAAAAGCAGCTGGCGATCCAGATGATCTTCCAGGATCCGTATGCGTCGCTGAACCCGCGCCTGCGCGTGCTCGACATCGTCGGCGAGGCGCCGGTGGTGCACGGCATGGTCGGACGCGGCGCGCAGAAGGGCTATGTCGAGGACATGCTGGTGCGCGTGGGCATGGACCCGACTGTGCTGCGCCGCTTCCCGCACCAGTTTTCCGGTGGCCAGCGCGCGCGCATCGGCATTGCGCGCGCGCTCGCGGTGAAGCCCGAGTTCCTGGTCTGCGACGAATCGGTGGCGGCGCTCGACGTATCGATCCAGGCCCAGGTGCTGAACCTGTTCATGCGCCTGCGCGAAGAGCTGAACCTGACCTACCTGTTCATCAGCCACGACCTGGGCGTGGTCAAGCACATCAGCGACCGGGTGGTGATCATGTACCTGGGACGGGTGGTCGAATCCGCGCCGACCGAAGACGTGTTCGCCGCGCCCAACCATCCCTATACGCAGGCGCTGCTGGCGGAGGCGCCCAAGCTGGAGGTAGCGCGCAAGACCTACGTCGCGATCCGCGGCGAGATTCCGTCGCCGCTGCATCCGCCGAGCGGCTGCCATTTCCATCCGCGCTGCCCGCACGCGATGCCGCGTTGCCGCGAAGAGCAGCCGCTGCTCAAGGAGATTGCGCCGCTGCGGTTCTCGGCATGCCACCTGAAT
Organism: Cupriavidus nantongensis; assembly: GCF_001598055.1. NCBI lineage: Bacteria > Pseudomonadati > Pseudomonadota > Betaproteobacteria > Burkholderiales > Burkholderiaceae > Cupriavidus > Cupriavidus nantongensis. The sequence goes on along the minus strand of NZ_CP014844.1, from coordinate 4,384,103 downwards.
GACATGAAATAAGGCCTGCAAATCGCGGGGGCGCGCTTCACCGAATCACCTGCCCCTTGGAATTGATGATCGTCATCTCCACGAACTTCGAGCCGACATGGTTCTCCGGCGTGAAGTTGACGATAAACCCGCCCAGGTCGTAGTTGCGCATCGATTCCAGCGCAGTCACCAGCTTCTCGCGCGTCAGGTCCTTGCCCGCGCGGCGCAGGCCTTCGGTGAAGGTCTTGGCGGCGATGAAGCCCTCGATGCTGGCGTAGTCGAATTCGCTGGGCTTGCCCGCGGCCTGCAGCAGCCGCAGGTATTCGCGCACGATCGGCAGCGTGGCGTTGCCCGGGTGGGGCATCACCTGCGAGATGATCACGCCGCTGCCCTGCGCGCCCACCACATTGGCCAGCGCCTGCGTGCCGACGAAGGACACGTTGTAGAACTGGCCGTTATAGCCGCGGCGCAGCGCTTCCTTCACGAACGCGCCGGCGGTGCGGTAGGCGCTGATCATCACCACCGCGTCGGGCTTCGCCTTCATCGAGCCCTGCATGGCGTCGCCGATCTCAGTCGTGTTGCGCACCACCGGCTCGCGCGCGACGATCTGCACGCCGCTGTCGGGCGCGGCCTTGAGCGCGCGCTCGAGCCCGTCCAGGCCGGCCTTGCCGTAGGCATCCTCGTTGTAGACCACGGCCACGCGCTTGAGCCCGGTGGTCTGGATCTGGCGCACGATGGCCGCGGTTTCCTCGTTGTAGCCGGCGCGCACATGGAACACGTAGCGGCTGCGCGGCTCGCGCAGCGACTGCGCGCCGGTGTACGGGCCGAAGAACGGCACCCTGGCTTGGATCGCCAGCGGCAGTGCGGCCTGGCTGGTGGGCGTGCCGACATAGCCGAACAGGGCGAAGACGCGATCCTCTTCGATCAGCTTCTTGGTGTTCTTGGCCGCCGGTTCGGGCTCGTAGTAGTCGTCGAGCGCCTCGAGCCGGATCTTGCGCCCGTGGATGCCGCCCTGCTGGTTGATGTGGTCGAAATACAGCCGCGCGCCCGAGTTCATCTGCTTGCCGAGTACGGCGGTCGGGCCCGTCAGCGCGGCGGACTGGCCCAGCAGGATGGTGTCGGCGGTGACGCCTTGCTCGGATGTGGCAGTAGTGGTTGCGGTGTTCGCCGCCCAGGCGGCGCAGGACGCGCCGCCCGTGCCGATGGCGCACGCCACCAGCAGGCCGGCAAGCCGGCCGTTGACCCCGGATCGGAAAGACATAAACCCCCCGCGAATGATGGTTCGGTTACCCGTTCGCCGCGTTGGCCGGTCTGCGCCGGCGAGCTGCTGGATCGTGCGGCATGGTGCGCGTCCCGGTCTGTGCCGCGAGCGCGCCGGCACATCATAATCGAATACAATCGGGACGAGATACTCCCCGCCGTCGCCCCGCACGCCCGGGGGAATGCGCCGCCGGCCGGCGCGACGCAGGTACCGCCATCCGCGGCCTGCGCCGGCATCTCCCGTTCCGTACGACCGAACGAAAACAACACAGCCCCCGCCCGGAGACCCCATGGCTTCCCGCATCGTCCGCGCCGCCTGCCCGCATGACTGCCCCGATACTTGTGCCTTGCTCGTCACCGTCGAGGACGGCCGCGCCGTCAAGGTAGCGGGCGATCCCGACCATCCCGGCACGCAGGGCGTGCTCTGCACCAAGGTGTCGCGCTACACCGAGCGCACCTACCACCCGGACCGCCTGCTGACGCCGATGAAGCGCGTCGGCAAGAAGGGCGAGGGCAAGTTCACGCCGATCTCGTGGGATGAGGCGCTCGATATCATCGCCACGCGCCTGCAGGCGATCGCCGTGCGCGATCCGCAGGCGATCGTGCCGTACAGCTATGCCGGCACCATGGGGCTGGTGCAGGGCGAGAGCATGGCCGCGCGCTTCTTCAACAAGCTGGGCGCGTCGCGGCTGGACCGCACCATCTGCGCCAGCGCCGGCGCCACCGCGCTGCGCTACACCTACGGCGCCAGCGTGGGCATGGACATGGAGCACGTGGTCGATGCCAGGCTGGTGATCATCTGGGGCGGCAACCCGATTGCCTCTAACCTGCACTTCTGGACCCGCGCACAGGAGGCCAAGCGGCGCGGCGCCACGCTGGTGGCGATCGACCCGTACCGCTCGCTCAGCGCCGAGAAGTGCCACCGCCATATCGCGCCGATGCCCGGCACCGACGGCGCGCTGGCGCTGGCGATGATCCATGTGCTGATCCGCGACGGCCTGCTCGACCACGACTACATCGAACGCCATACCGTGGGCTTCGAGGCGCTGCGCGAGCGCGCGCAGGCCTATCCGCCGGCGCGCGCCGCCGAGATCTGCGGCATCCCGGTCGAGGACATCGAATGGCTGGCCGGCCTCTACGGCCAGCAGGCGGTGCGCGAGCGCCAGCCGGTGGCGATCCGGCTGAACTACGGCATGCAGCGGGTGCACGGCGGCGGCCAGGCGGTGCGCGCGGTGGCGTGCCTGCCGTCGCTGGTGGGCGCGTGGCGCCATCCGGCGGGCGGGCTGCAGCTGTCGACCTCGGGTTTCTTCCCGGTCAACGAAGCCGCGCTGCAGCGGCCGGACCTGCTGCCCGGATGGCCGCAGCAGCTGCCGCGCCTGGTCAACATGAGCACCATCGGCGATGCCTTGCTGGCCGAGGGCGCGCCCGGCGCGCCGCGCATCGAGGCGGTGGTGGTCTACAACAGCAACCCGGTGGCGGTGGCGCCGGAGTCCGGCAAGGTCGCCGCGGGCTTCGCGCGCGAGGACCTGTTCACGGTGGTGCTGGAGCATTTCCGCACCGACACCGCCGACTATGCCGACATCATCCTGCCCGCGACCACGCAGCTCGAGCACACCGACGTACACAAGGCCTACGGCCATACCTATTTCCTCGCCAACAACGCCGCCATCGCGCCGCTGGGCGAGGCCCTGCCCAACACCGAGATCTTTCGCCGGCTGGCGCAGCGCATGGGCTTTACCGAGTCCTGCTTTGCCGACAGCGACGAGGCCATCGCCGCGCAGGCGATCCTGCCGGACGATGCGCGCGCGGCCGGCATCAGCTGGGATTCGCTGAAAGCGCAGGGCTGGCAGAAGCTGGCGCTGCCGGCGGCGCCGTTCGCCGAGGGCGGCTTCCCGACACCATCGGGCAAGTGCCAGTTCTATTCGGAGCCGATGGCGCGCGACGGCTTCGATCCGCTGCCCGACTACGTGCCGCAGTACGAGGCGCCGCAGACCGCGCCCGAACTGGCGGCGCGCTATCCGCTGGCGATGATCTCGCCGCCGGCGCGCAATTTCCTCAACAGCTCGTTCGTCAACGTCGACAGCCTGCGCGCCACCGAGGGCGAGCCGCACCTGGACATCCATCCGGCCGACGCCGCCGAGCGCGGCATCGTGCACGGCGCGCTGGTGCGCGCCTTCAATGACCGCGGCAGCATGGTGGCACGCGCGCGCGTGACCGACCGCGCCCGGCGCGGCCTGGTGGTGGGGCTGTCGATCTGGTGGAAGAAGCTCGCGCCCGACGGCAAGAACGCCAACGAGCTGACCAGCCAGCGCCTGACCGACCTGGGCCGCGCGCCGGTGTTCTACGACTGCCTGGTGCAGGTCGAAGCCTGCGCGCAAGGGGCAGCCGAGGCGGCATGACGCGGCCGCGCGGCCGCCGCGGCTGGGCGGCACTCGTTGGGGCGGCGGCGCTGTCGGCCCTGGTGCTGCTGACGGCGGGATGCGAGGCGGTCGGCTACTACGCGCAGTCGATCGGCGGCCATCTTGGCGTGATGGCGCAGGCGCAGCCGCTGACCGATGCCATCGCCAGCGCGCGCGACGCCAACGATGCGCGCCTGGCCCAGCGGCTGGCGCTGGCCGGCCGCATGCGCGACTTCGCCTCGCGCGAGCTGAAGCTGCCCGACAACGGCAGCTACCGCCGCTACGCCAACCTGCACCGGCCCTATGTGGTATGGAGCGTGTTCGCCACGCCCGAGCTGTCGATGGAGCTGCGCAAGTGGTGCTTCCCCATCGTCGGCTGCATCAGCTACCGCGGCTACTACGCCCAGTCCGACGCCGAGCAGTACGCGCAAGGCCTGCGCCGCGACGGGCTCGAAACCTATGTGGCCGGCGTCCCCGCCTATTCGACGCTGGGCTATTTCGACGACCCGCTGCTCAACACCTTCGTCTACCTGCCCGAGGGCGAGCTGGCGCGGCTGATCTTCCATGAACTGGCGCACCAGGTGGTGTACGTGCGCAACGACACCGCGTTCAACGAGTCCTTCGCCACCGCGGTCGAAGCGGCCGGCGTGGAGCGCTGGCTGGACCAGGATGCGTCGGAGGACGCGCGTACCAGCTATCGCCAGTACGATGCCCGGCGCCAGCAGTTCCGCGCGCTGCTGCTGGGCACGCGCGACCGGCTGGTGGCGCTGTACCAGACCCCGCTCGACGACGCCGCCAAGCGCGAGGGCAAGGCGAAGATCTTT